>NZ_CP024201.1:3815000-4115000 GCF_002749615.1 Caulobacter mirabilis
GCGCATGCCTCAATCCGGTGAACTTCCGCCTGTCGCCACAGGAGATCGCCTTCATCCTGGAGGACAGCGGCGCGCGGCTCCTGTTCATCACGCCGGACCAGGCCGGGCTGGCGACCGACGCCCTGGCCCAGCTGGCCGAGGCGCCGGCGGTGGTCAGCATCGGCGGCGCAGCGGCAGGCTATCGCAGCTACGACGTCCTGGCCGCGACGGTCTCCGACCCGGCTCCGCTCGCGCCGGCCCGGCCCGAGGACGACCTGCTGCAGCTCTACACCTCCGGCACCACCGGCCGGCCTAAGGGCGTGCAGCTGACCAACGCCGCCTATGGCGAGTTCCTGAAGATCAGCCCTCAGGTCGAAGGCTTCAACTACCCCTCCGGCGACGCCCTGCTGATCGTCATGCCCTTGTTCCACGTGGCCGGGTTCAACGTCAGCCTGATGGGCCTGGCGCACGGCTGCCGGGTGATCGTGCTGGAGCAGTTCAACGCCGGCGAAGTGCTGCGCCTCATCGAGGCGGAGAAGGTGGCCCAGATCTTCCTGGCGCCCTCGATGATCCAGATGATGCTGCAGGCGCCCGAGATCGCCGGCGCCGACCTCTCCAGCCTCAGCACCATCGGCTACGGCTCCTCTCCGATCGGCGAGGCGACGCTGCGCGAGGCGCAGGCGCGCTTCGGCTGCGGCTTCGTGCAGTTCTACGGCATGACCGAGTCGGCCGCGGCCGGCACCTTCCTGGCCCCCTCGGCGCACCAGCCCGACAAGCTGCTGTCCTGCGGCAAGCCCTGGCCGGGCGTCGAGGCCCGGATCGCCGGCCTGGACGGCCGGGAGCTGGCGGTCGGCGAGGTCGGCGAGATCCAGCTGCGCGGCGGCACGCTGATGAAGGGCTACATGAACCGCCCCGAGGCGACGGCGGAAACCCTGATCGACGGCGGCTGGCTGCGCACCGGCGACGCCGGCTACCAGGACGCCGAGGGCTTCTTCTACGTGCACGACCGCCTCAAGGACATGATCGTGACCGGCGGCGAGAACGTCTATCCGGCCGAGGTCGAGAACGCGATCTTCGGCTGTCCCGGCGTCGCCGACGTCGCCGTCATCGGCGTGCCGTCCGACCGATGGGGCGAGGAGGTCCGCGCCGTCGTCGTCCCCGCCGCCGGCGCCGAGCCGGACGCTCAAGCCGTCATCGCCTGGGTCCGCGCCCGCATCGCCGGCTACAAGACCCCCAAGGCCGTGGACTTCGTCGAAGCCCTGCCCCGCAACGCCTCGGGCAAGGTCCTGCGCCGCGAGCTGCGCGAACCCTACTGGGCCGGACGCGGCCGGGCGGTCGGCTGACATGACGTCCCAGGAGGTGGAGGACTGCGCCGCCGCGGCGCTGTGGCGGGCGCGCCTGTCCGTCGCCCAGATCGATCCCGCCGAGCTGGCTGGCCTCGCCGACGCGGAGGCCGCCTATCGGGTGCAGCGGTTGAACGTCGAGCGTCGCCTCGGCGAAGGCGGGACGGTCACCGGCCGCAAGATTGGCCTGACCTCGGCCGCCGTCCAGGCGCAGCTGAACGTGGACGAGCCGGACTACGGCTTCCTGTTCGCGGACATGGACGTGTCGGGCCAAGCCGAGGTCTCGACCCGCCCGCTGGCCCAGCCGCGCATCGAGGCGGAGATCGCCTTCGTCGTCGCCCGCGACCTGCCCGAAGACCTCACGCCCGACCGCGCCGCCTCGTATGTCGATCACGCCGTGGTCGCCGCCGAGATCGTGGACAGCGCGGTGCTCGACTGGCGCATCGGCCTTCGCGAGACCGTGGCCGACAACGCCTCGGCCGGCCGCTACGCCCTGGGGAGTCAGCGCCTGTCCCTGGCGAGCTTCGACCCGACCGCCGCTGTCATGCGCATGACCCGCGACGGCCAGGAGGTCTCGACAGGAGCCGGCGCCGCCTGCCTCGGCGGGCCCTTGCTGGCGCTGTGCTGGCTGGCCCGCGCCGCCGCCGCGCGCGGCGTTCCGGTCCGCGCCGGCGAGGTCGTCCTCTCCGGCGCCCTCGGCCCCATGATTCCCGTTTCAGCCGGCGACTGCTTCGAAATCCGCGTCGACGCCGTCGCCCCCTGTCCGTCCGTTTCGCGCCGGTGACCCCTTGAGCCGCACCCTCTACGACAAGATCTGGGACGACCATGTCGTCGTCGAGGATGCCGGCGATACGCTGATCTACGTCGACCTGCACCTGCTGCACGAGGTCTCCTCGCCCCAGGCCTTCGACGGGCTGGCCCAGCGCGGCCAGACCGTCCGCCGTCCCGAGCGGACCTTGGCCATGGCCGACCACAACGTCCCGACAGAGGGTCAGTCCCAAGGACTGTCGGCCCTGGTCGACGAGGATGCGCGCATCCAGGTCGCGACCCTGGAGGCCAACGCCAAGGCCCACGGCTTCCAGATGTTCGCCATGGGCGATCCGCGCAACGGCATCGTCCATGTGGTCGGGCCCGAGCAGGGCCGCACTCTGCCCGGCATGACCATCGTCTGCGGCGACAGCCACACCTCGACCCACGGCGCCTTCGGAGCCCTGGCCCACGGCATCGGCACCAGCGAGATCGAACACGTCCTGGCCAGCCAGACCCTGCGCCAGAAGAAGTCGAGGAACATGCGGGTCCGCATCGAAGGCCAGCCCGGCTTCGGCGTGACGGCCAAGGACATCGCCCTGGCGGTGGTGGCGGCCTGCGGCGGCGACGCCGGCGTCGGCCATGTCGTCGAATACGCCGGCGAGGCGGTCGAGGGCCTGTCGATGGAGGGCCGCATGACCCTCTGCAACATGACCATCGAGGCCGGCGCGCGCGCGGGCCTGGTCGCCCCGGACGAGACCACCTTCGCCTACCTGAAGGGCCGCCCCGGCGCTCCGACCGGCGTCGCCTGGACCGAGGCCGTCGCCCGTTGGCGAACGCTGCGCAGCGACCCGGACGCGCGTTTCGATCGCGAGATCGTCGTCGACGCCGCCGCGATCGCGCCGCTGGTCAGCTGGGGCACACGGCCCGATCAGTCCGTCGCCGTGACTGAGGTCGTGCCCGACCCGGCCGCCCTGCGCGACGGCGAGCAGCGCATGGCCGCCGAACGCGCCCTGACCTACATGGGCCTGCGTCCCGGCATGGCGATGGATGGCCTGACGATCGACCGGGTGTTCATCGGCAGCTGCACCAACAGCCGCATCGAGGACCTGCGCGCCGCCGCCGAAGTGATCGGCCTGGCCGGCGGACGCGTCGCCGAGGGGATCCGAGCCCTGGTCGTGCCAGGCTCGGGCCTGGTCAAGCAGCAGGCCGAGGCCGAGGGCCTGGACCAGGTGTTCAAGGCCGCCGGCTTCGAATGGCGCGAGCCGGGCTGCTCGATGTGCGTCGGCATGAATCCGGACAAACTCGGCCCCGGCGAACGCTGCGCCTCGACCAGCAACCGCAACTTCGAGGGGCGCCAGGGTCGGGGAGGCCGAACCCATCTGATGAGCCCGGCGATGGCCGCCGCCGCCGCCCTGGCCGGCCGCATCGTCGACGTCCGTCGCTACCTCGCCTCGCCCGCCAGCCTCGCTTCATAGGCGCTGATCCGATCCTCATGACGCAGGCTGCGGATGATCTCGTCCGCGCCGGTCAGCAGCGCCTCACGATCGGGCGCGGCGATCTCGAAGACGACCACCTCGCCGTCCGGCAGCGTGATCCGCCGCTGCTCCAGGTCGACGGCGAACGCCTCGCCCGCCCGATCCGTCGCCACGGCGACCAGGTGTTCGCAGACCGCCCGCGGCAGGTGGACCAGCAGGATGCCGTTCTTCAGGCAGTTGGCGCGGAAGATGTCCCCGAAGCTGGGCGCGATCACGCAACGGATGCCGAAATCGGCCAGCGCCCAGGGCGCATGTTCGCGCGAGCTGCCGCAGCCGAAGTTCTCGTAGGCGACCAGGATCCCGGCCTGGCGATAGGCTGGCTGGTTGAGCACGAACTCCGGCCGTTCCCTGCCGCCTTCGTCGTAGCGCGCCTCGGCGAACAGCCGCTTGCCCAACCCCTTCCGGGAGACGGTGGTCATGTAGCGGGCTGGGATGATCTTGTCGGTGTCGACGTGGGTCTGCGGAAACGGGGCGGCGGCGGCCTTGAGGACGGTGAATTTCTGCACGATGGATCGCACTCCGCCCTTGGCGAGCGCGCCCGGGCCAATTAATTAGATTTCTAATGTTTATAGCCTCGGCGGGCCCAACCGCCAAGGCGCAGGGTTCGAGGAGAGGAGCCGGGGATGACCGAAGATGAAATGATGAGCCGCGTGGAATGCCAGTTCATCGGCCGCCCCTCGGCGACCGCGCCGCGCATCCAGGCCGGCGGCCATCCCTGCCAGGGCCTCTACTGGACCCCCGAGGGCAAGCGCCCGAAGGTCGCCCTGATCGCCACCCACTACAACGTCGACTTCGCCGAGCACTACATCGCGCCCTACTTCGCCGAGCGCGGCTACGGCTTCCTGGGCTGGAACACTCGCTATCGCGGCGTCGAGGACCAGTTCCTGCTCGAGCACGCCCTGATCGACATCAGCGTCGGCATGAAGTGGTTGAAGGAAGAAGCCGGGGTCGAGCAGATCATCATCCTGGGCAACTCCGGCGGCGGCTCGCTGATGGGCGCCTACCAGGCGGAAGCCATCGCCCCGACCCTGGCCGACCTGCTCAAGGGCGAAGGCCGCGACGTGCTGGCCAGCCTGCCCGGGGCCGACCTGTATATCTCGCTGAACGCCCACCAGGGCCGTCCGGAGGTGCTGACCGACTGGATGGACGCCTCGGTGGTCGACGAGAATGACCCGGTCGCCACCGACGAAAGCCTGAACCCGTTCAACCCGGACAACGGCCCGCCCTACTCGGCCGAGTTCGTCGAACGCTACCGCGCCGGTCAGCGCGCCCGCAACCAGCGCATCACCGACTGGGCCAAAGCCGAGCTGATCCGCCTGAACGAGGCCGGCATCCCCGACCGCATCTTCCCGATGTTCCGTGTCTGGGGCGACATCCGCTGCATGGACCCGGCGCTGGACCCGTCCGACCGGATCACCCCCCTCTGCTACCGCGGCCATCCGGCGATCGCGAACAAGACGCCCAGCATCGGCCGCGCCAACACCATCAAGACCTGGCTCAACATGTGGAGCCTCGAGACCTCGAAGTGCCAGGGCAAGCCGCACCTGGAGAAGTTCGACCTGCCCGCGCTGGTCGTCCAGGGCAGCGCCGACACCGGCGTGTTCCCGAGCGACGCCCAGAAGATCCACGACTTCATCGGCTCGAAGGACAAGACCCTGCGCATGCTGCCGGGCGCCCACTATTTCGAAGACTCCATGCAGCACCGCGTCACCGCCACGGACGTCATGTGCGAGTGGATCGAGGCGCGCCTCTGAGATTTTCTTGCGACAGAGGGCCGCGCCCGGGTGAACCCCGGGATGCGGCCCTTGCCTGATAATAGTTAGAATGCTAACTTAATTCTCAAGCGGGCCGTCAGTGCGCGCAGAGAATGGGGAGTGATCGACATGGTCGCAGGTCCGACCAGACGCAGCGTGCTATCCGCCGGCGGCCTCGTGGTCGCCGCCTCCACCGCGGCTCCGGCCGCGACCGCCGTCGCGGCGCCGGTTTCGCCGAAGCGCGCGCGCGGACCGCGCGCCCGCCCCCTGAACATCCTGATGATCGTCAACGACCAGGAACGGTCGTTCGCCGACATCCCTTCGGCCATTCCCCTGCCCGCCCACGACTGGCTGCGGGCGCGCGGCGTCTCCTTCGCCAACTACCACGTCAACACCAGCCCCTGCGGTCCGTCGCGGGCGGTGATGTATACGGGCCAGCACACCCAGCGGACGGGCGTCTACGCCAATCCCAACACCCCGCCGATGCCCGAGCTGAAGCCGGACGTCCCGACGATCGGGACCATGCTCCGCCAGCTCGGCTACCACACCTCCTACAAGGGCAAGTGGCACGTCTCGAACGTGACCCTGGGCGAGACCCACGGCCCCGCCGAGGGCATCTTTCCGAACGCCTCCGGCGCGCTCGAGGCCTACGGCTTCTCGGACTACAACTTCGACGGCGAGCGGGTCGGCCTGACCTGGCAGGGCTTCATGGACGACGGCGTGACCGCCGCCGACGCCGTGAACCAGCTGCGGGCCTTCCGCGACGGGGCCGTGGGCGACAAGCCCTGGTTCATGGCGGTCAACTTCATCAATCCGCACGACATCATGTTCTTCGACGCCGTCGGCGACGGCGAGAAGAGCCGCGCGCGGCCGAACCTGATCTCGCCCCTGCTGCCGGCCCCCGGCGATCCGATCTACGACGTCGACTGGAAGCAGCCGCTGCCGCGCAGCTTCCACGATGACCTGACCGACAAGCCCGCCGGCCACGCCGCGATCAACGCCGTGGGTTGGGCCTTCTACGGCAAGCTGCCGCGCAGCAACGAAGCCGCCTGGCGGAACTTCCAGAACTACTACTTCAACTGCATCCGTGACGCGAACCGGCATGTGATGACGGTGCTCAAGGCGCTGGAGCAGAGCGGCCAGCTGGACGACACCATCGTCGTCTTCACCTCCGACCACGGCGAGCGAGCCGGCGCCCACGGCATGCGCCAGAAGGGCGGCACCATCTACAAGGAGGATCTGCGCGTCCCCTTCGTGGTCGTGCACCCCGACGTCAAGGGTGGTTTCTCGACCGACGCCCTGGCCTCGTCGGTGGACATCGTCCCGACCCTGCTTGCGCTGGCCGGCCAGACGGACATCGCCGAGAAGCACCCCCAGCTGAAGGGCGTCGATCTGTCGTCGGCCCTGGCCGGACCGAAGGCCCGCACGGCCCGCGACCAGCGCGGCGTCCTGTTCAACTACGCCATCCGCTACGGCTGGAACGCGCCGGACGCCCCCAGCGGCGACGCCGAGACCCGGCCGCTGCCGCAACCCGACCTGTCGCTGCGCCGCCTGTTCCGGGGCGTGCACGACGGCCGCTACAAGTTCGCGCGCTACTTCGCGCCCGCCCAGCACCATACGCCTACGACCTGGGAACAGCTGCGCGCGCACAACGACCTGGAGCTGTACGACACGCTCAAGGACGCCGACGAACTGAAGAATCTGGCCGCTGGGCCCGATGCACCCCAGGGTGAGATCATGCGCCTCAACGCCATGACCAACGCCCTGATCGCCGCCGAAGTCGGAAAGGACGACGGCTCCGAGTATCCCGGACCCGCGGGACAGTACACGACCCTGACAGCGTAACGACTTTTCAGCGTCGGTGCGCCGGGGCTGGACTACAACGAGGAAACTGATGAAGGCCCAAACCCTCCTTGGCGCCAGTGTGCTGGCGCTCGCCCTGGCGGCTGGCCAAGCCGCCGCCCAAGACCAGCAGGTCACCGTCGAAGAGGTGATCGTCACCGCGACCAAGAAGGCCCAGACCCTTCAGGAAGTGCCGATCTCGCTCGCCGCGGTCACCGGCGAGGTGATCGAGGAACGCGGCATCCGCCAGTTCACCGACCTGCAGGCCTCGGTCCCCAACCTGCAGATCGACCAGACCAACGGCAACTACGCCATCACCATCCGCGGCCTGGGCTCGGGCGCCTCGAACCTGGCGTTCGAGCAGTCGGTCGGCCTGTTCGTCGACGGCGTCTATTCGGGCCGCGCCCGTTCGCTGCAGACCGCCTTCATGGACGTCGAGCGCGTCGAGGTCGTCCGCGGCCCGCAAGGCGCCCTGTTCGGCAAGAACACCAACGCCGGCGCCATCAGCCTGATCTCCCGCGCCCCGACCCGCAGCTTCGAGGCCGAGGCCCGCGTCGGCGCCGAGCTCGAGTACGGCGGCTGGAACGCCAGCGGCTTCATCTCCGGCCCGCTCGGCGACAACCTGGCCGGCCGCTTCACCTTCTCCAGCGGCTACTCCGGCCCGTACATCGAGAACCGGCTGAAGAAGACGGACGAGTACGACAATCAGTACTACGGCATCCGCGGCCAGCTGCGCTGGGAGCCCACCGACGCCCTCGACGTGACCCTCAAGATCGAAGGCTCGCAGAACGAGATCAGCGGCGGCAACATCGTCTTCAACAACCTCGGGACCTGCGGCCTCTGCAACGTGGCCCGCAACGCGGCCGGCGGCCCCGGCGTGGCGCAGGAGAAGCCGGACTTCTGGCGCACCACCAGTTCCGCCCGTCCGGAGTACAACGACACCTCGACGGCCCTGACTTCGGTCACCGCCAACTGGGACCTCGGCGACTGGACCCTGACCTCGATCACCGCCTACTCGGGCGTGGTCGCGGACCAGGCCATCGACACCGACGTCAGCGCCCTGCACCTGCTGGACGCCCACCAGTCCGAGCGCTCCAACCAGTTCTTCCAGGAGTTCCGCTTCAGCGGCACGATCGGCGAGAACCTCGATGTCATCGGCGGCCTGACCTACCTCAAGTCGAAGATGAAGATCGTCCAGCTGGTCTACTACAACGGCACGCCCTACGGCCTGCCCGCCTACCAGGCCGACGCCAATCGCAGCTTCCGCCAGGAAAGCGAGTCGCTGTCGCCGTACGTGGCCCTGGACTACCGGCTGACCGAGCATTGGCACCTGAGCGGCAGCCTGCGCTACAGCAACGAGACCAAGGACGCCCGGATCACTCACACCATCGTCGGCACGTTGCCGGCCTCCAACATGCCCTACGACCTGAAGGGCAGCATGGAAGAGGGTCTGTGGGACTATTCGGCGAAGGTCCGCTACCAGTTCAACCGCGACGCCCAGGTTTACCTGAGCTACGCGACCGGGACGAAGGGCGGCGGCTTCATCTCCAACGACGGCCTGCTGCTCTACAACATCATCAACAACGGCGCGACGATCGACTACGACTCTGAACGCGCCAAGTCCTGGGAGCTGGGCGCCAAGTTCCGCCTGTTCGACGGTCGGGGCGACCTGAACATCGCGCTGTTCAGCACCGACTTCACCGACCTGCAGGTGTCGTCCTACACCGGCACCGGCTTCACGACCGGCAACGCCGCCAAGGCGACCTCGAAGGGCGTGGAGATCGAGACCAACTGGCGTCCGAACGAGATCTTCAGCTTCGGCGGCAGCGTGGCCTATCTCGACGCCAAGTATGACGACTACCCCGGCGCGGCCTGCGTCTACGACGCGCCGCCGACCTGCGTCCCCAAGACCAACAACCTCAAGGGCTACGCCCTGACCCGCGCGCCGGAATGGAAGTGGAGCGCCTACGCCCAGGTCGAGGTCCCGGTCACCGACGACCTGGAGTTCACCGGCCGCGTCTCCGCCGACTACACCGACCTGTCCTACTACCAGTCGGACATGAACCCGCTGAACGCCCAGCCGGCCTACACCAAGGTCGACGCGCGCCTGGGGATCAAGTCGCAGGCCGGTCGCTGGGAAGCGGCGCTGATCGGGCGCAACCTGACCAACGAGGTGGTCTTCAGCCAGGCGTTCAACGTGCCGCTGATCGGCGGCAACAGCCATGGCGCCATGATCAATCCGCCGCGCACCGTTGCGATCGAGCTGGTCAAGAAATTCTGACCGAAAGCCGCTTTCGGAAGACTGGGCGGGCGGGGAGCGATCCCCGCCCGTTTCTTTTGCGCCCTGTTTCGTCTGGCCGTTGATCCAGATCAACGACGACCGACGCCCGTCGGCGGAAAGCTGCCCCCTGCAAGGAGACAGCGAAATGATCGAAGCCCTTTCCCAGCTGCCCGTCGTCCACCAGATCTATCTGGTCGGCGTGATCGCCGCGTTCAGCGCCTTCGGCGTGGCGCTGGCCATCGTGCATGTCTGGTCGAACGCGCCCGTCAGGCCTCTCGCCCGCCGGCCAGCCGCCGAAGACGTTCGGGATCTTCGACCCTTGCAGACCGCGCGGTTGGCAGCGTGATCACGCCGGCCGACTTGAGCTTGGTCAACGTCCGGCTGACCGTCTCGATGGTCAGGCCCAGATAGTCGCCGATCTCGGACCGGCTCATCGGCAGCGAAAACTCCCCGCCCTTGCGGACACCGCCCTCCCCTCGGGCCGCGACGTCCAGGAGGAACGAGGCCAGCCGCTCGGACGCCGACTTCCGCCCCAGGAGCAGCATGTGTTCCTGGGCCGCCTGGAGATCATGCGAGGCGCGATCGAGCAGAGCGGCTTCCAGGCTCGGCACCTCAGCCAGCAGCGTACGATAGGCGCTGCGCTTGAAGCGGCAGACGGTCACCGGTTCGACCGCCTCGGCGGAGAACGGATAGACCTCTCCGGCCGCCATGCCGAGAAAGTCGCCCGCGAACAGGAAGCCGACGATCTGACGTCGACCGTCGGGCAGCAGCTTGCTCACCCGGACGACGCCGGAGGTGATGTTGAACAGGTGATCGGCCGGATCGCCCTCATAGGCGAGGGTCGCATCGGCCGGCAGGGTCAAGGTCTCCGCGATCGCGGCCAGGCGGTCCAGGCCGGCCTCGTTCAGCGCGCCGCAGACGCTGATGGCGCGCGCCGAACACTGGCCGCAGGCGCTGACGCTCTCGACATGAGGGCAGTCGCGAAGGGAAAGCTGGGCGAGCAACGGGGCCGCCTTTCGTGATCGAGGCGGCCCTTCTAACAGACCCCTTCGGTCAGTTCACCCTCCGCTCGCGACCGGCCCAGTAGGGCTCTCGCAGCTCACGGCGCAGGATCTTGCCCGAGGCGTTGCGCGGCAGGGCGTCGATGAAGTCCACGGTCTTGGGCGCCTTGAAGGCGGCGATCCGGCCGCGGGCGAAAGCGATGATGTCGTCCGGCGTCGCGGTCTGGCCGGGCTTCAGCGCCACGACGGCCTTCACCGCCTCGCCCCACTTCTCGTCCGGCACGCCGATGACCGCCACCTCCGCCACCGCCGGGTGGCCGTAGACAGCGCTCTCGACCTCGGCCGGATAGATGTTCTCGGCGCCGGAGATGATCATGTCCTTCACCCGGTCGTGGATGAACAGGTAGCCGTCCTCGTCCAGGTAGCCGGCGTCGCCGGTGCGCAGCCAGCCGTCCGCACCGACCGTGGCCCGGGTGGCCTCGTCCAGACGCCAGTAACCGGCCATGTTGGCGACCGAGCGGGTCGCCACCTCGCCCACGGTGTTCGGCGGCAGGCTGTTTCCGTCGCCGTCGATGATCTTCAGCTCGACGCCCGGCATGGGCAGGCCGGCGGCGCGCATGCGGGCGTTGCCGGCGGGATCGTGATCCTCGGGCGGCAGATAGACGATCGTGCCGCACGTCTCGGTCATGCCGTACTGCTGGCAGAAGCCGCAGCCGAACACCTCCATGCACTCCCGAAGCAGGTCCAGCGGAATCGGGCTGGCCCCGTACAGGATGTACTTCATCCGGCTGTAGTCGACCTCGCGGGCGCGCGGCTGGCGCACCACGATCTGCAGCGCCGCCGGCACCATGAACATCTTGCTGATCCGCTCGTGCTCGATGAAGTCGAGCACCTTGAACGGGTCGAACTCGCGAGCCACGACGCCCTTGGCGCCGTTGTAGAGGCCGACGATGCCCCAGCCGGTGCCGCCGATATGGGCCACCGGCATGGCCACCAAACTGACGTCGTCCGGTCCCCACTCGTTCCAGGCCATCTTCGCCTCGGCCGCCGCGCGGCGGCCCGACAGGATGTTGGCGTGGGTCAGCATGGCGCCCTTGGGCCGCCCGGTCGTGCCTGAGGTGTAGAGCTGAACCGCCACGTCCTGGGCGGTGATGGCGACGGCCGGATCGGCGTCGGAAGCCGCGTCGCGCCAAGCCTCGAACAGCGGCGCGTCCCCCGCGCCCTCGGCCTCCATCGCGATGACCTTGGGCCGCTGGGTCAGATGAGCGGCGACATCTTCGGTCAGGCCGATGACCTCGGGACCGACGAACACCAGCGGCGCCTCGGAATCCTGGACGATGTAGGCGACCTCGGGCGGGGCAAGGCGCCAGCCGATCGGGGTCATGACGACGCCGACCTTGGCCGCTCCGATCAACAGCTCGAAATAGTGGTCGCTGTTCTTGCCGACGTAGGCGATCCGCTGCCCCTTCTTCAGGCCCGCGGCCGTCAGGGCGTTGGCGACGCGGTTGGTGTTGCGGTCAAAGGCCGCGAACGTCGTGTCTCGCCCCTCGAAACTCAGCGCCACCGAGCCCCGCCGCTCGCGAGCGTGGTAGCGGGCGACGTCGCCCAGGGTCGGCATCTGGTCGAAGTCGACCGCGGTCTGAACACTCATACGCTTTCGTCCCTATAGGCCCAGAACCAAGCGGGCCATGATGTCCCGCTGGATCTCGTTCGAGCCGCCGTAGATCGAGGCGGCCCGGTTGTTGAGGTACCTGGGCATCGCGACCAGGCTGTGCTCGGGTCCGACCGGCGTCTCGTTCGAGCCCGGCTCCCGCGCCTCGATCTGGTCGACGCCGGCGTAATAGCCCGCCGTCTCGATCGCCAGTTCGTCGATGCGCTGCATCGCCTCGGTTCCCTGGGTCTTCAGCATCGACGAGGCCGGGCCGGGGTTCTTGCCGGCGGACAGCGCCGTCATCACCCGATGCTCGGTCACCTCGATGGCCTCGACCGCGATCTCGGCGGCGGCCAGCCGGCCGCGGAAGGCCGGATCGTCCAGCAGGGCGACGCCGTCGCCTCGCTCCTCCCGCGCCATCGCCCGCAAGCGATCCAGCGAGACCTTCAGCCCCGGCGCCGAACCCCCGCCCCGCTCGAACTCCAGCAGGTACTTGGCGACGGTCCAGCCGTCGTTCTCCTCGCCCAGACGACCGGAGACCGGCACGCGGACGTCGGTGAAGAAGACCTGGTTCACCTCATGCTCGCCGGCCAGGGTGATGATCGGCTTCACCTCGATCCCGGGCGTATCCATCTCGAGCAGCAGGAAGGTGATCCCCTTCTGCGGCTTGCCCTCGAAGTTGGTCCGCACCAGGCAGAACATGCG
Source organism: Caulobacter mirabilis (assembly GCF_002749615.1). Lineage (GTDB taxonomy): Bacteria > Pseudomonadota > Alphaproteobacteria > Caulobacterales > Caulobacteraceae > Caulobacter > Caulobacter mirabilis. Next base: position 3,827,842 of record NZ_CP024201.1, read on the forward strand.
GTTGGCCCAGTGGGCGTGGGTGGTCCAGATCTTGGACCCGTTCAGGACGTAGTGATCGCCATCCCGCACCGCTCGCATCTGCAGGCTGGCCAGGTCGGACCCGCTGCCCGGCTCGCTGTAGCCCTGGCACCAGTAGTCCTCGCCGGACAGGATCCGCGGCAGGAAAAAGGCCTTCTGCTCAGGCGTGCCGTAGCGCTGGATGCAGGGCCCGACCATGCGCAGCCCCATCGGCGACAGCCCGGGGGCGCCGGCGCGGGCGCATTCGGCGGCGAAGATGTAGCGCTGCATCTCGGTCCAGCCGCAGCCGCCGTACTCGACCGGCCAGCTCGGCGCGACCCAGCCCTTGGCGTGCAGAATCTTCTGCCAGGGCAGGCTGTACTTCTTGTCGACGAAGACGCTGGTCATCCGCCGGCCGGCGGCGCTCAGCTCCGGCGGCAGATGTTCGGAAAGAAACGCCCGGACCTCGTCGCGAAAGGCGAGGTCCGGAGCGCTGAGTTCGAGGTTCATCGAGGCCTCTTCAAAGGGACAGACAACAGGAAAAGGCCGCGACGCGCCTCGGTTAGGATCAGAACTTGGCCCGCAGCGTCACGCCGGCGGTCCGCGGCGCGCCCAGGAAGGCGGCGAAGGTGCCGGACTGCAGCGGCTGATCGACGACGACCTGGTAGTAGTCGACGTTGGTCAGGTTCTGGGCCCAGGCCTCGATCATCCAACGCTCGTCCTCGGAGCCGACGCCGATCCGGCCGTTCCAGATCGTCATCGACTGCTGGCTCTTGTTCGGATCGAGGTTCGAGCCGGTGTTGTACTCCGAGGTGAACTTGCCCGAGAGGCTGGCCCGGATGATCAGGCCCATGCCGATCGAGCCCTCGTACGACCCGCCCCAGGACGCCGACCACAACGGTGCGTAGGAGAGACGCGAGTCGACCAGCCGCTGGCTCAGCGTGGCGGGGATCTGCTTGCCGAACTGGGTCTCGGCGTAGGTCACCCCGGCGTTGAAGCGCAGCCCCTCGATCGGCGTGCGCCACATGGCGTCCAGATCGACGCCGCGCGAGGTCACCTCCGGGATCGACTCCACGATCCAGGACACGCCGGTGAAGGTGTTGAGCTGGAAGCCCTCGTATTTCTGGTCGAACCAGGCCGCGTTCAGGATGACCCGGTTGCCGAACAGATTGCTTTTCACCCCCAGCTCGTAGCTGACCACGGTCTCGGCCGGGAAGCTGGTGTCGCGATTGATGACGCCGAAGCCCAGACGCGCCCGGTCGAGGTTGAAGCCGCCGCTCTTGAAGCCCGAAGCGTAGGACGCATAGGCCATCAGGGCGTCATTGACGCGGTAGCTGGCCTTCAGCGTGCCGCTCCAGCGGTTCTCGGTGCGCGACTGCCGGTTGGCCGTGTTGTTGAACGCCGGATCCGAATGCGGGGCGCAGAGAGCGCCCAGCACCGTCGGACGAGAAGCCGCCGGCACCAGGGTGATGAACGGCCCGGTTCCGGCCGTTACCTGGCCCAGCAGGCTGGCGCAGGCGTTGGCCGGCGCGCTGTTGGTGTACAGCGACGAGACCTTCTTCTCCTCATCCGTGTAGCGCAGGCCCAGGGTGATCTCGAACGCGTCGGTCACATGCCAGGTGTTGTTGGTGAACAGCGCCCAGCCGGCCGACTTGTGCTCGTGGATATCCTTCGGGCCCTGGCCGGCCGGGAAGTTCGCGCCCGCCGGCAGGCCGGTGATCGCCGAGACGAAGGTCGGGGATGCGCCGCTGGAGAACAGCAGGCTGAAGTAGCGCTCGTAGTCCGAACCGAACTTGGTGAAGGTCCGGGCTTCGAGCTTCTCGTCGGCATAGAAGGCGCCCACGAGCCAGTCGAGCTTATCGGTCGAACCGGCCAGCCGGACTTCCTGCGAGAAGACCTTGAACTCCTGGGAGGTGTCCTTGTCGGCGTCTCGGTACCAGATGTCGGCGCCGCTGTAGTCGATGTCCGAGCCCTGGGTCAGCTGCCACACGCGATAGGCGCTGATCGAGGTCAGGGTGACGTCGTCGTTGATGTCCCAGGTCACCTCGCCGGAGAAGCCCTTGTCGGTGATGTCCTGGACCATCTCTCGGTTGGCATAGGTGCTGCGTGTCCAGGGATCCGTCGGATTGACCGTGCCCGTTCCGCCGGCCAGGGCGTTGACGATGCCCGCCCCTGCGACGCCGGTGGCGGTCCGGAAGGTCGGCACGTTGACGCAGCAGTGTTCGTCGCGGTCCGTCAGGTCAGCCAGAAGCCGGACCTTCAGCGTGTCCGTGGGCAGCCACAGCAGCTGGCCGCGGATGGTGTAGAAGTTCTGGTCCTGGTCATCGCGCGTGGTGCGCGGCCCCTTGCCGGGATTGACGGTGTAGAACCCGTCACGCTCACGCTTGGCGACGTATAGGCGGCCGGCCAGCTTGTCGCCGGCGACCGGCCCGGTGACCGTCGCCGAGACGCCGCGGGCGTCATAGTTGCCGAGCGTCAGCTCGCCCTGGGCGCCGAACTCGAACGACGGCTCCTTGGTGATGACGTTGATGACGCCGGCGGAGGTGTTCTTGCCGAACAGCGTGCCCTGGGGGCCTTTCAGAATCTCGATCCGCTCCAGCTCGCCGAGGTCGCCGAAAGCCACGCCGCTACGGGCTCGGTAAACGCCGTCGACGACCGTTCCGACCGAGGACTCAAGGCCGGGGTTGTCGCCGATGGTGCCCACGCCGCGGATGCGGATCGAGGTCTGGGCCTCGCTGGTCGAGGAGGTGACGCTCAGGCCCGGCGTGACGGTCTGCAGGTCCTTCACGTCGCGGACGCCCGCGTCCTGGAGCTGCTGGCCGGAGACGACGGCCACCACGATCGGCACGTCCTGAAGGTTCTGCTCCCGCTTCTGAGCGGTGACGATGATCTCTTCGACGGTCGCCGAGCCGGCGTCCTGAGCGTACGCAGGGGCCGTCAGGCACGCGACGGCGATAACGGCGCAGGACGCCGCCCACTTGAACTCTCTCATCAGTCCCTCCCTGTCGCCCTTGAGGGCGTTGTTGTTTGGGTGCGTCGCGATGGCGAGCATCGTTCGACAGCTTGCGGAGGACCCCCTTCGACGACAAGCTAGCGGAACTGATAGGGGCGCTGTCCCCCGGGGTCCGATGCCGATTTCTACCACCATGCGATTGATCGTTGAACTCGCGGAACGCGTGCAGACGGTCGGCGCTGAAATGGACCTGCCCTACATCGCCGTCAGCGCCGACATCGGCAGTCCCGAACCCATGCGCGGGCCAGACGGACGCCCCTTCGCGGAGACGCTGTTCCGCTGGATGGACCCGACCCTTGAGTACTGGAAGGACCGCTCCTTCGCGCTGAAGTCGCCGCTGGTCCACGCCGCGCGCGCTTGCGCCGAACCGTTCTTCTACTCGGGCGGCCGGTTCGCGACCTGGCGCCCCTGTCCGGCGATCGAGGTGTTCAGCTACGAGAAGATGGAGACCGCCGCGCTGGGAGCCGCCATCGTCGCCCCGGTGTATCTGCCGGGCGGGGCCATCGGCGCGATCGTCTGGGCCTCGCCGGATAGCACGCTCGATGTCGAGGCCATCTTCGCCGCCCGCGCCGAGAGCCTGCACGCGCTCGCCCTGCGTCTGCTATCGGCCTATCACGAAGCACACGGGATCGAGGCCAGCGCGCCGCCGGTGCGCCTGACCCGGCGGGAGATCCAGTGCCTGAAATGGGCGGCGGCGGGAAAGACCGACGCGGAGATCGCCGACATCGTGCAGATCTCGCTGCCGACGGTCCGCTTCCACGTCACCAACGCCGCGCGCAAGCTGGATGTCGCCGGCCGGTCGCAGGCGATCTATCGCGCCTCGACCCTCGGCTACATCGGCGCCGTCGAGACCGGAAACCGACCGCTGACGATCTGAGCGCGGCTACTTCGCCCGGGTCCAGGTCTGGGTCCGGCAGATGGGACCGACGCAGCCCTTCAGCTTGATCACATCGCGCGACACCAGGGTGATACGGCTGCTGGTCCCGCGGTCGCCGCTGTCGGGATCATAGACCGGGCCGCCCTTCCATTCCGTCGGACCGCCCGTCAGATTCTCCAGCACCCGCAGCCCCATGACCTTGCGCGAGCGCAGCGCGGCGTTGCCGTTGCGCACGTCGCGCTGATCCGGATTGGTCCGCAGCGGCGCGCCGTCGACGACCCGCCCGCAGAGAGCCTCGCCGCAGCGGTGGATCTCGACCACCCCGCCCTGGCGTTCGGTCTTCCACCGGCCGATCAGCGGCGTAGCGGGATCCTGGGACGAGGCGACGGCCGGCGTCCCGGCCAGCAAGGCGACGATCGCGAACGCGAGGCCGGAACGAGACATGGAAGCTCCTGAGAAGGCGAGGCCGCCGAAAGCTCGATCATATTTACCGTAATGTCAATATTGTGTCCGTTGCGGCAAGCTTCCGCAACGACAAGTCATTGATCAGAAAGCGAAGTTTCCCCAGCGGAACGGCATTCCGGGGGACGGACGCGCGTGCTATCTCCGCCCCCAATTCCAGTGTCCGGGAGCCTCTCATGACCGACGCCGCCGCCGATCTCGTCGAACGGATCTCCGCCTTCATCCGCGAGACGGTGATCCCCTACGAAGGCGACGCCCGCATCGGCAAGCACGGCCCGTCCGACGACCTGCGCATCGAGCTGCAGGCCAAGGCCAGGGCGGCCGGCCTTCTCTCGCCGCACGTCGGCAGGGAGTTCGGCGGCCACGGCCTGAACCATCGCCAGATCGCCCAAGCCTTCCGCGCCGCCGGCTATTCGCTGCTCGGGCCGGTGGCGCTGAACATCATGGCTCCCGACGAGGGCAACATGGCGATGCTGGAAAAGGTCGCCTCGGAGGCCCAGAAGGAGCGCTTCCTGCGCCCGCTGGCCTCCGGCGCGGTACGCTCGGCCTTCCTGATGACCGAGCCCGACGGCGGCGCCGGCTCTGACCCGTCGATGATGCAGACCACGGCGGTCCAGGACGGCAACCATTGGGTCATCAACGGCCGCAAGACCTTCATCACCGGGGCCGACGGCGCCGGCTTCGGCATCATCATGGCCCGCACCGAGACCGGCGCGACCATGTTCCTGGCCGACATGGGCGGCGACGACATCCGCATCGACCGTGTGCTCGACACCATCGACCGCACCATGCCGGGCGGCCATGCGATGATGACGCTCGAAAATGTCCGCGTGCCGGCCGACCAGATCCTCGGCGAGATCGGCCAGGGCTTCAAGTACGCCCAGGTGCGCCTGGCGCCCGCCCGCCTGACCCATTGCATGCGCTGGTGGGGCGCCGCCAAGCGCGCGCACGACACGGCGGTCGAGTACGCCACGCACCGCATGGCTTTCGGCAAGCCGCTGATCGACCACGAAGGCGTCGGCTTCATGTTGGCGGACAACGAGATCGACCTGAAACAGGCCGAGCTGATGATCGACTGGTGCGCCGGCGTGCTCGACGTCCACGGCCACGGCGCCGGCACCGAGGAATCCAGCTTCGCCAAGGTGGCGGTCTCGGAAGCCCTGTTCCGCATCGCCGACCGCTGCGTGCAGGTGCTCGGCGGCCTGGGCGTCACCGACGATACGCCGGTCCACCAGATCTTCCGCGATATCCGCGCCTTCCGGATCTACGATGGTCCGTCCGAGGTGCACCGCTGGTCGATCGCCAAGCGGATCAAGAAACGGGCCCTCGCCGGCGCCTAGAACTTGCGGCCGAACCGGACGCCGAAGGTCCGGGGCTTGGTCGGCACGATGTAGGTCTGGGCGCCGCAGACGGCCTCGGCGCATTCGGCGTAGCGGTGCAGGTTGGCCCGCTCGTCGAAGGCGTTGGTCAGGAACAGGCCGACGCTCCAGTCGTCACGGTCCATGCCCGCCGTCAGGTCGACCAGGGTGTAGCCCGGCATCCTGCCGATGATCTCCCGCTCCTCGATCCGGAGATCGGTCCAGGCGTTGGTCTGGTGAACGACCGCGCCCTGTACATACAGGTTCAGGTCGTCGATCGACCACGCGTAGCGGACCGTGAAGTTGGCCTTCAGCTTGGGCGTGACCGGAAGTTCCGTCCCGTCCGGCGCCTCCGGGTTGGGACAGTTGGTCTCCGGGTTGCCGTTGGCGTCGACGAAGCCGCAGTAGTTCTCGGTCAGCTGGGCGTCGTTGTAGGCGAACCCGCCGGACAGGGTCAGCTCCTCGCTCGCTCGCCAGACGACGTCGGCCTCGACCCCGAAGATCCGCGCCTGGCCGGCGTTCTTGATCTCGGTCAGGCCGTTGGCGCCGAGCAGGGCGAACTGGAAATCCTCCCATTCCTCCAGGTAGATCGCGCCGTTGAAGCGCAGGCTGTTCTGCAGCCAGCTGGTCTTCCAGCCGGCCTCGTAGTTGGTCAGGAAGTCGGACTTGTACGGCGGCAGGGTGCTGCGCCGGTTGATCCCGCCGGGCCGGTAGCCGGTCGACCAGGTGGCGTAGATCAGCTTGTCCGGGTCGAGCTTGTAGGTGACGTTGATCCGGTGCGTGTTGCCGGTCTCCTCGGTCGCCTTGTCGAGGTTGGTGCAGGGCGCGTTGGCCGTCACCGCGGGCTTGAAGCAGGCCGCGACTCCGGTGGTCGAGCTGTAGCCCGTCCCGAAGCCGAAGAAACCGCGCAGCGAGTTCTCGGCCTTGAAGAACCGGATACCGCCGGTCACCGCCAAACGCTCGGTGATGTCGTAGGTCATGTCGAGGAAGGCGGCGTAGTCCTTGTCCTCGCGGTCCTGCTTGGTCAGCCACAGGGTGTCTGCCCAGCCGGGCACCTCGGTCGCCGCGGCCAGGTTGTCGATCCGATAGCGCTGCTGAATGTCATGGGTCTGTTTCTGGTAGAACAGGCCGGCGACGAAGCGGAACCGCGCCTCGCTGTCTGACGACAGCCGGAACTCGTGGCTTTCCTTGGTATAGCCGTCCTTGGCCTGGATGTACTGCGACGGGTTGATGTAGTTGCCGAAATCGTCGGTGATATAGGCGCCGTAGCCCATCAAGGTGTCGTAGAAGTACGAGTAGTCCGAATAGTCCAGCGAATAATCGACGTCGCGTTTCATGTAGGCGCCGGCGTAGATCGCATCGAGACTGCCGATCTTGCCCTCGATGGTCAGGGCGGCTTGATACCACTGGTCCTTCGAGAATTCGGGATAGAAGTGGGTCACCTTGAGATCGCCGACGTTCGGATCGAAGGCAAAGAGACCGTTGGTCTCCTCCTTCTGCCCCATCAGCGTGGGAGTGATCGTCCAGTTGTCGTCGAGGTCGATCTTGAGCGCGGCCCGGGCGCCGACGGTCTCGACGTCGTTGTAGTCCTTCTTGACCCGATCGCGGTTGTTGATGGTCACGCCCGAGGTCGGGAAGGTCCGTTCACCGTAGACGTTGTCGACGTAGCCGCCCTCGCGGACATACCAGCCGACCAGACGCACCGCCGCGCGATCCGACAGCGGCGCATTGACAAAGCCCTCGACCGAACCGCCGAGACCGCCGTGGTCGATCGCGGTCCCCGTGACGTCATAGCCGGCCGCAAAGCCTGCCGTGCTGGGCTTGTTGGCGATCAGCCTCAGCGTGCCCGCCTGGGAGCTGGCGCCGTAGAGGGTGCCCTGCGGCCCGGCCAGGGCCTCGACCCGCTCCATGTCGTAGACGTGGATGTCGAGCGCGCCCTGGATCGTGGTGATCGGCTGTTCGTCGAGATAGACGCCGACGCTGGGCAAGGGACCGGAGTGGTTGCCGTCCCCGCCGCTGGCGACGCCGCGCATATAGACGTTGGAGAAGCCCGGCGCCGTGGTCTGGAAAGACACGCTGGGCAGGAACTTGGCGTAGTCGTTGAAGTCCGAGACGACCAGCTGCTCAAGCTTTTCGCCGCCCATGGCCTGGACGCTGATCGGCACGTCCTGCAGGTCCTCGGCGCGCTTCTGTGCGGTGACGACGACCTCCTCGACGGTCGGCGGCGCCCCTTGCGCCCAAGCCGGTCCGACGCCGGTCAGCATTGTGGTGGTCAACAGCGCCGCGGTCCCCGTGAGGCCGCGCAGCGGGTAAGCTCTCGACGCACGACTGGACGCCATCGCACACCCCCGTTCGAGAACAATGTTCTCCGATGTGAGTCCTCCGGCGGCGGACTGTCAAGGGAAAGCCCGGCCCATCTCCGTCCGGTCCAGCAAACGCTCGAAGACGCGGCGCCGAGGGCTCAGTCGGACGGCGCCTGGGGGTAGCGCGCCAACGTCTGGCCGAGCGCCTCGGCGAGCGGCCCCAGGTGCGATTCGTAGTGTCGCCAATGCTCGACCGCGTCGGCGAAGATAGGCCGGCGGACCTGTTCGGAGCTGGCGGTCCGCACCGCCCGGTCGTTCTCGTAGAAGCGCAGGCACCCGTCTTCGAACGGCAGGCCGCAGTAGTCGAGCAGACGCCGCACCTCGCCCTCGGGGTCCTCGACCATGCGCTCGTAGAACACCCGCTGAACCGCGCCCGGCTGTACGGCGTCGAAATGGGCCATCAGCGCGACGTAATCGGCATAGTAGCGGCCCAGTTCGACAAGATCGTAGGAGAAGCCCTGTCCCCGGGCGAAGTGCTGCTTGAAGGCCGAGAAGCAGCAGCCCATCGGATGGCGGCGGGCGTCGATGATCTTCGCCCGCGGCAGGATCAGCCGGATAAGGCCGATATGGGCGAAGTTGTTCGGCATCTTGTCGATGAAGAACGGTCGGCCGAGCTTGCGCTGCATGCGCGTGCGGTCGAGGTACTCTTCGCCGAGGGCGCGGACCGCCTCCGCGTCCAGCTCGCTGAGCATCTCCGGATAGCGCGACGGGTCGGCGCGGCGGCGACGTCCGCCCAGCCTGCGCGCCATCGAGATGACGTCGGGCAGCTCCATGGTGCCCTCGACCGCCGAGTGGCTGGCCAGGATCTGCTCGATCAGCGTTGATCCCGAGCGCGGGAGGCCGACCACGAAGATCGGATCGGCCGCGTCGCAGCCCCAGTCCGCACGCTCGGCGAAGAAGGCCGGCGTGAACACCGCCTTCGACCGTTCCATATGCGCCGTGACGGCTTCGGCGTCGTAGTCGATCCCCGCGCGCCGCAGTTTCGCGCCCTCGGCATAGCGGACCCAGGACTCGCCATAGCGCCCCGCGTCCTCCAGCGCCTTGCCGAGAGCGAAGGACAGGTGGAAGCGGTCCTCGTCGGAGAGATCCGAACGCGCCGCCTGGACAGTCATGGCTTCCAGGTCGGCGGGGGCGAACGACCAAGTCTTCAGGTTGGCCAGGCTCCACCAAGCCTCGCCGAGGCTCGGCTCCAGCGCCAGGCTTCGCCGGTAGGCCTCGACGCTCTCCGACGCCCGGCCGACGGTCTTCAACGCATGGCCCAGGCTCATCCAGGCCTTGGGCTGGTCAGGATGGTCGGCGAGGACGTCCCGGTAGAGGGCGATGGTCTGCTCGTACTCGCCGATGCGGCCCAGGGCGGCGGCCTTGAGATTGCGATAGCCGGGATGACGCGGCGCCCGCGCCAGAAGCGGCTCCAGCTGAGCGATCGCCTCGTCCGGCCGGCCCAGGCGGTAGAGCACCGTGGCATGGTTGTAGCGCGCCTCTGCGAACCCCGGAGCCAGCTCGAGACAGCGCGACAGCAGCAACTCGGCGTCCTCGTAGCGGCCCAGGCGCGCGCCCACCTCGGCCAGCATGCGGATCGCGGCCACATTGGTCGGATGATCGCGCAGATAGGCCCGCAACCCGGCCTCTGCGACCGCCAGGCGATTGTCGAAGAGCGCCGTCGCGGCCTCGACCAGCGCCGGCTCGGACACCGAGGCGCGGATCTGGCCGGCGGTCGCCGCCTCGACGCCACGATCATCGCCGACCAGAGCCAGCTGTTCGCTCAACGCCTGCCAGGCGGCCGGCCCGCCCGCGCCGGCGCCGGCCGCCCGCCGCAGAACCGGGATCGCCTCGCGCGGCCTGCCGAGCCTTGCCAGCGCGAGGCCGCGCAGCAGCGAAGTCTCGGGATCTCCTGGGAAGGCGCGCAGAATTTCGTCGGCCTGTTCAGCGGCCAGGTCGGGCGCCTGGGCCAGCAGCCGGAAGCCGTTGGCCAGCGCCGCCGCCCGATCGCCCGTTACGTCCCGCGCCTGATCCAAGTCCCGCCCTCGCGCCCGTCCGCCGGACGATCCGCCGAACCCGCGCGGCAGTCAAACCTCGGCTAGGGATCGATCGCGGCCTGGATGATCCTGGCCAGGCGGTCACGCATCTTGTCCCGTCGATCCGCGGGCATGTCCGGCATGTCGTCGATGACGCGTCCCAGGCTCATGCCCATCATGATGTTGGAGGCCACGCGGGCGCGGATATCGGCGTCGGGACCGCCGAGCCAATCCTGAAAAAACTCGAAGAACTTGCCCCGGCTGCACACACGCACCATCTCCGCTGCCTTAGGGGAAGACGCGGAGAGCAGCATGATGAGAAACATGTCCAGCTTGGCGTCGGCCAGCTTGTCCTCAAGCAACGCCGTCGCCATGCGCTCGCCGAAGCCCGCCGGGTCGCCATCGAAGAACTCCGGATTGGGCTCGCAGGCGAGGGACACCACCTCCATGAACAGCTCGTCCTTGGAGCCGAAGTACCGGCTGATGAGCGCGGCGTCGACGCCCGCGTCGGAAGCGATCTCGCGCAGACTGGCGCCGTCGTAACCTTCGCGCGCGAAGCGCTTCCGAGCCGCCTCGAGGATGGCGGCGCGGGTCATGGCGGCGTTGCGGATCTTGTTTCCAGCGGCGTCGGTGAGGGTCATTTCCCGCCCTTTGATTTTTTTGTCATCGCTCGTTGACTTATATAATGGCGCTCCCCTTATAAGTCACCAACCGTTGACTTGGCCCCTCCTCCCAGGGCCGGACGGACTACGATCGAGGGGTCCAACTCATGCGGAAATTGCCCGCTTTCACTGCGCTCGGCCTGATTACGGCCGTAGCGCTCGCCGGCTGTGGAAAACCGGAGGCGCAAGGCGCCCCGCCGCCGCCTCAGGTGTCCGTCGCGACGCCGCTTCAGGAAACCGTCGTCGACTGGTCTGACTTCGTCGGCCGCTTCGAAGCGCCGCAGCAGGTCGAGGTCCGCGCGCGAGCCGGCGGCTTCGTGCAGGCGGTTCACTTCCGCGACGGCCAGTACGTCCAGAAGGGTCAGCTGCTCTTCACCCTCGACCCGCGCCAGGCGCAGGCGGCCCTGGCTTCGGCCCAGGCCCGCGCGGCCCAGGCCCGCGGCGAGCTGGAGCGCGCCGAGGCCCTGGTCGCCACCCAGGCGATCTCCCGCGAGCTGTACGACAGCCGCAAGGCCGCGGCGCTGGTCGCCGACGCCGAGGTCCGCGCCCGCCAACTGGACGTCGAGTTCACGCGGGTGACGGCGCCGATCTCCGGCACGGTCTCCGACCGCCGGGTCGATCCGGGCAACGTCATCGCCGGCGGCACTTCGGCCGGCGACGTCCTGACCACGATCGTCTCGACCAGCCCGATCTACTTCACCTTCGACGCCTCCGAAGCCCAGTTGCTGCAAGCGCAGCGCGCCGGCGCCAAGGGCGGCGCGACCGTGAAGGTCAAGCTGCAGGACGAGCCGGACTACAACTGGACCGGCAAGGTCGACTTCTCGGACAACGCCCTCGATGGCGGCTCCGGCGCGGTGCGCATGCGCGCCGTGATCAACAATCCGGGCAACTTCCTGAAGCCCGGCATGTTCGGCCACGCCCGTCTCGAAGGCGCCGCGCCCTACCAGGCCATGCTCCTGCCTGACACCGCCATCGCTTCGGACGCCGCCCGCAAGGTGGTCTACGTCGCGAACGCCGACGGTTCGGTCGCCGTGAAGCCCGTGCAGCTCGGCCCGCTCAGCGGCGGCCTGCGCGTGATCCGCAGCGGCCTGACGCCGACCGACAAGGTCATCGTCAACGGCATCCAGCGTGTCCAGCAGCCCGGCGTGAAGGTCCAGGCCAAGACGGTGGCGATCACCCGTCCGAAGTCCGGTCCGGTCGGCCAGGCGCCCGCCCCCAGCATCCCGCCCGCTTCGGTCGCGACGCCCGTCGGCGCGAACTAGGCCCGGAAGAGTCCTCCCCCCATGAACTTCTCCAGGTTCTTCATCGATCGCCCGATCTTCGCGGGCGTGATCTCGGTGTTCATCACCCTGATCGGCGCGTTCGCGCTGCCGCAGCTGCCGCTGTCGCAGTACCCGGACATCGCCCCCCCCACCATCCAGGTGCGCGCCACCTACCCCGGCGCCTCCGCCGAAACGCTCGCGTCCACGGTCGCGGCGCCGATCGAGCAGGAGATCAACGGGGTCGAGAACATGCTCTACATGTCCTCGTCCTCGACAGCGGACGGGGTGGCGGCGATCACCGTCACCTTCAAGCCCGGCACCGACCTCGATGCGGCGCAGGTTCTGGTCCAGAACCGCGTCGCCCTGGCCGAGCCGCGCCTGCCCGCCCAGGTCCGCCAGATCGGGATCAACGTCGAGAAACAGGCCACCGGCTTCCTGCTGCTGGTCGCGTTGAAATCGACCGATCCCAACACCGATCTCGAGACCATGGGCAACTACGCCAACGCCACGCTGCGGGACTCCCTGCTGCGGGTCGAGGGCGTGGGCGGCGTCCAGGTGTTCGGCGGCGGTCTCTACTCCATGCGCATCTGGATCGACCCGGCCAAGGCCGCGGCTCGTGACCTGACCGCGCCGGAGATCATCGCCGCCCTGCAGAGCCAGAACGTCCAGGTCGCCGCCGGCGCCCTGGGCCAGGCGCCCTTCGCCAGCAAGCCGGCCGACTTCCAGCTGCCGGTGCAGGTCGAGGGCCGTCTGAGCGATCCGGCCCAGTTCGGCGACGTGGTCATCAAGACCGACGCCCAGGGCCGCATCACCCGCGTGCGCGACATCGCCCGCGTCGAGCTCGGCGCTCAGGACTACTCCATCCGCGGCTACTTCGACGGCAAGCCGGGCATCGGCCTCGCCGTCATCCAGGCCCCAGGCTCCAACGCCCTGGCGACCTCGGAACGCGTGATGAAGGTGGTGGAAGAAGCCAAGAGCGGCTTCCCGCCGGGCGTGGTCTACACGGTGCCCTACAACCCGACCGAATACGTCCAGGCCTCGGTGAACGCGGTGCAGAGCACCCTGTTCGAAGCCGTGCTGCTGGTGATGCTGGTGGTCGTGGTCTTCCTGCAGACCTGGCGCGCGGCGATCATCCCGATCCTGGCCATTCCGGTGGCGTTGATCGGCGTGTTCGCGGTGCAGCTGGCGCTCGGCTTCTCGCTGAACTCGCTGTCGCTGTTCGCCCTCGTCCTCGCCGTCGGCATCGTCGTCGACGACGCCATCGTCGTGGTCGAGAACGTCGAGCGGAACATACGGGAAGGCATGTCGCCCAAGGAGGCGGCCTACCGGACCATGGACGAGGTCTCCGGCGCGCTGATCGCCATCGGCCTGGTGCTGCTGGCGGTGTTCATTCCGACCGCCTTCGTCAGCGGCATCCCCGGCCAGTTCTACCGCCAGTTCGCGGTGGCCATCGCGGCCGCCTCGGTGATCTCGCTGATCGTCTCGCTGACCCTGTCGCCCGCCCTGGCCGCCCTGCTGCTCAAGCCGCACGTCGACCACGAGGTCGACCACGGTCCGCGCTGGCTCAAGCCGCTCCGGGTCGTCGGCGCCAAGTTCAACCAGGGCTTCGACTGGCTGAGCGATCGCTACGGCCGCACCACGGCCCGGCTGGTCCGCGCCTCGGGCATCGTGCTGATCGTCTACGCCGGCCTGCTCGGCCTCACGGGCTGGCGCCTGATGGCCACGCCGACGGGCTTCATCCCCGACCAGGACCAGGGCGTGCTGATCGGCGTCGTGAACCTGCCCGCCGGCGCCTCGCTCGAGCGCACCGACGCGGTGATGCAACGCCTCACGGACACGGTGCTCAAGACGCCGGGCGTGGACAGCATCGCCGGCTTCGCGGGCCTCGACGGCTCCAGCTTCTCCGCCGGCTCCAACTCCGCCACCCTGTTCGTCCGCCTGAAGCCTTTCGAGGACCGCAAGACGGCCGATCTGAAGGCTCAGGCGATCGCCGGAGCCATCATGGGCGCCGCGAGCCAGTACGAAGAGGCCCAGGTGTTCGTCCTGGCCCCGCCCGCGGTCGAAGGCCTCGGCAACGGCGGCGGCTTCAAGATGATGATCCAGGATCGCGGCGGCGGCGACTATCGCCAGCTGGAAGGCGTGACCATGGCCATGATGGGCGGGGCGCAACAGGTGCCCGAGACCCAGGCGGTGTTCTCGCTCTTCAACACCGGCTCGCCCCGGGTGACGGCCGACATCGACCGTGACAAGGCGCAGCTGCTGGGCGTCCAGCCGTCGCAGATCTTCGACACCCTCGGCATCTACCTGGGCTCGTCGTACATCAACGACTTCAACCTGCTCGGCCGGACCTTCCGGGTCACCGCGCAGGCGGAGCCGGACGCGCGCGACGACCTGACGGACATCGCCAACATCAAGGTTCGCTCCAACACCGGCGGCATGGTCCCGCTCGGCTCGGTCGCCAACCTGCACGACGACACCGGTCCGGCCCGGGTGGTCCGCTACAACCTGTTCCCGGCCACGGAGCTGCAAGGCTCCGCGTCCCCGGGCGTCTCCTCCGGCGATGCGCTGAAGGCGATGGAAGGCCTGGCGGCCAAGACCCTGCCGAACGGCTACAGCTACGAGTGGACGGAACTGGCCTTCCAGGAAAAGGCGGCCGGCAACACCGGCGCCCTGGTCTTCGTCCTGGCGGTGGTGTTCGTCTTCCTGGTGCTGGCCGCCCTGTACGAGGCGTTCACCCTGCCCCTCGCGGTCATCCTGATCGTGCCGATGTGTATTCTCGCCGCGATCCTGGGCGTGAACCTGCGAGGGCTGGACAACAACATCCTCACGCAGATCGGCCTCATCGTGCTGGTCGCCCTGGCGGCGAAGAACGCGATCCTGATCGTGGAGTTCGCCAAGCAGGCCGAGGAGCAGGAAGGCCTGAACCGGTTCGACGCGGCCATCGCCGCCGCCCGGACCCGTCTGCGGCCGATCCTGATGACCTCGTTCGCCTTCATCCTCGGCGTGCTGCCGCTGGCCATCGCCACCGGTCCGGGCGCGGAGATGCGTCAGGCCCTCGGCACGGCGGTGTTCTTCGGGATGCTCGGCGTGACCTTCTTCGGCCTGGTCTTCACCCCGGTCTTCTATGTGGTCTGCCGCGCCATCTCGGCGAAGCTGCCGCAGGGCAAGGGCAAGAAGCGCAAGCTTCCGCCCGCCGACCAGGCTCAAGTCGAAGGAGCGCACTGATGAAGCGTTTCAGCACTCTCCTCATCCTTGGCGCATCGGCGACCGTCCTCGCCGCCTGCGCCACGGGCCCCGACTACGTCCACCCGGGTGCGCCCGGCGGCGATAGCGGGGCGTTCGTCTCCAGCGCTTCGCCGGCTTTCAGCCAGGAAGCTCCCCCCGCCGACTGGTGGAGGCTGTTCGATGACTCATCCCTCGACGGTCTCGTTCGGCAGGCGCTGGAGGCGAACAAGGACGTGGCCGTGGCCCAGGCCAACCTGGCCCAGGTCCGCGCCAGCCTGAGCGAGACCCGCGCGGGCCGCCTGCCGTCGACGACGGCGAGCGCCGGCGCGGCCCGCGCCCGGACCCAGAACCCGGTCGACGGCGCCTTCTCCGAGGGCGACTCGTTCTCCGCCGGGTTCGACATGTCCTACGAGGTCGACCTGTTCGGGCGGGTCAGCCGCTCGGTCGAGGCCGCCCGCGCGGACACCGACGCCGCGGCCGCCGCGCTGGAGGCCACGCGCGTCTCCGTCGCGGCGGAGACGGCCCGGGCCTACGCCGACGCCTGCTCGGCCGGGTCGCAGATCGAGATCGCCAGCCGCACCCTGAAGCTGCAGCAGGAGACCTACGACCTGACCAGCCGCCAGCTGCAGGTCGGGGCCGGCTCGGCCATGGACGTCGCCTCGGCGGCGGCCCTGGTGGAGACCACCCGCTCGGCGATCCCGACGCTGGAAGCGAGCCGGGCCTCGGCCCTGTTCCGCCTGGCGGTGCTGACCGGCCGGCCGCCGGCCGATGCTCCGGAGATCGCCAAGCTGTGCAAGACCGTGCCGCAGGTCGCCTCGGCGATCCCGGTCGGCGACGGCGCCTCGATGCTGAAGCGCCGTCCCGACGTTCGTCAGGCCGAGCGTGAGCTGGCCGCGGCGACCGCCCGGATCGGCGTGGCCACGGCCTCGTTGTATCCGTCGGTGACGCTGGGCGGGAACATCTCGACCCGCGCGGCCAAGGCCGGCGACCTGGGCGACGACTTCACCTTCAACCTCGGGCCGCTGATCTCCTGGAACTTCCCGAACATCGCCGTGGCCAAGGCCCGCATCGCCCAGTCGGGCGCCGCGGCCGACGGCGCCCTGGCGCGGTTCGAGAAGGCCAACCTGACGGCCCTCCAGGAAGCGGAGACGGCGCTCAGCCAGTATGCCCGCGAGCTGGAGCGTCGCCAGACGCTGACCCGCGCCCGCGACCAGAGCGCCCTGGCGGCGAAGCTCGCCCGCCAGCGCTACGACGCCGGCGTGGACAGCTTCCTGCAGGTGCTCGACGCCGAGCGGACCCTGGCCAACCTGGACGCCCAGCTGGCGCAGTCGCAGGCCCTGGTCGCCACCTACCAGGTGTCGGTGTTCAAGGCCCTGGCCGGCGGCTGGGACGAACAGGCCGCCTGAGAACAGGACGTCTGAACGAGATAGGGCCCTCGCCGCACGGGAGGGCCCTCACCTCGCCGGTTTCGGCGTAGGCCGCCCCCGCAAGGAGGCGGCCTTTATTTTACCCTGTCGCCAGCTCCCTTTTCACCGACCGGGCGGCCAGGAAGAAGTGCAGCGCGGCCAGCCAGAACAGCGTCACCACGATGACCAGGGCGTTGCGGATGCCCTCCGCCGAGGCCAGGCGGCAGCTGTCGGCCAGGGCCGTCCCCTTGGCGACCGTCGGGCAGATCGCGGCGTAGTCGCCCAGGGCGAAGGCCTGTTGGGCGAAGTGGTCGCTCAGCCAGCCGGTGACGATCGGGCCGGTGGTCATGCCGATGATGCTCATCAGCAGCGACAGGATGGCCGTGGCCGAGGCCCGCATGCGCGGCTCGACCAGGTTGTGGGTCACGGCGAAGGTCGGACCGAAGTACACGCCCGAGAACAGGCCCGGCAGGATCAGCACCAGGATGGCGGCGATCCATTCGGTCTGCAGGAAGCCCAGGATGTAGGCCGGTCCGGCCAGCAGCATGCCGATGGCCGGCGCCCAGCCGTACCAGCGCACGTCCTTCTTCACGAGCCGGTCGGTGATGAAGCCGCCCGCGAGGTATCCGCCCGCCAGCGAGATCGAGTTGACCACCACGAAGGCGAAGGCGGCGGTCGTGTAGTCGACATTGAAGGTCCGCACCATGAACGGGTGCAGGAAGCTCATGCCGCTGAAGCCGACGAAGTTCACGATGATCGCGGCGACCAGGATGTTGCGGAAGGTCTTGCTGGAGAACAGCCGCTTCAGAACCACGCCGAACTTCGGGGCCGGGTCGGTGTCGTTGCGGCCTTCGGAGAAACCGCGCGGCGGCTCCTTCACCGTCAGCCACGAGACCAGGGCCAGCAGCAGGCCGGGAATGCCAACCACCAGGAAGGCGGCGCGCCAGCCGAACTGCTGGGCGACGATGGCCCCGCCGAGGCCGCCGATGACGATGCCGATCGGCGTGGCCAGGCCCAGGATCGAGAACACCGAGGCGCGCTTCTCCGGCGGATAGTAGTCGGAGAGCAGCGACTGCGACGGCGCGCCCGCGCCCGCCTCGCCGACCCCGACGCCGATCCGGGCCAGCAGCAGGTGGGCGAAGTTGCCCGCGAAGCCGCACAGGGCGGTCATCGCCGACCAGGTGGCCAGGGCGACGCTGATGATGGCCACGCGGCTCTTGCGCTCGGCCAGGCGCGCGACGGGGATGCCCAGCACGCCGTACAGGATGGCGAACGCCGCGCCGCCCAGCAGGCCCAGCTGCAGGTCGGTGATCTGCAGGTCGTCCTTGATGGCCTGGCCGACCGTGTTGAGGATCGAGCGGTCGATGAAGGCCACCGTCGAGATGGCCACGAGGACGATCAGCGCCCAGCGCCGGTCCTTGTTGGAGGGCCCGGCGGGCGGGGGAATGTCGGTCACTGGGGGTAGCGTCCTCGGCTAGCTGCGCGCCGCGGCGAGCATCCTGTCGCCGAACAGCACGGACCATTGGTCTGGGTTGAGTCTCATGTGGCGGCCGGCGGCCGGGTCGTTCTCCGGCACGGCGGCGCCCTCGCGCACCGCCCTGCGCTCGCCGACGCGGCGATACCAGGCCTGGATCGACGGCCATTCGGCGATATCCAGGTCGATCGCCCGCGCCGCCCGCACCCACGGCCAGCAGGCCATGTCGGCGATCGAGTATTCCTCGGCCAGGAACTCGACCTCGGACAGGCGGCGGTCCAGGACGTCGAACAGACGGCGTGCCTCGCGGCCGTAGCGCTCGACGGCGTACTCGGGCGGCTCGGGGCAATAGCGCAGGAAGTGGTGGGCCTGGCCGTGCTGGGGGCCGAGGCCGGACATCTGCCACATCAGCCACTGGATGGCGGTGTGGCGCAGGCGGGGAGACGCCGGCAGGAACCGCCCGGACTTGTCGGCCAGGTAGATCAGGATGGCGCCGGACTCGAACAGGGCCAAAGGCTCGCCGCCGCCTACCGGGTCGTGATCGACGATCGCGGGCAGGCGATGGTTCGGGTTGATGGCCCGGAACCCGGGCTTCAGATGCTCGCCCTCGAGCAGGTTGTAGCGGATATGGCGGTGCGGCAGGCCGGTCTCGGCCAGCATGATCGAGATCTTGTGGCCGTTGGGCGTGGAGACCCCGTGCAGGTCGATCAAAGCTTCCTCCCCATGACGCGCCGCCTTTCCGGCGAACTTCCGCGCAGTGTCTTCCGCCCATGCCATATCGTCAATCTAATTGATGATATTCGATCACCTGCCGCCGCTCGGCGAGCCGATAAAGAAGAACCCCGGGCCGAGGGGCGGCCCGGGGTTCAGGTTGTCGCTCTGATCGAGGGAGAGCGGGTCTCTAGAACTTGTAGCCGACCTCCAGGCCCCAGGTGCGGGGCGCCTGGTAGATGCGCAGATTGCCGAGCGGCCCGATGTTGAAGGTGTTGTTGATCACCTCCTCGTCCATCAGGTTCTTGCCCCACAGCGAGACCTTCCAGCCCTGGGTCCCGGTCAGCGAGATCGTGGCGTCGACCAGGGTGTTCGACGGGCGGACCTGGACGTTCGAGACGCGGTTCAGCGCCCCGCCCGAGGTGTACATGTCGTCGGTGTAGACGGCGTTGGCGTTGAAGCCGAACTCGCCCAGCGGCGTGTCGCGGACGTAGTTCACGCCGACGCTGCCCGACCATTTCGGCGCATAGGCCATCGGCAGGTCGCTGTTGTCCTCGGCCACGCCGTTGCCGTCGAGGTCGGTGAAGTTGCTCACGAACTCGGCGTCCAGGTAGGCGACGTTGGCGTTCAGGCGCCAGCCGCCGCCGACGATCCAGAGCGCCTCCGCCTCGGCGCCGCTGATGCGGGCCTCGCCGGCGTTCAGGACGACGGACTCGTACTTGCCGCCGATGAAGCGCTGGCTGCTGACCTGCATGTCCGAGTAGTTGCTGGTGAACACCGCCCCGTTGAGGCGCAGGCGGCGGTCGAAGAGCTCGCTCTTCACGCCGGCTTCCAGGCTGTCCACGGTCTCGGAATCGTACGGACCGGCCGTCTCGGGGCGCGAGGCGCGGCCGTTGAACCCACCGCTGCGGAAGCCGCGCGACCAGGTCACATAGCCCATGACCCGCGGGGTGAACTCGTAGTTGACGCCCACCTTCGGCGAGAAGTTGCCCCACTCGTCCTCGAACGTCCGGGACACCAGGCTGCCGAGAGGCTGGTTCTTGAAGGTCTTCTTCTCGTAGCTGACGCGGCCGCCGGCGGTGATGGTCATCTTGTCGTCGACATGCCAGTCGAGCTGGCCGAACGAGGCCCAGGCCTGGTTTTCCTGGCTGGCGATCTGCTTCAGGGACGCGCCGCCGAACAGGAGCCCGCTCTGGGTGTTCGTGATCGCGTACTCCTGGTCCATGAAGTACAGGCCCAGCACGTAGTCGACCTTGTCGCCGAACTCCCCGGCCAGGCGGAACTCCTGGCTGAACTGCTTGTGGGTCTGGTCGCGGAGGGCGGCGAACATGTTGGCCGCGCTGCCGTCGTAGTCGCTCTGCACCAGGTCGTCGAACTCACGGTAGCCGGTGATGCTGGTCAGCGTGCCGTAGTCGAGATGCCAGTTGGCCGTCAGGGCGACGCCCCAGGTGTCGATCTCGGCGAACGACGGCGTGCCGCTGAACACGTTGTAGACGTTCTTGGCCTGGTTAATCTGGTCGGCGGTGAACGGCGGCGCGCCCGGCGCGCCGGTGGTCGGGCTGAGCTGGTAGAACACGTTGCCCGGCAGCGAGGCGTTGCGGAACGAACCGCCCGAGCCGTCCTCCTGGTCGAAGTCGACCACCAGGCTGGCGTCGAACGTATCCGACGGCTTGGCGACCAGGGTGAAGCGGCCCGACAGGACCTCGTTGTCGCCCTCGCGCTTGTTCAGCGTGACGTTGCGGTTGTAGCCGTCGTAGCTCTTGTAGAGCACCGAGGCGCGGGCCGCGAAGACGTCGCCCAGCGGGACCTCGACGGCCAGGCGGCCTTCCTGGCGGCCGTGGTCGCCGACGGTCACCTGGACCGCGCCGTTGAAGCCGGCGCCGACGACCGGCTTCTTGGTGCGGACGCTGACCACGCCGCCGATGGTGTTGCGGCCGTAGAGCGTGCCCTGCGGGCCGCGCAGGATCTCGACCGACTCGATGTCGAAGAAGTCCTGCAGCGCGCCGCTGTTGCGGGCCAGGTAGACGCCGTTCATCTCGACGCCGACCGAGGGCTCGAAGGTCGACTCCACGTCGGCGAAGCCCAGGCCGCGGATGAAGAAGGCGCTGGCGTAGGGATAGGCGCCGACGGGAGCCAGGACGACGTTCGGAGCCTTGGCGCTGAGGTCGGTCAGGTTCTGGACGGACTGCGCCTCGAGCTGCTGCGAGCCGAACGCCGAGACGGCCACCGGCACGTCCTGCAGGTTCTGCTCGCGCTTCTGCGCGGTGACCACGATCTCCTCGACCTGCTGGGCCTCTTGCGCCGAGGCCTCGCCGGCCAGGGCGGCGATCAGGGCCAGGGCCCCTGCGGACGCGAACATGCGAATGGTCGCCGGATGGCGCATCGTGATCCTCCCCTTGTTATCGGTCAGCCGACGATCGGCTGTTGCCCGGGAAGATGCCCCGCACCCGCTCTTTGTCAATCTAGATGACGATATTGCCGTGAATTTTGTAAATCAGACTGACCTTTATGGATCACTGTCTGGAGCCATCCCTAGACGCCGGGGAGGCCATTTTCCTTATTATTCAAAGCATTGACGATAGAGCACGGCCAACCACAAGCCTGAGGCGATCGGATTGACGATTCAACGCTGCCTCGCGTTGACGTTCAGGCGCCCTTGGCGACCTCGGGCCATTGGGTGGGGGACTCTCCCCACTCCGCGCTGAAGGCCTTGATCAGGTTTTCGACGTTGCGCGGTCCGATCCGCCGCTTCAGTTCCGCGGTCAGGGCGGCCATCGCATCGTCGGCGTCGCGGCCCATCGCCCGCCCCTTGTCGCTGACGGCGACGATCTTGGCGCGACGGTCGTCCTTGTCGTCGCGCAGCTCCAGCATGCCCAGCTCAACCATCTGGTTGATGGTGGTGTGCACGGCCTGGCGGCTGATGCCCAGGTTGCGGGCAATGTCGGAGGGCTTGTGGAAACCGATCACGACGTTGGCCATCACCATCGACTGCGGACGGGTCACCTGGTTCCAGCCCCGCGCCTGGAGATAGCTCTGCAACCCGTCGTCGAACCAGAAGAAGGCCTGGAGGAGGGGGACGATGAGGGTCTCGGCGCCGATCATGGACTCGCTTCGCGATGCTGCGGATATGCGGGCACACTAGGCTGAACCGTGGCGCCGTCAACGCGGTAACACCGTGCGTCGGGACCCGTTATTTATCAGTTTAGTTGACGAAATACGGAAGCGCTCTCTAGGTTGGCCTCAACGACGGCTCCTCGTTGGGGCCTGTGGGGAGAGAAACATGCGCACAACCGGCATCAACCATGTGGCCCTGGTCGCCCGGGACATGCAGGAGACCGTGACATTCTACACGGAGGTGCTCGGCATGCCCCTCGTGAAGACCGTGGCCCTGCCGGACGGCGGCCAGCACTTCTTCTTCGACTGCGGCGGCGACACGGCCGTGGCCTTCTTCTGGTGGCCGGAAACCCCAGCGGCGGCGCCAGGCGTCGCCTCTGTCCGCAAGTTCCCCAGCGACTCCAAGACGGCCATCGGCTCGATGAACCACCTGGCCTTCGACGTCGCCCAGGGCGAGCTGTCGGCTTGTCTGACCCGCCTGAAGGCGGCCGGCGTCGAGCACATCCCGGTCATCGTGAACCACGACGACAGCGAGAGCGGCGTCTGCGGCGAGCTGCACGACGGCGTTTTCGTCCGGTCGGTCTACTTCACCGACCCCAACGGCATCATGATGGAGTTCGCGGCGAGCACGAAAGCCTTCGTCGCCGAGGACGTCCGGCACGCGCCCCAGGGCGCCACGGTGGAGGTCTAGCCCATGCCCCGTCTTCGTCAGGTCCCCCGCGCCGAGGTCGATCAGGGCACCGGCCTGCGCATGTACAACCTGTTGTTCGGCGATCGCGATCCAGTGGCCGAGCCCGGCACCGCGACCGGCACCCCCGGCGACTGGTGGACGGTCTTCGCGCTGGTGCCGGACTGCCTGCACCACGCTTGCCAGGGCTTCGGCTTCTACCGCAGCCCCAACCGCAAGATCGATCCGGTCCTGCGCGAGCTGGGCCAGACCCGCGCCGGCTGGAACAAGGGCAGCCAGTTCGTCTTCTCGCAGCACTGCAAGTCCCTGCGTGGGCTGAACGTCAGCGAAGAACGCATCGCCGCCATCCCGCACTGGGAAGTGGCCGACTGCTTCACCGAGAACGAGCGCGCGGTCCTGGCCTATACTGACTACCTGACCCTGCAGAACGGCCGCGTGCCGGACCCGGTGTTCGACAGGCTGAAGACCTTCCTGTCGGACGAGGAGATCCTGGAGTTCACCTACATCACCTGCCTGTACGACATGCATGCCGTGATGACCCGGGCGCTGCGGCTCGAGTACGACGACGTCGACGAGCGCATCGTCGAGATCGCCGCGCCCGAGGGCGATGTCGGCCGCGACTTCCTGGACACGGGCCGCGGAGACGCGGACGTCCGCTAGATGTCGGTCGAGGCCCTGTTCCGCCCATTCGCGGCCAGATCGCTGCGGACGGCCAACCGGATCGCCATGGCCTCCATGGCGCGCTGGGCCGCGCCCGGCGGCGATCCGGCGCCGCTGGAGGACTTCTACCGCCGGCGGATCGAGGGCGGCGCCGGGCTGATCCTGACCGAGGGCGTCAACCCGGACCGGCCGGCGGCCGGCAACGACCCCTGCTCGCTGAAGCTGCACGGCCCGGCGCTCGGCGGCTGGCGGACGGTGATCGACGCCGTCCAAGGCGCGGGCGGCGCGATCGTCCCCCAGCTCTGGCATTGCGGCGCGACGGCCAAGCCGGGCCAGGCCTGGACGCCGTCTGTCCCGTTCGAGAGCCCCTCCGGCCGCCAGGCGCCGGGTCTGAAGCGCGGCGTCGTCATGGACGAGGCGGCGGTCGAGGCGACCATCGCCGCCTTCGCCCAGGCCGCCGCCGAGGCCAGGGCGCTGGGGTTCGACGGCGTCGAGATCCATGCCGGCCACGGCTACCTGCTGGATCAGTTCCAATGGCGCGCCACGAATGACCGCACCGACCGCTGGGGCGGCGCGACGCTCGCCGAGCGCAGCCGCTTTCCGCTGGCGGCGGTGAAGGCCGTCCGCGCCGCCGTCGGCCCGGATTTCGCGGTCCTGCTGCGTGTCTCGCAATGGAAGTCGGCCGACCTTTCGGCACAACTGGTCGAGACGCCGTCCGAGCTGGAGGCTTGGCTGGGACCCTTCGTCGACGCGGGCGTGGACGTAATCAGCGCCTCCCAGCTGCGCTGGGATCAAGCCGAGTTCGAAGGCTCGCCGCTCGGTCTCGCCGGCTGGGTGCGGACGCTGCTGGGCGTTCCGACCATCGTCGCCGGCGGCGTCGGGATGAGCGGCGACTTCATCCGCACCTTCGGTGGCGAGACCGGTGCGCCCGAGCCTGTCGAGGAGATCTCGCGCCGGCTGGACGCGGGCGAGTTCGACCTGGTCGCCGTGGGCCGCGGCATGCTGGCGGACGCCGACTGGGCGAACCGCGTACGCGAGGGTCGCCCACGCACGAACTGCCCGCCGTCGCGCCTGTTCGCCGGCGTCGTCTAGACGTCTTCCGATTGTCCCTACGAACGCGGGGACCCAGGCCGACTGTGCGATTTCGCCAAGGAGGACAGGTTCGGTCGGCAGCTTGGGTCCCCGCCTTCGCGAAGACATACGGTTGTCGAGGCCACGAGCTCAGACAAGATTGCCGCGAGTTAAGTTGCCTCGCCCCCCGGCGCGGAGAAGGTTGCCGCCCTGTATCGTGGAGGGCGGGCGATGACTCTGGGCAGACGTCTGGCGCAGGCCGGCCTGGCTCTGGCGACCCTGGTCGCGGCCGCCGGCGCCTCGGCGGCGACGCCGACGACCTCAACCAGCGACATCGATAACTTCTGGACCGCCTACGACGCCATCCGGAAGATCGACGATCCCGCAGAGCAGCTCGCAACCTTCAAGCGGCTCTACGTCGACAAGGCCTCGCCGGGGCTGACAGCCTTCATGGCGGCGCGGCGCTGCACGCCCGAGGTCTATCTGAAGCAGATCCAGAGCTATCCGAAGTTCTGGGCCTCGGTCCGTCCACGGACAGCGCTGGCGGGATCGGTGACCGCGCAACTGCCGCCCTATATCGAGCGTTTCCGCGCGCTCTACCCGGGCCTGCGCCCGGCCAGCATCACCTATTCGATCGGCTGCCTGCGCTCGTCCGGAACGACCCAGGGCGACAAGGTGCTGATCGGCGCGGAGTTGGCCTTCGGGGACGAAAGCATCGATGTCTCCGAACTGCCTGAACGCGATCGGACCCGTCTGGCCGGCTACTTCCGCACCCAACCCTCCAAAGGCCTGGTGCTGCTCAACATGCATGAGCTGGCGCACACCCAGCAACCGGCCAACGTCGGCGACACCCTGCTGGCCCAGGCCGTGCTGGAAGGCGTGGCGGAGTTCGTTGCGGAGCAGGTCACCGGCCGGCGGCCGGCCCTGCCCTACTTCGACTACGGCCCCCGGCACGAGGCCGAGATCAAGACCCGTTTCAAGGCCGAGATGGACGGCCCCTACGACAACTGGCTGTACAATGGAACCGACAACCCGTTCGGGGTCGGCGACCTGGGCTATTTCGTCGGCTACCGGATCTGCCAAACCTACCACGAGCGCGCGTCCGACAAGCGGGCGGCCCTCAAGCGGATGATCGAGCTCGACGTCCGCGACGCGGCGGCTGTGAAGGCCTTCGTGGCCGACAGCGGCTATCTCGACTAGACCCGCTTCTCGCGGCCTTCCCACCAGGGCGCGCGCAGGTCGGTCTTGAGCACCTTGCCGGCGGCGCTGCGCGGCAGCGGCGTCAGCAGCACCTGGAGGCTCTTGGGCGTCTTGTAGCCGGCGATCTCGGCGCGGCAGTGGGCGGCCAGGGCTTCGAACGCCAGCGCCTCGCCCGGCTTGAGCACGACAATGGCGTGGACCCGCTCGCCCCACTTGTCGTCCGGCACGCCGATAACCGCGCACTCGACCACGGCCGGATGGCGCGAGACGACGTTCTCGACCTCGATCGAATAGACGTTCTCGCCGCCGGTCACGATCATGTCCTTGAACCGGTCGGTGATGTAGACGAAGCCGTCCTCGTCCATGAAGCCGGCGTCGCCCGACCACATCCAGCCGTCCCGCAACGCCTTGGCGGTCTCGTCCGGGCGGTTCCAGTAGCCGGCCATCATGTTATCGCCGCGGCCGACGATCTCGCCCAGGGTCCGGCGCGGAACCTCGTTTCCGGCCTCGTCGCAGACCTTGATCTCGTAGCCGTAGCAGGGTTGTCCGACGGACTTCATCTTCTCCGGATCGGCGCCCGGCCGGTGATGCCGGGCCTCCAGGAAGGTGTGGGCGCCCATCTCGGTCATGCCGAACCCCTGGACGAAGTCGACATCCGGGAACCGCGCCCGGGCGACGTCGTAGGTCCCCAGCGGCATCGGCGCGCCGCCGTAGCCCAGCACCTTCAGCCCACGCGCAATGTCCCCCCGCGGATGCCGGGCCAGGCGGTCGATGATCGCCGGCACCGTGAAGATGTGGGTGATCCCCCAGCGCTCGATCAGGTCGAGCATGACGGTCTCGTCGAGCCTGCGGACGAAGACGTGGGTCCCGCCGACCATGGTGGCCATGAAGGTGCCGATGTCGGCCAGGTGGAACATCGGCGCCGAGTGCAGGTTGACGATGGTCTCGTCGACTTTCAGCGACATGGTCAGGTTCATCGCCATCGCCGACAGCGCGCGATGGGTCAGCATCACGCCCTTGGGCAGGCCGGTGGTGCCGCCGGTGTAGAAGATGCCGGCCAGGACGTCGGCCTTGCGCTCCACTTCGGCAGCCGGCTCGCCCGAGGCGACCAGGTCTTCGAACGCGTGGTCGGCCGCGCCGCCGGCGCCGTCCATTCCGATCCAAGCAGTGACGCCCGGCAGCTGCGGCTTCAGCTCGGCCGCGACGGCCGCGAACTCCTCGCCGAACAGAAGCGCGCTCGCACCGGCGTCCTGCAGTTGGAACCGGGTCTCGGCCTGGGCCAGGCGGGTGTTCAGCGGCACGATGCAGGCGCCGCTCCACAGGATGGCGAAATAGGCCTCGAAGTAGAGGTCGCAGTTGTTCGCCAGGACGGCGACCCGGTCGCCCTCCTTGACGCCCAGCCGACGCAGCGAGCCCGACAGCCGCGCCACCCGATCCTGCACATCGCGCCAGGTGCGAACCCGGTCGCCGTCGATCGTAGCCGTATGATCCGGACGCACGAGAACGGCCCGGCGAAGGGTCTGGGTCAGCCGCATCGGTGTGCGCTCCTAGCTAGATGATCCCGCTCTCCCGAAGCCGGGCCAGCGCGTCCCCGTCGAAGCCCAGGCGGGTTCCCAGGATCTCGTCGTTGTGCTCGCCCACGGTCTGAGGCGCGATGCTGCGCACGCCGCCCGGCGTCGCCGACAGCTTGGGGAAGACGTTCTGCATCTTCAGGCCGGGCCACTTCGGATGGTCGACCTCGATGATCGCCTCGCGAGCGGCGAAATGGGGGTCGGCCAGCATGTCGGCAGGCTTGTAGATCCGCCCCGCCGGCACGCCGTGCTCGGTCATCAGGGCCTCGACCTCGTCGACGGTCAAAGTGCGGGTCCAGTCGGCGATCAGGTCGTCCAGCTCGGTCTGGTTCGCCCCCCGCGAAGCGTGGTCGACGTAGCGAGGATCGGTCGCCAGCTCCGGCCGGCCCATGGCCTCGCACAGGCGCTTGAACACCCCGTCGCCGTTGCCGCCGATCAGATACTCGCCGTCGCTGCAGGGATAGACGTTCGAGGGTGCGATACCGGGCAGGATGGCGCCCGACCGCTCGCGGGCCTGGCCGGTCGCCACATACTCGGGGACCAGGCTCTCCATGACCTGCAGCACGGCCTCGTACAGGGCCGAGTCGACCACCTGGCCCTTGCCCGTCTTGCGGCGGTGCTCCAGCGCCGCCAGCGCCCCCATGCAGCCGTAGGTCGCCGCCAGGCTGTCGCCGATCGAGACGCCCATGCGCGACGGCGGACGGTCCGGCTCGCCGACGATGTTGCGCCATCCGCCCATGGCCTCGCCGATGCCGCCGAAGCCGGCGCGGGTGCTGTAGGGGCCGGTCTGGCCGTAGCCCGACATCCGCACCACGATCAGGCCGGGATTGGTGTCGTGAAGCTGGTCGGGACCGAGGTTCCAGCCCTCCAGCGTGCCGGGTCGGAAGTTCTCGATGAGGATGTCCGCGCCGTCGATCAGCCGGCGAGCCAGGCCCTGGCCTTCCGGCTTGCGCAGGTCGATCGAGACGGACTTCTTGTTGCGGGCGATGACCTCCCACCAGACCGGCGCGCCGCGGCCCCAGGCCCGCATCGGGTCGCCGATCCTCGGCGGCTCGATCTTGATCACGGTCGCGCCCAGGTCGCCCAGAAGCTGGCCGCAGAACGGCCCCGCGATCAGCTGTCCGGCCTCGACGACGATCAGTCCTTCCAGCGGTCCACCCGACACGGCTCTTCCCTTCCCTCGCAACGTCGCCAACGCCTAGTTCGGAGACGCTATATGTCAACTAAATTGATAATATATCTTACTTAGATTTCGACACTTCCGTCAAATCTACATGTATGTAAATTCACATTGACACGCCCGTGAATTCGCCCGAGTAGTCCCGCCACGCAGGCGGCGCCGCGGCCGACCTGCATTCAAAGATCACGCGGTGAGGGACCACGCCGGCCACCAAGGATCCGGCGGTTGAGGGAGGCTATCAACGATGCTTGCATCGTCATACAGGCGCGCGCTCATGCGAGCGGGCGTTTCCGTCGGCGCGTTGCTTGTCGCGGCCGGCGCGGCTCAGGCACAGGAGGCCGGCCAGGAAACCGGGGCGACCGTCGAGGAACTGATCGTCACCGCCCAGAAGAAGGAAGAGGCGATCCAGGACGTGCCGATCGCCATCTCGGCCTTCTCGGCCAAGGCGCTCGAGGCTCAGAAGATCGAAGGCGGCACCGACCTCGTGAAGAGCGTGCCCAACGTCACCTTCTCGAAGACCAATTTCTCCGGCTACAATTTCCAGATCCGCGGCGTCGGCACCAAGGCGCTGGCCGTCTCGACCGATCCGGCCGTGGCGATCAGCTTCAACAACAGCGCCCTGATCCGGAACCGGCTGTTCGAGCAGGAATACTTCGACGTCGAGCGGGTCGAGGTCCTGCGCGGGCCGCAGGGCACCCTGTACGGCCGCAACGCCACCGGCGGCGTGGTCAACATGATCACCGCCCGGCCGAAGCTCGGCGCGTTCGGCGCCCAGGTCGAGGCCGAGATCGGCAACTTCGACAGCCGCCGCGTCAAGGCGATGGTCAACGTCCCGATCGGCGAGACCCTGGCGGTCCGCGTCGCCGGCGCGCTGACCAGCCGCAGCGGTTACGGCTTCAACGCCACGACCGGCAGCGACATCGACGGCCGCGAGCTGTGGTCGGGCCGCCTCAGCCTGGCCTGGCGCCCGACCGACCGTTTCAACGCCGAGTTCGTCTGGGAGCATTTCGACGAGGACGACAACCGCGCCCGGACCAGCAAACAGCTGTGCCACCGCGACGCGGGCCCGGCCCGGGTCGGCGTGATCGACATCAGCAACAGCCCCATGGAGCGGGGAATGCTGTCGCAGGGCTGCAAGCCCGGCTCGCTCTACGAGGACGGCGCCTACGGCACGCCGAACGGCGCCAGCATCCCGTTCGTGACCGCCGCCCAGACCATGTCGGTCCTGGGCTACGACGCCGGCTTCAACCCGATCTTCGCGATGAAGCCGATCGACCCCTATGGCGGCCGCATGCAGTCGCGGGACCTGCGCCGGATCGAGTCCCACTTCGACCCCAAATACCGCGCGAAGGCGGACATCTATCAGCTCAACCTCGACGTCGAGTTGACCCCGTCGCTGCAGCTGTTCTCGCAGACCCTCTATAACCAGGACGAGTACTTCGCGAGCCAGGACTACAACCGGTTCACCAGCGACCCGATCTTCAACGACTCGAACCTGGCCACGCCGGGCAGCCGGCTGGCGATCACGCCGGGCGGGATCTACACCGACCCGCAGCTCGGCGCGTCCAACACCATCATGGGCCTGGACATCGTCAAGGCGAAGAGCACCCAGCTGTCCCAGGAGTTCCGGCTGCAGTCGAGCTTCGACGGGCCGTTCAACTTCAGCGCGGGCGTGAACTATCTCGAGTACGAGACCGAGGAGGACTACTACGTCTTCTTCAACGCCATCACCCTGGTCGCCGAGTCCTTCTTCAACGCCGCGATCAACGGCGGGACCAGCTCGGCCTGCGCGGCCGGCGCCACGACCGGCTGCGTCTACATCGACCCCAATCCGGTCGACAGGATCAACGGTCGGGGCCACAACTACTACCGCAGCCAAAACCCCTACAAGCTGAGCTCCCGCGCAGCGTTCGGCGAGGTCTACTGGGATGTCGCCGACAACCTGAAGATCACCGCCGGCCTGCGCTACACGATGGACCGCAAGCGGTTCACCCTGATGCCGACCCAGCTGCTGATGGCGCCGAACATCGGCGGCGGCTACATCAACGAGGGCTTCCGCACCACCGGCCGCATCAGCCAGGAGTGGAAGGAGATGACCGGCCGGGTGGGCTTCGACTGGAAGCCGATCGTGCCGTTCACCGACGAGACGATGGTCTATGCCTTCCTCTCGCGCGGCTACAAGGGCGGCGGCGCCAACCCGCCGGGCATCGACGCCGATCCGAACTGGCTCTACTTCCCGGCCCAGCCGGCGACCTACCGGCCTGAGTTCGTCAACGCCTTCGAGGTCGGGACCAAGAACGTCCTGCTCGGCGGCAGCCTGGTTCTGAACGGCGCGGCCTTCTACTACGACTACAGCGACTACCAGATCTCCAAGATCGTCGATCGCACCGCGGTGAACGAGAACTTCGACGCCAAGGTCTGGGGCGCCGAGCTGGAGGCGATCTGGGCGCCGACCCGGGACCTGCGCTTCAACGCCAGCCTAGGCTTCCTGAAGACCCGGCTGGCCGACGGCGCCCAGTCGATCGACATGATGGACCGCCTGCAGGGCAACACCGACTACCTGGTGGTGAAGCCCTGGTCGCAGCTGACCTCCAACTGCGTCGTGCCCAAGGCGATCGTCGAGAAGCTGATGGCCTCGCCGATGTACGCGGGCCAGAACGGCTTCCCGCTGCAGTTCCTGTGTGGCGGCGGCCTGCTCGGCGACCTGCGGCCGGGCGGGTCCTGGGCCAGCCTATACGGCGTGTCGTTCGATCCGGCGACCCAGTCGCCCAACGGCGGCGCCGGCTTCATGGCCGACCTTAGCGGCAACGAACTGCCGAACTCGCCGCATTGGACCGCCAGCCTGGGCGCCCAGTACACCTGGCATATCGGCGACAGCTGGGAAGCGACCCTGCGCGGCGACTACTACCGCCAGGGCGAGAGCTACGCCCGCATCTACAACACCGAGTTCGACCGCCTGAAGGCCTGGGATAACCTGAACCTGGCTCTCACCGTGGCGAAGCCGGACAGCGGGCTTCAGCTCCAGCTCTACGTGAAGAACGTCTTCGACGAGAGCCCGATCACCGACGCCTTCCTGAACAGCGACGACAGCGCCCTGACGACCAACGTCTTCACGCTGGATCCGCGCCTGGTCGGCCTGTCGGTGCGCAAGACCTTCTAACCCTAACTCAGGCTAACTCCGGTCACTCTGTCCACCGGAGGCCTAGGGCGGCGGCATTTCATCCTCTCCTGCCGCCGCCCTATCCTTTTTCCGATCAGAAGAAGCTCGGAAGCACCTGCGCCGTGATGCTGCGGCCAGCGTCGTCCTCGGCCCCGAGCATGCCCCGCAACGGGCCGCCGATCATCGAATCCCCGAACGCCATCAGCGCGATCAGCAGGACCGCGGACTGAATCCGCCTTCTTCCGGACGGCCCCTCGTCGGCGAACTTCTCGGCGATCGCCTCGACCAGGTCGGTCACGGCCTGCCGCACGGGCTCCAGATGGCCGAGGTCGCCCGACAGCGCGATCCAGGCCGCGAGCCGTCCGGCTCCGCCTTTGTCAAAAGCATCGAACACGATGTCGATCAGCGCCCGAGGCGCGGCCGAGTCCGACCGAACATGGGCGACGGCGTCGCCCAGGGCGACGGTCAGATCCCGGACCATCGACCCCATCAACGCCGACTGCAGCCCCGCCGCCGAGCCGAAATGGTGGATGACATTGGCGTGGGTCATGCCGACCCGTTTGCCGATCGCCGCCAGGGTCACGGCGGTCGGTCCGCTTTCGATGAGCAGTTCCCGGGCGGCGGTCAACGCCTCTTCGCGGGCTTCCTCGGGCGAGCGCTTGCGGCGCTTCTTGGCGGCCGGCGCGGCCTCAGATATTGACATGGATGTAAATAGCCGTCATGTTTCCTGTGAAGCCGGTCGAGACGCCCACAAACACGGCGTCGAGGGGCCGGCGTCCAGCGGACGATCCGCCGGGCAGTAAGCTCGCGCCTATACTTACATCCAAGTCAAGGAATTGGGTCTCCAGTCCTGACTTTCACAGCGCCCGCCTCCCCCGTCGACACGGCCCGGAGGTCGAACTGCGACCGAAAGGATATTGACACAAATGTCAGCAACCCCCACCACGCCTGCCGACCTCTCGATCCAGCTGCGCGACTATCGCTTCGCTCGTGAAACGCCGCCGCATCCGCGCTGGTGGCTGAACGGCGACATGGTCGCCACGGCCTTCTTCAACGCCATGTCGGCCACTTTCCCGCTCGGCGAGCGCTTCTTCATGGACGCCGTGAAGATGCACCGCGAACACGCCGACGGCGTGCTCAAGGAGCAGATCTCGGCCTTCCTGTTCCAGGAAGCCATGCACAGCCGCGAACACGTCGTGTTCAACGAGATCGCCGAGAAGGCGGGCTACGACATGTCGCCGTTGGAGAACCGCGCCAAGAAGGTCCTGAGCTTCGCCCGCAAGCGCAAGCCGATCCAACAGCTGGCGGCGACCTGCGCCCTGGAGCACTTCACCGCCATTCTCGCGCACGCCCTTCTGGCCGACGACCGTTACCTCGAGGGTGCGCCGTCGGAGGCGCAGGAGCTGTGGCGCTGGCACGCCATGGAGGAGATCGAGCACAAGGCGGTGGCCTTCGACACCTACCTGGCCGCGACCAAGACCTGGACGCCGTTCCAGCGCTGGCTGCTGCGCGCGCGCTCGATGATCCACGCCTCGATCCTGTTCTACATCGCGATCGGCCGGAACATGGGCGACGTCTACAAGCAGGACGGCCAGGACAACATCCGGACCTGGTTCAGGACGGCCAACTACCTGCTGTTCAAGCCGGGCGTCGTCAGCAAGATCGCCGGCATCTACTTCGACTACTACCGCCCGGGCTTCCACCCCTGGGATCATGACGACCGCACCCTGCTGGCCAAGGCCGAGAGCATGCTCTCGCGGCCGCCGGTCGCAGCGGCGGCCGTCGCCTAGGGTCGGCGCTCCCCCGCCGCCCCTTCCCCGCGCAGGCGGAGGATCCAGAGGCCCCTCAAGACTTCCATCGCCAGGGAAGCTCGAGGGGACCCAGGGTCCCCGTCTCCGCGGGGATTTTCATGACGGATCGACGGTCACGCGGCGCATGTGACGTCGTTGGCCCGGATAGTCGTTGAGGGCGAAGTGCCAGACGGACCGGTTGTCCCAGAAGGCGACCGATCCGGGCTCCCATCGGAACCGGCAGGTGAAGGCCTCGTAGCGGCTATGTTCAAAGAGGTAGTCGAGCAGCGGCTTCGACTCTCGCCGGCTCCAGCCCTCGAACCGCATCGTGAAGGCCGGATTGACGTACAACGCCTTGCGGCCGGTCTCCGGATGAACCTTGATCACGGGATGGACGAACTCGCCGGCCAGCCCCTCGGCCTCGGCGACCT
The DNA here is from genome assembly GCF_002749615.1 of Caulobacter mirabilis. Lineage (GTDB taxonomy): Bacteria > Pseudomonadota > Alphaproteobacteria > Caulobacterales > Caulobacteraceae > Caulobacter > Caulobacter mirabilis. The sequence continues at coordinate 3,861,532 of NZ_CP024201.1, forward strand.
GCATCGACTCCCGCTTCTGGGCCGATTGCCCCCTGGCTGAATACTCCCGCCCCGCCGAATGGACGGCGTTCAGGCTTTCCAGTGTCGCCTTCAGGCCCGGCGACAGCGCTTCGTAGGCGGCGACCTGGCTCGCGAACAGGGTGTCGCCGCCGTAGTCCGGCGTCTGCACGGCATAGAGAATGGAGCCGATGCTCGGCGCCTCTAGGAAGCTCATGTCGGAGTGCCAACCGCCGCCGAAATTGGTCTTGTCGGCCGGCTCCTTGACGATCTCCATGACCTCGGGATGGTCGGCCATTCCCTTCACATAGGGATGGACGTTCAGCGGCCCGAACCGTCGCCCGAAGCGCAACTGCTGCTCCGGCTCCAGCGATTGGCCGCGAAAGAAGATCACCTGATGCTCGACGAAGGCGGCGCGGATTGCGGCGATCGTCTCGTCGGAAAGGTCCCGCGCCAGATCAACGCCCGAGATTTCGGCGCCCAGGGCGCCCGCAGCCTTCCGGATGCTCAGTCCGCTCATGATCGTGTCTCCTCGCCCCGAGCGGATGTTGAGGGGGAAGGCCGTGGGCTTCAACCCGCCGTGCGCAGGTGGTGCAGGGCCAAGCCGCCGGTGACGGCCACATTGAGAGAGTCGAAGCCGGCCGCCATCGGGATCGAGACCGTCCGGCAACGGGCCATCAGCCCCTCCGGCAGCCCCGGCCCCTCGGCGCCCAGCAGCAGGGCCGCCCGGGGAATCGGTTCGAGCCGATGCAGCGGCGTCTCACCCGCCGGACTGAGTGCGACGGAGGTCAGCCGGCGCCGGTCGAGCAGGCCGACCAGGTCCTCGCCCTCCTCCAGCCGCGCGAACGGGACGCGCAGCACGCCGCCCACCGAGACGCGGATGGCCTTGCGGTACAACGGGTCACAGCAGGTGGGATCGAGCAGCACCGCATCAGCCCCGAACGCGGCGGCGTTGCGGAACAACCCGCCCATGTTGTCGTGGTTGGCGATCCCGACCAGGACCATCACCAGCGCCGGCCGGCCCTGCAGTCCCGCCAGCAGGGCGTCGGCCGCAGGCTCCGGCGCACGCTCGGCCAGGGCCAGGATGCCGCGATGCAGCGGGAAGCCGGCGACCGCGTCCACCACCGCCTGGTCGGCGAGGTAGACCGGAACAGCGTCCGGCAGGGTCGACAGGATCGGCTCGAGCTTGTCGCGCCGCTTGGCCGCGATCAGCACCGACAGCGGCCGGTGCCGATCCTGGCCGGCCAACACGCGCAACACCGTCTCGCCCTCGGCGATAAAGCGCCCTTCGCGGCCGACCAGATCCTTCTCGCGGACATCGCGATAGGCGGCGATACGCGGATCGTTGGGGTCATCGAGGGGCAGATAGGTCGGCACGACGCCTCGATAGCGCTCGCTGAGCGAAAGATCGAGGCGGACGCGCCTAGGCCGCGCCCCGCGTTCTTTCCGGATCGGGCGAGCTCAGGGTCAGCACGCCCTCGGCCAGGGCCGGATCCTCGATCAGGTTGGCGACGATCTGGTGAAGCCCGCGGGTCATCTCCCGCAGCCGCGTCTCGCTTACACCGCCAAGGGCCTTGCGATTGAAGTCGATCAGCAGCCGCACGCCCACCTCATAGGTTTCACGGGCCTGGTCGGTCAGGGTCAGCTGGACCTGGCGGCGATCCTCCGGCGGCGTCGCGCGATCGATCAGGCCGTCGGCGACCATCTGGTCCACCGTTCGGGTCAGGGTGGTGCGCTCGAAGGTGCTCATCCTGGCCAGGGTGTTCATGGTGCAGGGCTCGGTCCGGCTGACCAGCACCAGCACCCGCCACATGGTCAGGCTCAGGCCGGACGGCCGCAGGGCCTTCTCGAACTCGACGTCGCGGCGACGCAAGGCCTGATGCAGCAGGTGGAAGAAATACTCCGGGACATCGACGAGGAACTCGCCGGTCGGGTCGACCGAACGGGCGCGTCCCTCGGTCGTCACAGGGCCCCCTTCTCGAACATCAGGATATCCCGCGCCCAGGCGTCGTCATCGATGACGTTGTTGACCACCTGCCGCAGCACACGCTCGAGGACCGCGACGTCGGCCCCGGCGACGCCGCGCATAGCCTTGTCGTTGAAGCGGATCACCGCCTCGACGGCCGTCTGGTAGGCGCTGCGTCCCTCGTCGGTCAGGTCAAGCAGGGTGCGACGGCGATCCTCCGCCGTGGTCAGGCGCTCGACGTATCCGGCCGCCACCAGTTGATCCATGGTGCGGGTCAGGGTCGTGCGATCTATGGCGCAGAAGTCGGCGACCTCGCCCATGGCGCTCCGGCCCAGGCGGTTCAGGGTCGACAGGATGCGCCACTTGGCGATCGACAGGTCCAGCCCGGCGAGCATCTTGCCCAGCTCGGTCTCCCGCTGCCGCACGACGTGATACTGCAGGTAGAAGAAATACTCCGGCGGGGGGTCGTGTGGACGCTCGCCGGCCATTTCCGCCTCCGCCTTTTCGAAGATCATGACTCTGCCGTCAGGTAGCGTCGTTCGGCGGGAGACCACCATTTCTAAGAACCCAAATCAAGTGCGTTTGCACTTGGTGTATTTCAGAAATGTGCAATCACCGATATATGCATTTGCACCTTTTTCGTTGACACTGACACAGCCTCGGCATAACGACGGATTCAGTTCGCGTACGGGGGCGTCGTTGGGACGCAAAGCGCTTCCGGTTTGCCGCGTCGCTCGTTTGTGTGGACTCCCGCCTTGCAAACTCAAGCCGCCGCGGCGCTCAGCGATGACCTGCGCGCCCGTCTCGACGCCCTTGACGTGGATGTCAGCTGCGCCCTGCGCTTCTCGCGGGCGACGCTCTACGCGCTCGCGGCCATGTCGAAGGACGCCCGCGTCGCCATCGACCGTTGCCTGCGTGAAGAGGCCGCCATCGTCCGCGTCGACGACCTCAAGGCCAGCGACGCCATCGCCGCGACCCTGAACGAGGCCCGCCGGCACATCGCCGCCGCCGACACCGCGTCCGACGCCGTCCGCGACCTGGAGCGCATGCTGGTCGAGAGCGCTGCGGACCTCGAAGGTGCGCTGGCGGCGGCGGCCAGCAACGACCGATCGCCAGCCCAATCCGCCGGCTAGAGCCGCAGCCGGCCGAGTTCAGACCTGCGGCGGCGCGCTGAGCCGCTGGTTCATGGCTTCGAGAGACACCAGAACGGCGGCCTCCTCGGCCGCGCGGTCGGCGCCTTCAAGCATCCGCCCCAGCGCCGTGGCGTAGACCAGCGCCATGTCCGAGCGCCAGTCATCGTGCTCGCTCATCAACTCGATCGCCCGTCCGAACAGGCCGCCGCAGCGAGAGAGGGTTCCCAGGCCGCAGGCGCCGGCCACACCCAGCACGCCGTTGGCCAGCCAGGCCAGTCGCGCCCGGTCGGGTTCGGGTTGCTCGCAAAGCGCTTCGATCTCGTCCACCCACTCGCGCAACGAGACCATCATCCCGTCCTGAGCCTCGCGCACCGCGTCGTGCGCCCGCGCCAGGGCGGCGTCCAGCTTCAGGCCGAAGCGGACGTCGACGGCGTCGGCCAGGCGGTTGGCGACCTTGTAGATCCGGGCGCTGCTCACAGGTTGACCCTCGTCGGCTTCAGCAGCATGTCGATCTCGTTCTGTGACATGTTCGGCTCGGAGGCCATGCCGACCTCGGCGCTCAGGTCGTCATGGCGGCGCCCCTTCATGCCGGCCGGCGGGCCGAATACCTTGAAGCGGCGGTCCGGCCCCGCGTAGCTCTCGCATTCGACGAAGTGGCGCCGGTCGCGACCCAGCCAGATGATCCGCTGCAGCAAGACCTGCGGCGTGACGGGCTTGGCGACGACGAAATTGGCCCCGCAGTCGCGGGCCATGCTGACGTCGTCCAGCCGGGTGCCGCCGGTGACCACCAGGATGGAGGCCGCCCGGTTGGCCTCCGGTCCTTCCCGTCGAAGCCAGCGGATGAACTCGAAGCCCTGGCCGTCGGCCAGAGCCGCCTCGACGAGGATCAGGTCGAACTCCGCGCCCATGACGGCGTTGCGGGCGTCGTCCACGCTCTCGCAGCGGGTTTGCCGACGCAGGTCGAACCCGGACAGGATTCCGGAGAGCATGTCGAGATGGATCGGGTTGTCATCGATCAGCAGGGCGCGGCTGCGCGAGAGGTCGATCTTCGCATTGGACGACAGCAATGGGGGGGCCGCGGTCATCGCCAGATCCTCAGAAGAGGTCGAAGTCGCCCGTGGACGGGTCGTCGTCGGCCTCGCGCACGCCCAGACCCAGCGCCTGCGATTCCAGACGATCGGCCATGTCCTGCAGAGACACCCCGGCCAGCGCGCCGGTCAGGTCCACCGCCGGATCGAACGCCGAGGCGTCGATCAGCTCACGGACGAATCCGGCCAGCGCGTCCAGCCGCTGCGTGGCCAGGTCCAGGCCCTGGAGCTCGCGGATCACCACCGCGTCGAGCGCCGCGCCCAGGTCCGGAGCGGCGCAGGCGTCCTGCATGCGCAGCAGCTGGTCGCGCAGCAGGATCAGCTCCTGGGCGACGCCCTCCAGGCTCCCTGCAAGCCCGTGAGGCAGGTCCGACGCGACCCGGGCGGCGACGTTCGTCGTCATCAGAACAGCTCCAGGTCGCCGCTCGGCGCGGGCGGGGGCGTGGCAAGCTTGCGCTCTGCCGTAAACACGGAAGGATCGGCGTCGGTCAGCAGACGCTGCATGGCCTGGCCGGTCGTCGGGCGGTAGCGGATGCGGCGCGCCAGCGTGCCGCCGGTGTCGCCGCCGACGACCGGGATGCCTTCCGCCGACAGAAAGCGTTTGGCGAAAGCGGCGTTCTCGGCCCCGATGTTGCGCAGGCGATCGAACATCGCGCCGCCGCCGAACAGCTTGGCCTCCAGCCGGTCGCGACGGGCGCCGGCGCGCAGAAGGCTGTTGATCAGGATTTCCATGGCGTTGACGCCATAGCGTCGCGCCTCGTCCTCGTTCATGCCGCCGTCGCCTTCAGGCAGCAGAAAGTGGTTCATCCCGCCAAGCCCAAGACCCGGATCGCGGATGCAGGCGGCGATGCAGGACCCCAGGATGGTGGTCATCACCACCCCCTCGGCGTCGGACACATGGTGCTCGCCCTGGCCGACGTGGATCATGCGTTCGCGTGGCGCGATGACGGCTTCGCTCATGAAATCGGACCGAAGACGCCCTCGATCTTGTCCTTCAGGATCTGAACGGTGAAGGGCTTCACGAGGTAGTTGTTGACGCCGAACTGCACCGCGCGCTGGACGAGGTCCGCATCCGCCCGGCCGGTCAGCATGATGAAGGCGGTCTTCTGGATCGGGCCATGCGAGCGCACGGCGCGCAGCAGGCCCAGGCCGTCCAGCTTGGGCATGTTGTAGTCGGAGATGATCAGATGCGCCGGCTTGGTCAGCAGGTGCCGCAGCGCGGCCTCGCCATCGGCGGCCTCGCTGATGTCCTTGAACCCGAGCTGCTGCAGACCGGTGCGGACCAGCGACCGGATGGTCATCTGATCATCGACGACCAGCACCGAGATGGCGGAAGCGGCGGGCATCAGTTCTGTCCCTCGGAGTTCAGGCTGCAGGCGCCCAGCACATGGGCGCTCATGCGGGAGATGGGGGCTTGGCGCTCGACGGCGCCGATCTCGAAGGCCGCGCGCGGCATGCCGTAGACGACGCAGCTCGCCTCGTCCTGGCCGAAGGTCCGGGCGCCGGCCTGGCGCATGGCCAGCAGGCCCTTGGCCCCGTCCTTGCCCATGCCGGTCAGGATCGCGCCCACGGCGCGGTCGCCGACGGCCTGGACCACGGAGTCGAACAGCACGTCGACCGACGGCGAGTGGCCGTTGACGGGCGCGCCTTCGCGGACGCGGGCGCGGAGGACGCCGCCGGCCTTCTCGACCGTCAGATGCCGGTCGCCGCCCGGCGCCAGATAGACCTTGCCGGCCTGCATCGGCGCGCCGTCGACAGCCTCCTCGACCGAGGCGGCGGAAGCCTTGTCGAGGCGGTGGGCGAAGCTCTTGGTGAAGGTCGCCGGCATATGCTGGGTGATCACCGTCGGCGGACAGTTGGCCGGAAAGGCCGAGATCACCGTCAGCAGGGCCTCGACGCCGCCGGTCGACGAACCGATGGCCAGGACATTGCCGTTGGGCCGGAAGTCGCCGCCGGCGTTGGCCGCCGGCCGCGGGGCGTCGCCCAGCGGTCGCAGGCGCGACCGCGCCGCCGCCTTGACCTTCTCCGTCAGGCCGCTGAACGCCTCGGCGGCGGTGACGCCGGGGCCAGGCTTGCCGACACAGTCGACCGCGCCCAGGGCCAGGGCCTCGATCGTGGTGTCGGCGCCCTTCTGGGTCAGGGTCGAGATCATGATCACCGGCGTCGGACGCAGGCGCATGATCTTCTCGAGGAACTCGATGCCGCTCATGTTCGGCATCTCGACGTCGAGGGTGACCACGTCCGGGTTCAGCCGCTTGATCGCCTCGCGCGCTTCAAGGGGATCGCCGGCCGAGCCGATGACCTCGATCTCGGGATCGCGCCGCAGCACGGCGGTGATGACCCCGCGCATGGTCGGGGAGTCGTCGACGACCAGGACGCCCACGCGGCTCATCGCAGGTCTCCCGGCATCTTGTAGACGGTCAGGCCGTCGCTCTGCAGCCGGCCGCCGTCGCCGGTGACCCGCTCGGAGTGGCCGATGTAGAGACGGCCGCCGGGGGTCATCACGTCGATGAACTTCTTCCAGACGGCTTCCTGGGTGGCGTCGTCGAAGTAGATGACCACGTTGCGGCAGAAGATGACGTCGAACTTGCCGCTCATCGGCCAGGACCGGACCAGGTTCAGCTCACGGAAAGCGATCAGCTCCTGAACCTCGTCGGCGAAGCGCCACATGTCGGCCCCCGCGTCGGGCGCGCGGCGCAGCAGCTTGCGGTCGGAAGCCGGCACCGCTTCGAGCAGGTCGCGGCTGTAGACCCCGGTGCGAGCGGCGGCGACCACATTCGGGTCGATGTCGGTGGCCAGGATCTTGACGTCGTAGCGCAGCGCGTCCGGCAGAGCCGCCAGCACGCTCAGCGCCATCGAATAGGGCTCCTGCCCCGTCGAGCAGGCCGCCGACCACAGCCGCACTCGGCCGCCGGCGCGGGCCCGCGCCGCCAAGGCGGGCATCACCGTGTTCTTCAAGTGGTCGAAGTGGTGCGGCTCGCGGAAGAAGCGGGTGACGTTGGTGGTCAGGGCGGCCAGCATCGCCTGGCGTTCGTCGACGCCGTGCGAGCCCTGGATAAGCTTGCAGTAGTCCTTGAAGCTCGAGATGCCGAGCAGGCGCAGCCGCTTGGCCAGACGCGAATAGACCAGCGTCGACTTCGACTCGGGCAGGTAGATGCCCGCGTCGCCGTGGAGGACGGCCGCGATCGTGCGGAAGTCCTCGGGCGTGAAGGCGAACTCACGACCATTTTCCCGGACAGGCCTGGAAGATGCTTCGACGCCGGTCATGACGGTCAGGCGGCCTCCCTCTGCGGCTGGTCCAGGACCAGATCGAGATCGAGCAGGCTGATCATGCGGCCGTCGAGCGCGATCAGGCCGCGCACGAAGTTCTGCATCTGGTCGCCGGCGAGGTCGGGCGTCCGCTGCACGACATGGTCGGCGGTCGAGAGGATGTCGCAGACCGCATCGACCAGCAGGCCGACGATGCGGCTGCCGATCTGGACCACGATGATCACGTGCCGGGCGGTCTCCACCGCGCGGCCCAGACCCAGACGGTCGGCCAGGTCGATGACCGGCAGCACGGCTCCGCGCAGGTTGATCACGCCACGGACGAAGGGCGGCGAATGGGGCACGGGCGTCGCCGGTGTCCAGCCGCGGATCTCACGCACCGCCATGATGTCGACGCAGAACTCCTGCTCCCCGATACGGAAGGAGATCAGTTCGCTGCCGTCACGGCCGTCGAGGGAAATGTCTGTCATCGAGGTCATTCCGCTGCAGTGAGGACGAGGGACTCGGTACGTGGCGCCGGCGGGGGCATGCGGCGATGCGCCGTCACCAGCCCGTCGATGTCGAGGATCAGGGCGACCCGGCCGTCGCCCAGGATGGTCGCGGCGGCGACGCCGTCGGTCGCGCCGTAGTTGGTCTCGAGGCTTTTGATCACGACCTGACGCTGACCCAGGATCTGGTCGACCATCAGGGCGACCTGGCCCGCGTTCTCGCTGTCGACCAGCAGGGCGACGCCCTCGGTCGGCTCCAGCGCTGAACGGCCGAAGCCGAGCGCCGCGCCGGTGTCGATCAGCGGCACGTAGGCGTCGCGGATCTGCAGGACCTTGTTGTGCGGGCCCAGCGGGCGGACCTCGCCCGCGCGGGGCTTCAGGCTCTCGATGATGGCGGTCAGCGGCGCGACCAGGGTCTGGTCGCCAACGGTCACGACCATGCCGTCCAGCACGGCCAGCGTCAGCGGCAGGCTCAGCGAGAAGCGCGAGCCTTGCCCCGGGGTCGAAACGATGGTGATGCGGCCGCCCAGCGCCTGGACCGAGCGCTTGACCACGTCCATGCCGACGCCGCGGCCTGAGATGTCCGACACGGTCGAGGCGGTGGAGAAGCCCGGGGCGAAGATCAGGTTGTCGATCTCTTCGTCAGACAGCTGAGCATCGGTCGCGATCAGGCCCTTTTCGATGGCCTTGGCCTTCACGCGGACGCGGTCGACGCCCTTGCCGTCATCGGCGACCTCGATGACGATCCGGCCGCTGCGGTGGGCCGCGGTCAGACGAACCGTGCCCTCGGCGGACTTACCGGCGGCCTCACGCTCGGCCGGGGTCTCCAGCCCGTGGTCGATCGCGTTGCGGATCATGTGGGTGATCGGGTCGGACAGCTTCTCGACCACGGTCTTGTCGACCTCGGTGCCCTCGCCTTCCGTCACCAGGCGCACGCGCTTGCCGGTGGCCTCGCCGACCTCGCGGACCAGGCGCGGCATGCGCTGGAACACCGACTTCACCGGCTGCGCGCGGATAGCCATGACGCTGTCCTGGATGCCGCGGGTGAGCAGCTCCAGGTCGGTCAGGGCCAGGTTCACGTCCGTCGCCTTGCCGGCGCCGCTCTCATGCACCCGTTGGGCCAGCATCGCCTGGTTGATGACCAGCTCGCCGACTAGGTTGATCAGACGGTCGACGCGGTCGAGGTCGACGCGGATCGTCTGGGGCGGCGCGGCGGCCGTGGCGGAAGCGGCGGCTTGCATGGGGGCGCCCGCGGCGACAGCCTCCGGTTTGGGGGCAGGGTCGACCGCCGCCGCGGGTGCGGCCGGCGCCGGGTGGGGGTCCGGGGCCGGCTCCTCCTTCACCTGCAGGAGCAGTGAATCCAGCAGGTTCAGGGACTCTTCCGCCTGAGGCTCGACGGCAACCGTGTCGGCCGCGCCGCCCTCACGCTTGATTTCCAGGTCGCAGTCCTCGTCCACGAAAGCGAAGGCGTCGCGGATGTCCGCCTCGGCCACGGAGGCCGGCAGACGAACGGTCCAGCCCAGATAGGCCCCGGCCGGGTCCATCTCCTCAAGCGGCAGCAGGGCTTCGTCATCGAGCGAAACGGTCGCCTCATCGGCCAGACCGATCAGCTCGCGCAGGACCAGGGCCGCGTCGTTCGCCTTGGCGTACAGCGAAGCATGCGGCGCGAACGTGACCAGCCAGTCGCCGTCCGCCGCTTCGGCGGCCGGGGCGTCGACGCCGGCCGAGGCCAGCAGGGCGGCGAGGTCGAAGTCATCCGCCGGCGCCGCGGCCGGCAGATCCAGCGAGACCAGCTGCGGAGTGAAGTTCAGGCCCTCGATCTCGGCGGGCTGTTCCTCGAAGGCGTTGGCCGCGCCGCCCACGGTCAGGGCCATGATGGCGGCGGCGATCTGTTCGGAACGGGCCTCGTCGGCCACGCCGCCGTCGCGGGCCGCGTTGACGTGGTCGGCCAACATGTCGGCGGCGCGCAGCAGCGTCGCGACCACGGTCTCGCTCGGGTCCACCTGGCCAGAGCGGATCTGGTCCAGAAGGGTCTCGAAGACGTGGCTGAAGCGAACTAACGGATCGAGGCCGAAGGCGCCGCCGCCGCCCTTCACCGAGTGAACGGCCCGGAACACCGAGTTGATCGTCTCGGAGTCGGTCGCGCCCTGCTCCATGGCCATCAGGCCTTCCTCGAGTTGCGCGAGAAGTTCGTCGCACTCGATGAAGAAGGTCGTCCGGATCGCGTCCATCGGGTCCATGGACCGGTCTCCCTAGGCCGCGACCCGCCGGATGGCGTCGATCAGCTTGGCGGGGTCGAAGGGCTTCACGATCCAGCCGGTGGCGCCGGCGGCGCGGGCGCGGGCCTTCTTCTCCGGCTCGCTCTCGGTGGTCAGGACCAGGATCGGCGTCGTCCGGGCATGGCCTTCGGCGCGCACCGCCTCGATGAAGCCGAAGCCGTCGAGCCGGGGCATGTTGATGTCGGTGACGATCACGTCGGGCCGCTCGGTCTGCAGCACCTCCAGCCCGTGCACGCCGTCCTCGGCGGTCACCACCGAGTAGCCGGCCTGGCGCAGCGTATGCCCGAGCATTTCCCGGATCGTGCGGGAGTCGTCGACGGCGAGAATGGTCAGGCTCACGGGAGGCGGTCCTCTTGCGCGGAGATCCAGGCGGTAGCGCCCATCAGGACGAGACCTTTGTCGAAAGCAGGTGAAGCGGCGGTGAAGACGAACGGCTGTTCGTCAGATTCCCAAGTCTTTCGCGCCGCAGCCAGCACCTGAAAACAGGGACCGCTGAGACGCTCGACATCGGAGGCGTCGATCTCCAGCGGAGCGCCGCGCAGGGCCAGCAGGGCCTCCCGCAGAGGCGCGGCCTGATCAAGACTCAGATTGGACGGGAGCTTGTAGGGTTCGGTCACCGGCGCTCTCCTCAGAACTCTTCCCAGCCGTCTTCGACCACGTCGGGCTTGCGGGCCGCCCCGCCGCCGGGTTGAACGGTGCGCATCGCCGGCGTCGTGGCGGCCGGACGCGGCGGCGCGAGAGGCGTCGAGATGGTTGCGGCGGGCGCCGCCATCGGCGCGGGACGGGTGAGCGGCCGCTGGACCGGCGCCGGCGTCCGAGCCGTCATGCGGGCCGCAGGCTCCTCGCCAATGCGGAACTTCGACACCAGCCTGGCCAGTTCCTCGGTCTCCTGGGCCAGCGAGTGGGTCGCGGCGGTCGATTCCTCGACCATGGCGGCGTTCTGCTGGGTCACCTGGTCCATCTGGTTGACGGCGGTGTTGACCTCGTTGAGGCCGGTGGCCTGCTCCTGGGCCGAGGCGGCGATCTCGCCGACCAGGCTGTCGATCTCTGCGACCTTCTCGACGATACGCTGCAGGGCCTGGCCGGTCTTGCCGACCAGATCGACGCCCTGGCCGACCTGGCTCGAGCTGGCGTGGATCAGCGCCTTGATCTCCTTGGCGGCCTCGGCCGAGCGCTGGGCCAGGGCCCGCACTTCGGAGGCCACCACGGCGAAGCCCTTGCCGGCGTCGCCGGCCCGGGCCGCCTCGACCCCGGCGTTCAGGGCCAGCAGGTTGGTCTGGAAGGCGATCTCGTCGATCACGCCGATGATCTGGCCGATCTGCTGCGAAGACTTCTCGATCTCGCTCATGGCCGTGGTCGCGGCCTTCACCACCTGGCCGGTGGTCTCGGCGTCGGCGCGGGCGCCGGCCACGACCTCGCTGGCCTGGCGGGCGCCGCCGGCCGTCTTGCGCACGGTGGCGGTGATCTGGTCGAGCGCGGCGGCGGTCTCTTCCAGGCTGGCGGCCTGTTGCTCGGTGCGCTTGGACAGGTCGTCGGAGGCCAGCGAGATTTCGTCGGTGCCGGTGCGGATGCCGCTGGTGTTGCTCGAGATCAGCTTCATCGCGTCCTGCAGGCGCGCGACGGCCTCGTTGAAGTCGACCTTCAGCTTCTCGTACTTGCCGGCGAAGGCGGCCTGGATACGGCTGGTCAGATCGCCCGACGCCAGATTGTCCAGCGCCTGGGCCAGGTTGTCGACGACAAGCTGCTGTTCCTGCTCGGCGGCGCGGCGGATCTCGTCGTTGCGGCGACGCTCCTCTTCGGCGGCTTCGCGCTGGCGGCGGGCCTCGTCCTCGGCCTTGTCCTTGGCGATGGCGGCCTCTCGGAAGCCCTCCACCGCGCGGGCCATCTCGCCGATGTCGTCGGTCTTGGCGATGAAGGGCACCGGAGACTGCTTGTCGCCCTTGGCGAGGTCGCGCATCCGGCCGGCCAGCGCCAGGATCGGCTTGGTCAGCGTGCCGCCGAACCACAGGCCGATGAACAGCGAGGCGAGCGCGATCACCGCCAGCGAGGCCAGGATGGTCCAGGTGATGGTGTTGCCGGTGGCCAGGGCCTCGGCCGTGCTGGCGCGGGCGACGATCCGCCAGCCGGCGCCTTCAAAGCGCTCGTTCCCGCGGGCGGTCTTCTCGGCCAGGATCTCGCCCTTGCCGATGTAGGTGTCGGAGACGCCCTTGACGTCCTTGGCGATCAGCGCGCGCAGCTGGTCGTCCGGCTGGACGCCGATCACGTCCGTCCCCAGCGACTTGCCCTCCGTCGCGCTGCTGGCGCGGAAGCTGTAGAGCATCGCGCCGTCACGGCCGAGGATGTCGAAATGCAGCTTGGTGGTGCCGATGTCCGAGTCGGTCATGGCCGCCGAGGCCATGAAGAACTGGTGGACCATCGTGTCGATGACGCCCAGGTCCATGAAGTTGACCCACACCCCGACGGTCTCGCCGGCGCTGTTCTTCAGCGGCGCCGAGAAGGCCATCGCCCAGCCGTCGCCGCCGTAGACCCGCGACAGGGCGCCGTGCTTGGCCGGCTGCTCCATGGTCACCGGCGCCACGCCCGCGCCGCCTTTGGAGGCCTTGCCGCTCAAGGCGTCCTTCAACCAGGACTCGCCAGCGAAGTTCATGCCGTAGAGCTGGGCGGTGTCGATCTTCTTGCCGGCCGGGTCGACCGTGTTGACCCCAAGCACCTCTCCCGAGGGGGAAACCAGCATCATCAGCGGATAGATGGCGTTGGCGCGCACCTCGCCGTTCATGATGCCGACCATCTTCCCGGTGTCGTCGACCGGGCGCCAGTTCTCGGGCTGGGAGGCGGAGGGGTGGCCGGTCACGGCCATTTCGATGTCGCGGAACCGCTCGTTCAGGAGCGTATCGAGCGTGTCGCCGAGCGCGATGGCCTGCATCTGCATGCCGGCTTCGGCCTGGCCGCGGATCTCGCCCTTGATCACGAACAGATAGCCCGCAAACAGCAGCACCAGCGGCAGGATGGCGAACGCCATCAGCGCGGCGGCGACCTTTTCGCGCAGACCCAAAGACGACAGCGAGAAACGCATAGACCCAATGCCCCCAAGCTCGGTTCCCGAGGGCCACAATTCTCGAATACGAGAAAATTTTTGGTTAAGCTTGGGAAAGGATATTCCGGAACGGTTGCGACGGCTGGTCACACCACCCCGTCGCCGGAACGGCCCGTCAGATCTGGCGGTCGCCCGCGAACACGATCAGCGCGCGCGACGGTCCATCGCCTTTGCGGACCAGCGCATAGCCCGCCCGGGCGTCGAAATAGACCGCGTCGCCCTCGCTCAGATGCAGCGGCGCGTAGAGCTCCGAATGCAGCACCAGATCGCCCGACAGCGCCATGACATAGGCCTCGCCCTCGTCTCGGCTGAAGCCGCCGTGCTCCTCGACGCTGGCGGCGTCGACCTCGACCATCACCGGCGTGAAGGCCTTGCGGATCAGCTCCCCGCCGGCGACCCGACCCGGGCCGGCCGAGAGGTCCATGCGCTCCCCCTGCCCGGCCCGGACCACGGAGCGGCGGCCGACCGCGACCGGCGCTCCGGCGACGCCGACGGTCCCATCCGCCTCGGCGCCGATCAGCCGCGCCATGTCGATCTCCAGGCCCTTGCAGATCCGAAGAAGGTTTTCGTAGCTGAGGGAGGTCTGGCCCAGCTCGACCTTGGACAGCGTCGACAGGGGTACGCCCGAGCGCTCGCTGAGCTGCGCCAGGGTCCACCCTCCGGCCAGCCTCAACTTGCGAATTGCCAGTCCCGCTTTTGCGGACAAACGAGAACTCATCAGGGCCCTTCTGGCGCACTGTTCTCCAGCGAGCGCCAAAGAACATGAGTCGCCGACGCCCCCAATCACCCATTCTGGGTTAAATGTCGATGCCTGCTAGCGCGGAGCGAGCGTCCTCTCGAAGAAGGCCGCGGCCTTCCCGCGGACATCCTCCGTGGCCGTCGCATTGGCCGCCACGCCCTGCCGCTTCTTGCCCGGATCATCGAACCCGTGGGTCGCGTCCTTGTAGACTTCGAGCTCGATGTCGCCGCCCAGTTTGCGGCTGCGCGCCACCAGCTTCTCGCAGCTTTCCGGCGAGACCTCCTCGTCGGCCGTGCCGATGAACACCCGCACCGGGGCGTAGGGCCGATAGCCCGCCTTCTCGAACTTCTTCTTCAGGCCGCAGCCCGGGTAGAAGGCCAGCGCCCCGCGGAAGCCGAGCGTCTTCATGTCGCCAGGCTTGTCGTCGGCCATCGTCGCCAAGGCGGCGCTGGCGCCGTTCGACCAGCCCATCAGGCCGATGCGGTCGCCGTCCACGCCCGGCAGGCCGCGCAGGTACTTCAGCGCGCCATAGGCGTCCATCGGACGGTTGTTGACCTCGTCGACCGAGAGCGGACGGTCCTTGTAGGTCCCGGCCGCGAAGCCCGCCGGGTAGCCCCGCGCAGAGAAGCTGTCGACCAGCAGAACGTAATAGCCGCGATCGGCCCAGTAGCGCGCCCACCAGCGATGGCGCTGCGAGATCGTGGACGCCTCATAGCGGCCTTTGGCCAGGGAGGAGAACAGGCCGGCCCGGCCGTGCATCAGCACCACAGCCGGCGCTTTCGCCGCCGGCCTGGCCGGGCGATACAGGAAGCCGCTGAGCGGCGTGCGCTCGACGTCGACCGCCGGAAACTCGACCCGCTCCGGCGCGCCGGCCGGAGCAACGGCTGCCGGCGTCGCGTCGTCGTCACCCTCCTGAGCCGACGCGGCGCCGGCCGTGAAGGCCAGCGCCAGGGCGAGAGCTGTGGCTCGGATCATGTTTCTTCCCCCATAGTATAGAGCCGACCAGCGGCGTCAGCGCTTCCCCGTCTCCAGCGTCCGGACCACGCCCTCGCGACGGCTGTCGGCGCCGCCGACGAAGGCGCCGCCCTCCACCATCACGCCATGCAGGCCGCTCTCCTCGCCGGCGCCGCGCTTCACCTCGATCCCTCGGGCTCGCAACCCCTCTAGGATCTCTGGCGAGAACTTGTGCGCCTCCCCGTTGAAGTCGGCGCCGCGGGCGACGAGGTTGGGCAGGTCCATCGCCGCCTGCATCGGCATCTTCCAGTCCAGGACGCCGACCAGGGTCTTGGCCACATAGGCCGGGATGGCGTTGCCGCCGGGCGAGCCGATCGCGCCGACGAAGCGGCCGTCCTTGCCGAAGATGATCACCGGCGTCATCGACGAGCGCGGCCGCTTGCCGCCGGCCACCGCGTTGGCCGCCGGCGCGCCATCCTTCTCGGTCGGACTGAACGAGAAGTCGGTCAGCTGGTTGTTCAGGAAGAAGCCTTCGACCATCCGGCCGGTGCCGAAGTAGGACTCCACCGTGGTGGTCATCGAGACCACGTCGCCGTCGCCGTCGACGACGACGAAATGGGTGGTGCCGGCCGGCTCCCGGGTGGCGTCGGCCCCGACCATCTTCGCCCCTGCCGGCTTTCCGGCCTGAGGCGGCGGCCCCGCCCGTTCGCCGACCAGAGCGGCGCGCTCGTCGAGGTAGCGGGTCTCCAGCAGGCCCTGCACCGGCACGGTCACGAAGTGCGGGTCGCCCACGTAGCGGTCGCGGTCGGCGTACATCACCCGGCTGGCTTCGGCGAACAGATACCAGGCCTGGGGGTCGCTCGGCCCGCGTGTCGCGATGTCGGTCCGCTCCAACAGGCCCATCAGTTCCAGCAGGCCGACACCGCTGGCCGGCGGAGCCGGGGCGCACAGGACATAGACGCGGTAGGGCCGGCACAGGGCGCCGATCTGCTCGGGGCGATAGCCGGCGATATCGGCCAGCGTCATGCTCCCGCCATAGGGCTCGGCGCGGGTGCGGGCGACGATCTTCTCGGCTACGGGGCCGGCATAGAAGGCGCTCACGCCTTCCGCCGCGATCCGGCGCAGCACGGCGGCGTATGCCGGGTTCTTCAGAATGTCGCCCGTCTGCAGGGGCGAGCCGTCGGGCCGCGCGAAATAGGCCTTGGCGTCCGGCGCCTTGGGCGTGGCGGCGTAGCGTTCGATCATGTTCGCCATGCGCGGCGTCACGACGAAGCCGTCCTGGGCGGTGCGGGCGGTGGTCTCGAACAGCCGGCTCCAGGCCAGCTTGCCGTGCAGCTTCTGAACCTGCGCCAGCATGGCCAGCACGCCCGGCACGCCGGTGGCCCGGCCGCTGGCGACGGCGTCGGCCCGCTTCAGCGGTTTGCCGTCGGCGTCCAGGAACATGCCTGGCGTCGCGCCCGCGGGAGCCGTCTCGCGCCCGTTCCAGGCGGTCGCCTGCCCGGTCGCGGCGTCGTAGTGCATCAGGAAGGCGCCGCCGGCGATGCCGCTGCTCTGCGGCTCGACCAGCCCCAGCATCGCCTGGATGGCCACCGCCGCGTCGACGGCGCTGCCGCCCTGGCGCAGGACGTCCAGCCCGGCCTCGACGGCCAAGGGATTGGCGGCCGCGACAAAGGCCCGGCCCTGCGTCGCCGGGACGGCGACCGGCGCGGCTCCGGCGGGCGCGACGGCGAGATCGGCCGCAGCGACGGGGCTTCCCGCCAGGACCGCGGCGATCGCGGCCCCGACGATGGACGAACGGATGAGGCGGCTCACGGAGCGACCGCCGTCGCGCCCGGACGACGCGGATCGGCCGCGCCCAGGAACAGGCCCTTGTCGATCATGATCGACTGGGCGCTGCCCATGGTCTCATTGACCCGCACCTTGTGGCCCTTGGCCTGCAGCAGGGCGATGGTGTCGGGATTGAAGTTCGGCTCGACGTCCATGCCGTCGCGCGCGTCCTGGAAGATGCGCGGCTGATGGGTCGCTTCCGCCACGTTCAGCTTGAAGTCGACGACGTTGACGATGACCTGCAGCACCGTGTCGATGATGGTGCTGCCCCCCGGCGTGCCGGTGATCAGCCAGGGCTTGCCGTCCTTGAACACGATGGTCGGCATCATGGTCGACAGCATCCGCTTGCCCGGCTCCATGGCGTTGGGCGGCAGGCCCTCGCCCTTCTCGCGGGCGGCCACGGCCTGCTCGTGGCTGTAGTTATTCATCTGGTTGTTCAGGACAAAGCCGGTCCCCTCGACCATCACGCCCGAGCCGAAGTCGGCGCCCAGGGTGTAGGTGGTGCTGACCGCGTTGCCGTCGGCGTCGGCCACTGAATAGTGTGTCGTGTTCGGGCTCTCGTAGGCCCAGGGATTGCCGACGCTCAGCTCCTTGGCCGGGACCGCCCGCTCGGTGGAGATCAGCTTGGCCCGCTCGGCCGCATAGGCCTTGGAGGTGAAGCCCTTCAGCGGGACCTTCACGAAGTCGGTGTCGCCCAGGTGCCGGTAACGGTCGGCGTAGGCGATCTTCATCGCCTGGGCCATGACGTTCAGCGATCCGGCGCTGCCGGCGCCGCCCAGGGCCTTCAGGTCGAAGCCCTCCAGCATGTTCAGCATCTGCAGCAGGGTCGCCCCGCCCGCCGAGGCCGGCGGCGTGGTGGCGACCTGCAGGCCGCGGTACTCGCCCATCAGCGGCTTGCGCTCGACCGCCTTGTAGGACGCCAGATCCTCCAGGGTGATCAGGCCGCCGTGAGCCTTCATATCGGCGGCGAAACGCCTGGCGATCTCGCCCCTGTAGAAGGCGTCGGCGCCGTGGTCGGCGATCTGGCGCAGCGACCAGGCCAGGTCGGGCTGCCTCAAGGTCTCGCCGGCTTTATAGAGGTCGCCGTTCGTCTTGTAGAAGGTCCGCGCGCCAGCCTGGCTCTCGGTCATCCGCTCCTGGGCCCAGGAGAAGACGAAGGCCTCGTCGGGGCTCAGGACCACGCCCTTGCTGGCCAGCTGGAAGGCCGGCTCGACGACATCCTTCCAGGCCAGCTTGCCATACTTCCTATGCGCCAAGGCCAGGCCGGCGACGGTGCCCGGCACGGCCGAGGCCTTGTAGCCGCGCGAGGCGACCTGGGTCTCCTGGCCCTTGGCGTCGACGAACATCTCCAGCCGGGCCGCCTTGGGCGCGACGGAACGGAAGTCGATGACCAGGGTCTCCTTCGTCTGCGCGATATGGACCAGCATGAAGCCGTCGCCGCCGATGTTGCCGGCCCGCGGCAGGGTCACGGCCAGGGCGAAGCCGACGGCCACCGCCGCATCGACGGCGTTGCCGCCCTGGCGCAGGATCTGCGCGCCGACCTCGGTGGCGATCTCGTTCTGGCTGACGACCATGCCGCGCGCGCCGACCACCGGATGGTGGATCGACGGATACTCGAGCAGCTGCTTGCGCTGCGGCTGAGGGGCCGTCGCCTGAAGAGCCGGGGCCTGGGCGAAGCCGGCGACCGGCGACAGGGCGATCGACGCGGCCGTCAGGCCGGCCAGCAAGGGACGAAGGTACAAACGCATGGGGTCAGACGTCCTTGGCGGATTTGAATTCCTCGACGTCCAGCTCCCCCTCCCACCGCGCGATGGCGGTGGAGACGGAGAGGTCGCAGGTGACGTTCGGCACCGTGCGGATCATGTCGAGGATACGGTCGAAGGGCAGGATGAAGCCGACGAGCAGAGCGGTCTGCTCGGCGCCGATGCCGATGGCGCCGAGCACGGCGGCCAGCACGAACAGGGAGCCCGAGGGCACCGGGCCGCCGCCGATGGCCAGCAGCGGGGTGATGATCAGGACGATGGCGTAATCGGCCAGGGTCATCGGCACGCCGAAGGCCTGCGCCGCGAAGACGGTCAGCATGCCGACGTACATCGCCGTACCGTCCATGCCGATGCTGGCGCCCAGCGGCAGCACGGTCGAGGCGACGGGCGGTTTCACGCCGAGGTTCTGCTCGGCCACGCGGATGGCGACCGGCAGGGTCGCCGAGCTGGAGGCGGTCGAGAAGCCGACCATGATCGCGTCCGCCGAGCCCCGGAAGAACGGGATCACCGGCAGCCGGGCCAGCAGGCGGACGATCAGGCCATGGGTGATGATCGTCTGGATCAGCGCTCCCAGGATCACGCAGAGCGCCAGGTTGAAGACGTGGACGAAGGTCTTGGCCCCGTTGGCGCCGATCACCACCGCGATCAGGGCGAACACGCCGAAGGGGGCCAGCTCCATGACCAGGGCCACGATCTTCAGCATCACCGACGAGGCCGAGGCCAGGCCCCGGGCCAGCGGCTTGCCGTCCTCGCCCGCGATGATCGTCGCCACCCCGACCAGGATGGCGAAGAACAGGATGGCGAGGGTCTCGCCTTCGGCCAGGGCCTTGATCGGGTTCAGCGGAATGATGCTGAGGAACAGCTCGGTCGGCGACTTGGCGGCGGCCAGGGCTTCCGGCGCGGCGCCGGCGACGGCCGCGCCCAGGCCCGGCTGGATCAGGGTCGCCAGCGTCAGGCCGACCGCGACGGCGATCAGCATGGTGACGATGTACATGCCGACCGTCTTCACCCCGATGCGGCCGAGCCGCTTGGGATCGCCCAGCTGGGCGACGCCCGAGGCGATGATCACGAACACCAGGGGCGCGACCAGCATGCGGATCAGCCGCACGAAGACGTCGCCGATCGGCTTGATCACCGCCGTCTGGTCGCCCAGCGCAAAACCGGCGATCGCACCCAGCACCAGGGCGCCCATGATCCGCTGCCATAGCGGGACGCCGAACCAGAGGCCCGCGAGGCGCGCGGCCGGCCCCTTCTTCTGCGGAGAGGCGTCGACGGTCATTTCGGGCATTTCCAGTCGGGCTGGGCCGGGCGGCGCAACGCGCGGCCGGCGAAGGCGTCGGTCGGCTGGCCGTCGGCGATGGCGACTTGGCCGTTGACCAGCACCCAACGGGCGCCGGTCGACAGGCGCTTGGGCTGTTCGTAGGTGGCCTGGGCGGCGAAGACCTTCGGATCAAAGGCGACGACGTCGGCGTACTGGCCGGGCTTGAGATAGCCGCGGTCCGTCAGGCGGAAGGCGTCGGCGGTGAGGCCGGCGCCGCGCCGCACGAACTGCTCGGGCGTCATCAGCTTTTCGGCGATCACGAACTTGGTCCAGGCCAGGGGGAAGGTGCCGAACTTGCGCGGATGGCCCTCGGAGCCGTCCGAGCCGGTCATCACCCAGGGACGGACGGCGAAGGCGGCGATGTCGGCCTCGGCCATGTTGAAGCTGGCGACGGCGGCGTCGCCCTCGTCGCGCACCACGCGGAAGGCGGCCTCGACCGGGTCGACGCCCCAGGCCTTGGCCACGTCACCCAGCCGCTTGCCGGCATGCGGGCCCGAGGTGAGCAGGATCGACATCGGCCCGCCGCGACGGCGCAGATTGTCAGCCGTGTCGGCGACCAGCCGGTCGCGCAGCGCCGGATCGGCCAGCCGCGCCCGCAGCGCCGCCTTGCCGCCGTCCATGGCCCAGCGCGGCAGCAAGGCGTTCGAGACCCGCGTGCCGGACGCGGCCCAGGGATACTGGTCGGCGGTGACCTCCCGCCCTTTGGCGCGCTCGGCCTCGACCAGGGCGATGATCTCCGGCGCCTTGCCGTGGACGTCGACGCCCAGCGCCTTGATGTGGGCGATGTGCACCGGCATGTCCGCTTCGCGGCCGATGCGCAGGGCTTCCTCGACAGCGGCCTTCAGTCCGATGTTGTCGCTGCCCTCGTCGCGCAGGTGGCTGTCGTAGACGCCGCCGCGCACGGCCGCCTCGCGGGCCAGGGCGATGACCTCCTCGGTCTTCGAAAAACTCTGAGGCGCATAATAGAGACCGGTCGAGAAGCCGATCGCCCCCTCGCACATGGCCTTGGCCACGGCGTCCTTCATGCGCTGCAGTTCGTCGGCCGTCGGCTCGCGGGCCGCTTCGCCCACGACTTGGCGGCGGACAGCGCCGAAGCCCACGAAACTCGCGACGTTGACGCCGACGCCCTGCTGCTGGGCGCGGTCGAGCCGGTCGCGGATGTCGGGCGAGCCGTCGCCGTCGTTGCCGATGAAGACCGTGGTCACGCCCTGGGCCAGGTGGTTCAGCCCGGCCCGCAGCGCCGCGTCGTCCGACTGCAGGTCGGCCGTCGCATGGGTGTGAGGATCGATGAAACCCGGCGCGACATAGAGGCCCGTCGCGTCGACGACGCGGCCGGCCGTCAGGTCCTTGGCGTCGCCGACGAAGACGATGCGGTCGCCCGCGATCCCCACGTCGGCCCGCCGCGGCGGAGCGCCGGTTCCGTCCAGGACGAGACCGCCGCGGAGAAGCAGGTCGAGGCGGAGAGGCGCCGCCTCGACCTGTCCCCGTGCGCCGCCAGCGACCAGGGCGAGTGAGACGACCGCCCCGA
Source organism: Caulobacter mirabilis (assembly GCF_002749615.1). GTDB lineage: Bacteria > Pseudomonadota > Alphaproteobacteria > Caulobacterales > Caulobacteraceae > Caulobacter > Caulobacter mirabilis. Next base: position 3,882,976 of record NZ_CP024201.1, read on the forward strand.
TCCCCAGCAGGCGCACCTCGTGCGTTCCTCGGCTCCGACGCCGGACCATGACGACCCTCCCCAGGACTTCAGCGTCTTAGAAACGCTTGCTGAAGCTCGCGTACCAGTACCGACCCGTGGAACTGTGCAGTGCGCCGTTGTAGCCGAAGTTGCTCGACGTCACCGGCGGGTCCTTGTCCTCGATATTGCGGACGCCGAGGCGGATGGTCGAGCCGTCCATCATGCCGTCCTTGAAGGCGTACTGGCCGTAGAGGTTGACCGTGGTCCAGGCCTCGACCGGGAAGTACTTGCCATCGACCTGCGCCGGGCTGGTGTCGAACACGCGACCGACGTGGTTCACGAACACGCCCGCGCCCCAGCCGTCCTTGCGCCAGCTGAACGAGGCCGTGCCGCGGAACTCCGGGAAGCCGTCCAGCTGGATCTGGTTGCCCGCCGACGCGACGGTCAGGCCCGGCAGCTTTCCGCCCTTGATGGCGTCGATCAGGGTCTGCTCGATCGGGCTCGGCGCCTGGTCGAACTGCAGCAGCTTGGCGACGTTCAGCTTGACCCCGAAGTCGCCCCAGGAGTCGGTCTTCAGGTCGTAGTCGAGCGAGAAGTCGATGCCCCGGACCATCCGCGGCTGCAGGTTCTGATAGACGTCGTCGACGTAGAGGATCGGTCCGACGATGCCCGGGGTGGTGTTGTCGCGGACGACCTGCGGGTTGGAGCTGCCGTTGAGGCGCAGCAGGTAGTCGTAGGCGATCTGGTTGTTGGCCCCCAGGATGCCGATGACGTTCTTCTCGCGGATCGACCAGAAGTCCATCGTGAAGGTCACGCGGCCGGCTTCCGGCGGGATGAAGTCCGGCTGGAAGACCACGCCGACCGAGGCGTTGTCGGCCTCTTCCGGCTTCAGGTTCTGGTTGCCGCTGCGCACTTCCAGGGTGCTGGTCGAGGTGCAGGTGGTGCCGTTGATGCGGCAGGCGGCGTAGTCGGTGCGCGAGTTCGAGACGGTGGTGCCGTCGCTGTAGAACTGCGGCAGGTTCGGCGCCCGGAAGCTCTGGGACACCGAGCCGCGCAGCGACAGCCCGCGGCCGACCTTCCACAGCACGGCGAACTTCGGCTTCAGCACGTTGCCGAAGTCGGAATAGTACTCGTCGCGCGCGGCCAGCTGGATGTTGACCTCCTCGACGAAGGGGATCCGCATCTCCGGGCCGATGACCGGAACGGCCAGCTCGACGTAGGCCGAGGAGATGTCGCGGTCGGCGCTGACGTCCGGCGACTGGCTCGCCCCCAGGACATCGCTGTCGTAGGTGATGCCGGTGACCTTGTTGGTGTACTTGATCGTGCCGTCGAGACGGCTGTCACGGTCGTCGTCATAGGTCTCGCGGCGCCATTCGACGCCGGCCGCCAGACCGACCGGACCGGCCGGCAGCTCGAACAGGTCGGCCTTGGAGACCTTGAAGTCGATCATGGCCAGCGAGGTCTCGCTGATCCGGTAGACGTTGATCAGGAAGGAATCGATCGTCGCCTGGCTGTTGCGCGTGCCGTCGCCGAGCGAGTAGTTGCCCTGGCTGCCGCCGTTGAACGGGTTGTAGGCCGTGGCGTCGGTCCGCGACAGCGCCGCCTGGAAGAGCGTGTTGCTGATCGCGTTGTGCGTCATGTCCTTGGTGCGGGCCTTGGAGTAGACGACCGCCGACTCCCAGTCGAAGCCGTTCCATTCGCCGCGCAGGCCGCCCAGCAGGCGGATGCTGTCGTCGGTGACGGTGTAGGTCCGCGGGCCGGTGTCGACCGGCCGGTAGTTGGTGATGTTCATCGCCAGGCCGGCGGTCGGCACGTTGGTCAGGCCCGGCAGACGGTTCGGATTGACCGCGCCGTTCAGCATCGTCGGGCCGAACGGGTTCCAGTAGCTGTTGGCCGGGATCGAGATCGGGGCCGAGGACACCGGCGCGGACTGTTCGCGGCTGCCGGTGAACAGGGCGTGATAGTAGCCGGCCTCGCCGAAGAACTCGATCTCGTCGGTCAGCTGGTGCTCGACCGTGGCGAACAGGTTGGCCCGCTCGACGCCGCCCTTCAGGGTCCGATCGGGGTTTTCGTCATAGCGCAGGTTGCGGGTGTTGGCGCCGGTGATGCTGCCCGACTTGATGCAGAGATCGCCGCCGGCGCCGAACGCGCCGCTGGCGCAGGCCGGAATGCCCGTGCCGACGTTCGACGTCGGCTCGATGTGGAACAGGCCCGACGCGGTCAGGGCCGTGCCGTTCTGGCGGACGACGCCCGGCGCGCCGATGACGGTGAAGGCGCCCCAGGGGCTGGAGGTCGAGCGGCTGTCGAAGGTGGTGTTGCCCGCCCACGGCGTGCCTTCGATCTGCCAGCGGTGATCCTCGCTGGCGGCGTAGTCGCGCTCGCTGGCGTTCATCCGGCTGCGGCCGGTGTAGCTGCCGAAGAAGGTCACCCGGGTGTCGTCGCCGAAGCGCCGGCCCGCCTTCACGTTGAACGAGCCTTCGCGGTAGCCGGTGCCTTCCGACCCGCCGAGCTGGGCCTCCATGCGCAGGCCCTGGAAGCGGGTGTCGAGGACGTTGTTGACCACCCCGGCCACGGCGTCGGTGCCGTAGATGGCCGCGGCGCCGTCGCGCAGGACTTCCACCCGCTTGATGCCGGCGACCGGCAGGGCGTTGGTGTTCGGCGTCTGGACCGGGACGAAATTCTCGGTCTGGGTGCCCGGGTGCATGACGGCGCGGCGGCCGTTCAGCAGGGTCAGGGTATTGCCGGTGCCCAGGCTGCGCAGGTTCAGCGAGGCCACGTCGCCACGGGCGTCATTGAGGTTGCCGGTGGTGCGGGCCTCCTGGAACTGCACGTCGCCGGCCTGCGGGATCGAGCGGAACAGCTCGTCGCCGGACACCGCGCCGGTGGCCACGATGTCGTCCTCGCCCACCACGCTCACGGGCAGGGCGGTGTCGATCTTGGCGCCCTTGATCTGGCTGCCGACGACGGTGATCGCCTCGACCTCGGTCGACTCCGGCGCGGCCGGCGCTTCCTGCGCCCAGGCGCCGGTCGCGACCACGGAAGCGCCGGCCAGCAGCGCGCATTTCAGGCTTTTGATGATCGTGTGGGCCATGCCCCTACCCCCTATCCATATCGCGGCGCCGAGCGTTCCACCCTGTTCGCCGCCGTCGCCCGGAACATCCTCAATCGTCCGCAAGCCGCCAATAACCCAAGCCTTTCAGAGCCTTCCGAAAGGCATAGCCGACGGCTATGCAACTCAGCCGGGTTCTCCCCAAAATCCAGCAGCCGGCGGCGTCATCCAGCCTCCCTCAAGCCGCACCCCGCCGGGCCAGTCCTCGGTCAGCCACCAGGGCCCGTCGAGGTCGGCGACATCCGACGCTCCGGCGATATGCAGCGCCGGGGCGATGGCCAGCGACGAGCCGACCATGCAGCCGGTCATCACCGTGAAACCCTCGCGCCGAGCCGCGCCCAGCAAGGCGATCGCCTCGGTCAGCCCCCCTGTCTTGTCGAGCTTGATGTTGACCGCCTGGTAGCGTCCCTTGAGCGTCGCCAGGTTGTCGGCCGTGTGCACGGACTCGTCGGCGCAGACCGGAGCCGGCGGGTCGAAACCCTCCAGCGCGTGGTCGTCCCCGGCGGGCAGCGGCTGCTCAATCAGAGCGATATTCAGCCGCGCCAGCAGGGACGAGACCTCGCGCAGGATGTCGATGGTCCAACCTTCGTTCGGGTCGACGATCAGCCTCGATCGAGGCGCCGCCTGCCCTACGGCGAGCAGACGCTGTTCCACCAGATCGCCGTCGAGCTTCACCTTGACCAGCGGCGCGTCGGCGCAGGCGCGGGCCGCGGCGGCCATGGCCTCCGGTTCATCCAGGCTGACGGTCACCGCGCACTCCAACCGCGGCGGTCGCGCAAGGCCCGTGGCCGCGGCGACCGACACGCCGCTCTCGCGGGCGCGCAGGTCCCACAGGGCGCAGTCGAGCGCGTTGCGCGCCGCGCCGGCCGGCAGCAGGGCGGTCACCGCCGCGTCCGGCTGGCCGGCCTCGAAGGCCGCCGCAACGGTCTCCAGCTGGGCGACCACGCCGTCGACGCTCTCGCCGTAGCGGGGATAGGGCACGGCCTCCCCCCGCCCGACGACGTCGCCGCGCCGCAGTTCGACCATCACCGTCTCCGCCGCGGTCTTCACCCCGCGCGAGATGCGGAAGGGCGCCTTCAGCGGCCAGCGGCGGCGAGAGACGGCGAAGCTTCGAAACATGACAGCAGCTTGTCCACGATCTGGTCGACGCCCATCCGGACCGGGTCCTGGCAGGGCAGGTTGAGCTCGGCGGACGCCTCGGCGCAGAGGCGCGCGGCCTCCGCGTCGGAGTAGGCCGAGGTGTTGAACGCCACGCCCACGGCGACGACGTCGGGATTGGTCAGCCGCGCGGCTTCCAGGTTGCGCTCCAGCGTCTCCTTCAGGCCAGGAACCGGATGACCCGGCACGCCTCGCATGTGGGGACGACCCGGCTCATGACAAAGCACCAGGGCGTCCGGCTGGGCGCCGTGCAGCAGACCCAGCGACACGCCGGCGTAGGACGGGTGGAACAGCGAACCCTGCCCTTCGATGATGTCCCAGCCGCCGTCATGGCGCGCCGGCGACACGCGCTCGGTCGCGCCGGAGATGAAGTCGGCGACCACGGCGTCGACCGCGATGCCGTCGCCGGCGATCAGGATGCCGGTCTGGCCGGTGGCGCGGAAGTCAGCCGCCACGCCGCGAGCCCTCAACGCCTTCTCCAGCGCCAGCGAGGTGTACATCTTGCCCATCGAACAGTCGGTGCCGACAGTCAGCAGGCGCATCCCGGCCCGCGGAACGCCCTTGCCGACGACCAGATCAGCCGGCGGCTGGCGGACGTCGAACAGCCGGCGGCCGTTGCGTTCGGCGGCCTCGCGGACCGCCGGAACGTCGCCCAGCCGCTGGTGCAGGCCGCTGGCCACGTCGAGGCCCGCGTCGAGGGCCGCCACGATCACCGGGATCGCCGCCGCGCTCAGCACGCCGCCGGCGTTGGCCTCGCCGATGATCAGGGTCCGGGCGCCGCGCCGGACGGCCTCGTCGATGGCGACATCCTCCAGGCCGAGGGTCACTTCGCAGCCCGGCAGGCGCAGCTGACCGATACAGGTCTCGGGACGCCATTCGGCGACGCCGCGCGCCGTCTTGACCGCCAGCGGGTCCGTCGCCGCGCCGAGGTACAGCAGGTAGGGAGAAGAGATCATCGAATGCTCGCGCCGTCCGTTTCGTCGTCGGGCGCGACCATCGCGGCGAGGACCCGCTGCGTCGAATTCAGAAGCGGAGTTGTGCTAGCAAGAAAAGCTATGGCCCGCAGCGTCGGGGGAGCCTTATGAGCGAAAGCGACAACTCGGCCTATCTGATCCAGATGAAGGATCGAACGACGGCCTTGTTCGATGTCCGGGATCCACAGGCGACGTATCATCCGGTCCAAACTCGGTCGTTCGGCGATGTCAACGTCACTCTCGACGCCCTTTCCTGGACCCTGCCCTGGGAAACAATGACGTCTTTAGCCTCCCGCCCGTCGCCCGCTCTGACGGCCTATTGCGTCCTCGAACCGGACAGGCCCTTGCCGGACCTGCTGCAGGACTCCAACGGCGTCCACTTCGTCTCCGACCGGCTCAAAGTCGTTGTCGAGCCGCTGATGAAGGACTGCGAGTTCCTGCCGGTGGAAGTCACCCACATCGTTCATGAACAGGCGGTCGCGACAATCCGGGAAGGCTACTGGTGGATGAACTGCTGGCGACGGATCGACTGCGTTGACTGGGAACAATCCGACGCGCCCGCCTTCAGCCTGACCGATCCGCCGCGAATGAACCCAGCGATCAAAGGGACCGGCGTCTGGAAACGCCTCGTTCTCAAGCCAATCGACGAGGACGAACATTTCTTCGGCTTGCTCGGCATGTTCGGCGGCAGGCGCTATCTCTCGGCCACCCTCATGCAGACGATCCGCGCGGCCGGGCTGCCGATCACCTTCATGCCCCAGTTGCTGGACCAGAGCGACGTCGACACGGCCAATCGACTCCATTTCGATATCTACATGGCGCTGAACCCTTGGGGCGCCCGCAAATGAGCAGACTCAGCCGCCCGCCCTTTCCGCCAGCACCTCGGCCATCACCTTGGTGAAACTCTGGGACAGGTTCGACAGCGGCCGATCCTCCAGGTGCATGCAGTAGACGCCGAAGCGGAGCGGGTTGCTCAGTGGTCGGAAGTCGATCTTCTCAGAGGCCTCGAACCGGGCGGTGAACTCGTCGACCACGGCCACGCCGACCCCGAACCGCACCATCGAGGCGGCCATGTAGAAGGTCGAGCTGGTGATCGGCTCGTTGATGGTCAGCGCCTGGGCCTCCACCTCCGCCGAGAACAGCTCGCTGACCGGGCCGGTCGAACCGGAGCCGATGTAGTTCTTGCTCTCCAGCAGCTTCAGATCGAGACGCTCCGGCGGATTGGGGCCGAATTCGCCGCGCGGGAACATCATCATCAGCTCGCCGGCGCCGATCTGGAAATGCGCGATCCGCGGGTGCTGGATGGCGTCGTAGGCCAGCGCCATGTCGACCTCGTGCTCATAGAGGCCGCGCAGCACCTCGTCGTAATGCAGGGTGCGGAAGTCGAAGGTCACGGTCGGATGCGCCGCGCGGAAACGGGCCACCGCCTCTGGCGCGATGCCCAGGCCCAGGGCGGGCAGCACGGCGGCGCGGATGTGGCCGCCCTCCCCGGTCTTGAGGTTGCGCGCGGCCTGCTTCAGCGAGTCGAGCCGCTCGAAGACCTCCTTCACCTCCCGGAACAGGGCGTGCGCCTCGTCGGTCGGGGCCAGCCGGCCCTTCACCCGCCGGAACAGCTTGAAGCCCAGCTGATCCTCGGCGTGTTTGAGCACCTTGGAGACCGAGGGCTGGGACACGTTCAACGCCCGCGCGGCGGTCGAGATGGAGCCGTGCGCGTAGACGGAGTGGAAGACTTCGATATGCCTCAGACGCATGGGCGCGGATAAAGGGGGCAGACGGACGGTCGATGCAAGGAAAGTCTTGTCCGACGGCGCTCTTCGAGCTCCTGGCGCCCGGCCGGAACGCAAAAGCCTCGGGCGCTGCGAGGTTATGGCCAGCGCAGGTCTCATGAAGGCGGACCCGCGCGGCCGATCCGCAGCCGCCAGCCGCCTTGAACGTTCGATCGCCCGGTAGCCAGTATCGGTGATTGGCTGTAGCAGGCGCCGACCGTGACGCTGGATATGCCCCTTCGGAACCGATGACCCAGAAGCTGACCGACAAGCCCGTCTCGATCGCCGCCGACCACCGGGGCGTCGCCCTGAAGACGCGGCTGAAGGCCTGGCTGCTCGCCAACGGATACGCGGTCACTGACCGCGGAACCGACAGCGACGTCGAACGGGTCGATGCGATGGACTATGCGGTGCGGCTGGCGGCGGAGATCCAGGCGGGCCGATCCGATTTCGCCGTCGGGATCTGCGGCAGCGGGCAGATGGTCGCCATCACGGCCAACCGCTTTCCCTTCATCCGGGCGACGCTGCTCCACACCGTCGAGGAGAGCCTCGGCGCACGTCGACACGGCGACGCCAACATGCTGGTCCTGGGCGCGGACCTCACCGACGCCGACACGGCCGAGCGCATGCTTGAGATCTTCCTGAGCACCGCCGCTCTGGGGGAGCGCTACGCCGAGCGCCGAGAGCGTTTGGCCAGGCTCGATCCGTCCAAACTCTGAAAAGCATGTCCGCCCGGCCGATCGGTCGTCAGGCCGGCGTATAGGTCAGCCGCACCACGTTCTCGTCGATCTGTTCGCTGGCGACGAAACGGAGCGGCGGCCGGGGGCCGGCGAAATAGGGACTGCCGCCGCCTAGCACGACGGGATGCAGATAGATGCGGTAGGCGTCGATGAGGCCCAGGTCCGTCAAGGCCCGCGCCAGGACCGGCCCGCCGACCTCGATCTCGCCCTCGACCTCCGTCTTCAGTCGGCGGACCTCTGCTCCCAGGTCGGGCCCCAGGAGCGTGGCGTTGGGGCCGACCGAGGTCAGCGTGCGCGACGCGACCCATTTGTGCTGGCTCCGCCAGGCCTCCGCGAACGCGCGCTCAGGTTCGCCCCATTCGGGATGCTCGTCATCCCAGTAGCTCATGATCTCGTAGAGGCGGCGACCGTAGAGACTGCCTGCCTGCTCGCGCGCCTGGTCGATGAAGTGGCGGAAAAGCACGGGGCTGGGGCCGAACCGGTCATGATCGACGTAGCCGTCCAGCGACTGGTTCATCCCGAACACGAGCTTGGCCATGTCGCAGATCTCCGTTCCTGACCGTCGGGCCTGTCTGTTCGGAAGTTGCGCGGAAACGAGACCGGCTTCAATCGGCGCGCCGCCTCACGCAACGGCTGAGCGGCTCCGGTCCCCCCTCGCTAACCCTTCGCAAGCCTCTATAGGATGCCGCCGAGCCGTGGGGGACGGGCCAATGAACGGGTTGCGGGACTATCACGCGAAGCTTCTCAGGAAGCTCTACGATGAGCCGCTCCATATCGGCCTGAACAACGTCGACGTGCTCTGGCCCCTCTGGGTCGGCGCCGCCCTCTGTGCTGCTGTCGACATCGGCTTCGATCTCGACGGTCCCCTTCGCATCGGGCTTCTGGTGTTGCTGTGCGGGCCCGGCGTCCTATGGGCGGTCTATGTCCTGTTCCACGCGCTCAGATCCTTGCCCGCGCGATACCGCCGCCTGAAACGCGGCGGAGATAGCGACAAGGCGTGACCGACACTCCCGGGGACGGGCGACCGGCGGTGCTCACCGCTCCGAGATCGCCTCCCGCCGCCGCTCCCCGGGCGACAACCGCGGACGCTCCGCCTGACTGACGTCGCCGACCTGGTAATAGGTCGCCCAGACCCCGTCGATCCGCTGCTCCCAGGAGCAGACCATGTGGGTCCCCACCTGTCCGACACAGGCGACCTTCCGCACATCTTCCCGCCGAATCTCCCGCTGATCGGCGGCCGACAGAGCCTGAGCCCACGCGCCCGGATACACCTGGACTCGCAGGAGTTCGTCGGCGAGCGGATCCTGGAAGGCGAGCGACAGAAGAAGCGACAGCATTCCTACCTGCTAGGTCCATGAAGACTTCGCCTAGCGGATCGCCCTTCCCTCGCTCCGTCAACCGACGGCCAGAACAGCCTTCAGCCCCGGGAGCCGAGCGGCTCTCTACCCCTCGCTCCACACCGCCAGCTCGGTCCCGGCCGGATCGCGGAAGTGGAAGCGCCGCCCGCCCGGGAAGCTGAAGATCGGCTTGACCACGGCGCCGCCGGCCGCCTCGACCTTGGCCAGCATGGCCTCCAGGTCGTGGGCATAGAGGATCACCAGCGGCGCCTTGGCGCCCTCGGCGTCGAACCCTCCGTCGAGCCCTTCGTCAAAGGCCGCATAGCCCGGGCCGTAGTCGGTGAAAGCCCAGCCGAACGCCTTGGCGTAGAAGGCCTTGGTCTCCGGCAAGGCACCGCCGAACATCTCCACATAGTCGACCTTGCCGTCTTCACGCATCCCACACCTCGATATCAATGTTCACTATTTGTTCACACCACATAGACTGAGTCAACCGCCCGTGCGAACAGCGGTGCAGCCCGGCCCGGACGTCATCCGGTACCGGCCCGCGCAGCTCCAGACCGCCGCCGGCCGGCCCGTCGTCGTGAAGACCCGGTCCCCGGCCGCCAGGTCATTCCAGAAGGCAGCGTTGGGGTCACGGGCGTGACGGCGCAGATTGGCCTCGGTCGGCCGGAACGGAAAGGCGTCGACGGTCACCCGCGCCTGTCTGCGCTCGTAGGCGGCGGTCATCAGCGCCCACAGGTCGTCGATCGCCGGATCGGTCATGGCGTAGCAGCCGATCGAAACGCAGCGCCCATGCACCATCAGGAACGAGCCGGTCCGCCCCAGCGCCCGGTCATGGGCGTTCGGGAACCCCAGGTTGAAGGACAGATGATAGGTCGAGTTCGGATTCAGGGCCTCCCGCGGCACGGCGTAGAAGCCCTCGGGCGACTGTCCGTCGCCCTCCTTCAGCTTCGGCCCCAGCCGGCCGGACCAACGACAGATCGGATAGGTCTCGAACAGCTGGTGGCGGTCGCCCCGCTTCAGCCAGACCTCCAGCCGGTTTTCGGCCTTGAAGATGCGGATGTGGACCGCCGAACCCGATGCGAAGCCGCGCTCGCGCAGCCGTTGCTCCAGCGGCGCCCGGGCCGCGTTGGCCCGTGCGGCCGCCGCGGCGTCGCCGCCCTGCGGCTGCAACAGACCGAACAGGCCGCCCGCCAGCGCCGCCAGGATCACGGCATCGCCCAGACGCTGGTCTTCTTCACCTCATAGTCCTCGAGCTCACGCGTGGTCGGGACCTGGTACTCGGCCAGCTTCTCCAGACCGTCCTTCGGAAAGTAGGTCCGCCCCGGATCGCCGATCAGCACCGTCGCCCCTCGCGCCCGAGCGGCGCCCAGCCACTCCAGGACCCGGCGCGCCAACGGCCCCTCGTAGCAGATGTCGCCGGCCAGGAAGACCTCGGCGTCCTCCGCCGGCGCGGCGTCCAGCAGGTTCGTGTCGGTGAAGTCCACGGCCACACCGTTGGCCTCGGCGTTCAGCGCCACCGCCGCACCGCAGAAGACGTCGATGTCGGCGGCCAGCACCCCCGCGGCGCCGGCCTTCATCGCCGCGATGGCGACGATGCCCGAGCCGGTGGCGAAGTCGACGACCCGCTTGCCGGCCACGACCTGCGGATGGTCCAGGACGTAGCGGGCCAGCGCCTGCCCGCCGGCCCAGGCGAAGGCCCAGAACGGCGGCGGCAGGCCGATCTTCTCCAGCTCCTCCTCGGTCAGCCGCCAGATCGCCGTCACCTCGTCCGCGAGCTGAAGCGTCAGCTCCGGCGTATGCGGCGGCGCCTGCAGGCGGGTGTTCTCGACGATGAAGGCGCGGCGGTCGGGGATCATCGCGACCGTCCTAAAGCACGCGCTTCGGCGGGACTAGGCCGCCGCGGCCGTCTCGCGGCTCGACGCCGCCTTGAGCACCGTCAGGTACCCGCCGGGCTCATAGAGCATCCGGTCCAGCACGCCCTTCCGCTTCAGCAGCCGATGCGCCTTCGGCAGGTTCCAGCAGGGCACATGCATGAACATGTGATGCTCGCAGTGATAGTTGACGTAGTAGGGCGCGATCAGCAGCCGGGCGATCGGGCCGGCGCGGGTCGTACGGGCATGGCGCAGCGGGTCGGGCTGGTTCTCGCCGACCAGCGCATGCTCGGCGATGTTCCGAAGGCGGGTGACCAGCGGATACCAGGTCGCCATCGGGATCAGCCACAGCACCGGCCAAGCCCACCAGTATCCGGCGGCCGACGTCGCGACGATCAGCACGCCGTTGGTGATCAGGAACGGCTTCCAGAAGTTCAGCACGCCCTTGGCGATCTTGCTCGCGGGCACGCCCTTCTTCCGCCCCTGGGCGAAGGCGTCGATCGTCGGCTTGATCCGTTGCTTGAAGAAGGTCTGGCCGGTCAGGTCCCGGATGATCTTGCGCCGCAGGGACTGGCGGGTGGTCGGGAACGGCCTGGAGAGACTCAGGTCAGGGTCTTCGGACTGCTGGGCGAACTTGTGATGCTGCAGGTGGTAGTCGCGATAGCGCTGCAGATCGCCGTTGGTCGGAGCGCCGCACAGCCAATGGCCGACCCAGTCGTTGACCTTGATATTCGGGTGCAGGCAGCCGTGCGCCGCCTCGTGCATCAGGATCGCCAGCCCCAGCTGCCGCGCCCCGATCACCATCACGGCGAAGACGAAGGTCAGCGGGTTCGGAAAGACGACGAACAGCGCGCCCGCCGCGACGATGGTCAGCCAAGCATGAGCGACCAGCCACAACCCGAACCAGGACGAGCGCGCGGCCAGCGGAGCCCATTCCTCGTCGGTGAAGAAGTCCTTCGGTTTCACGCGCGATGCGACGGCCATGACGGAAGCATCTCACTTCGCCGCCGGGAAGTGTAGGGTGACGGTGCGTCACGTTCCGGAGGAAAGTCATGCGCATCCCCCTCTGCGCCGCCGCCCTGCTGGCGTCGGCCCTCGCCGCCGGCGCCGCGAACGCGGCCAGTTTCGACTGCAACAAGGCCCGCAGCCCCGACGAGAAGGCGATCTGCGCCGACCGCGCCCTGAACGACCAGGACGTGCGGATGAGCCTGCTCTACGACATCACCCGGCGGCTCGTGCCGATGGGCTCGCGGGGCGCGATCATGGACGACCAGCAGGCCTGGCTGCGGAACCGCCGGACCTGCGGCGCGAACAAGGCCTGCCTGGCGCGCAGCTACCAGAACCGCATCGCGACGCTGAACCGAGTGCTCGAAGAGCGCGTCTACCCGAACGGGCCGTTCTAGAAGCCTCCGATCGGCTTCCAGGCGCCGGCGGCGAAAGCGATCACGAGAAGCAGGCCGGCGATGCTGTTCGACTTGAACAGCGCCAGGGCGCCGACGCCGTCATCGGCGTCGACCTTGGCCGCCTGGCGCGACAGGTGAACCGCCAGCAGCGCCGCCGGCGGCAGGAACAGCGGCCCCATGCCGCCGACCCAGGCGCCGGCCATGACCAGCAGGAAACACAGGACGTAGAAGGCCAGAACGCCCTTGCGCAGGTTGGCGCCCAGACGGCGCGTGGAGGATTTCACCCCGACCAGGGCGTCGTCCTCGATGTCCTGGATGGCGTAGATGGTGTCGTAGCCCAGGGTCCAGAACACCAGGCCGGCGTAGACCAGCACGGGGCCCCAGCTCAGGCCGCCCGCCACGGCCGCGAAGCCCAGCAGCATGCCCCAGTTGAAGGTCAGGCCCAGCCAGGCCTGCGGCCACCAGGTGATCCGCTTCATGAACGGATAGGCCGCCACCAGGCCGAGCGAGGCGACGCCCAGGCCGATCGCCCAAAGGTTCATGCTCAGCAGGATGACCAGGCCGACCAGCGAGCAGCCGACGATGAAGGCCCAGGCCTGTTTGACGCTGATCTGGCCGGACGCCAGCGGCCGCATCGCGGTGCGGGCGACCTTGGCGTCGATATCGCGGTCGACGATGTCGTTGTAGGCGCAGCCGGCCGCGCGCATCAGCGCGGCGCCCAGGAAGATCAGCAGGAACAGCCAAAGGTCCGGCGCCTTGCCCTGCATGGCGCAGGCCATGGCCACGCCCATCCAGCCCGGCAGCATGAGCAGCCAGATCCCCGCCGGCCGGTCGAACCGCCCCAGCTTCAGCCAGGGCCGCAGCGGCGGCGGCGCATACCGGTCCACCCAGTTGGTCGGGGCGGCGTCGGGCAGGATCGTGGTCATGCCGCATGGATAGCCGTCGCGCCGGATCGCTCCAAATCGAAACCGCCTAGTGACGCCAGATGCGAACTCGTCGCATTGTAGGCCGATGGCGAGTCCTCCCCCCGATCGTAAGCGTCCCTCGCGCCTGTCGCACCGCGTGCTCGACGCGGTGGGCGTCGCCATGCTGGCCACCGGCACCGTCGGCCTGTTCGTGCCCTACATGCCGACCACGGTGTTCTGGATCATCGCCGTGGTCTGCTTCCTGAAGACTCGCCCGCATGCGGTCCGCCCCTTGCTCCGCACCCCCATCATCGGCCCGGCGATCATCTGGTTCCTGAGATGGCGGCCGTTCGGCGGCGGACGGAAGAAGAAGCGGAACGGCGGCAAGGGATAGGCGGGAACGGCGGGGGACATGCGCCCAACGCTCTGCGTCCTTCGAGACGCGATCCTGAGGGATCGCTCCTCAGGATGACGAGCTCTGCATTCGTCATGGTGAGGAGCGAGCACCGCGAGCGTCTCGAACCACGCACGGAGTATCCGCGGGGGGCCGAGCTCGGGATAGCCGGGAACATGCTCCGAAGGTGCATGTCCCCTTCACCCCCTGTCACCCGAAAGCCTCGCTCGCCGCCACAATCTCGCCACGGCCCCTCGCGCCGGCCCGACCCCGCCCCTATCTGGGCGGCCTGAGGTTTTTCCATGAGTGAACAGTACGAAGACGAGGAAGAGACCCGCGGTCGGGTGCTCTCCAACGGCCAGGTCATGGCCTTCATCGGCGGCTATTGGCTGCGCCGACCCTGGCTGCTGCTCGGCTCGGCCGGTCTGATGCTGGTCGCGGTCGGGTTCGACATCCTGATGCCGACCGCCGCCAAGACCCTGATCGACGCCGTCGCCGATCCGGCGCGCGACACGAACGCCGCCTGGAAGGCCTGGGCGCTGTTCGTCGGCGTCTATGTCGCCTTCGTGGTCACCCGGAACATCGCGTTCCGCTTCTGGAACCCGCTGGCGGCGCGGAACATGGAGGAGATGACCAACGAGGGCTTCCGGCGCGTACAGGCCTTCTCGTCCGACTGGCACGCCGACACCTTCGCCGGCGCCACCGTCCGCCGCATCTCGCGCGCCATGTGGGGCTACGATTCGGTGTCCGACGCCGTGGTGCTGTGGCTCGGCCCGGCGCTGCTGGTGCTGTTCGGCCTCTCCGCCCAGATGGCCTTCAAGTGGCCCCTGATCGGCGGCCTGTCGCTTGCCGTGGTCGTCGGCTTCCTGGTGCTGAACCTGTGGGTCGTGAAGGTCTATGTCCGCCAGGCCAACCTGAAGTCCAACGCCCTGGACAGCCGCATCGGCGGCGCCCTGGCCGACGCCATCACCTCCAACCCGACCGTGAAGGCCTTCGGCGCCGAGACGCGCGAGGAGACCCGCTTCGCCGGCATCACCGGCGCCTGGAGCCGCGCCGTCCAGATCACCTGGGGCCGGTTCATGGACGTCTGGGTGATGCAGAACGTGCTCATGGTCCTGCTGCAGGCAGGCATGACCGGCCTGCTGGTCAACCTGTGGGTCAAGGGCCAGGCCACCGCCGGCGACATCGGTTTCGCCATCACCACCTTCATGCTGATGAGCGGCTACCTGCGGAACATCGGCGAGAACGTGCGGATGCTGCAGAAGGGCCTGGACGACGTCGAGGACGTGGCCAACTACGCCCTGATGGCCCCCCAGGTGGCCGACGCGCCGGATGCGATTCCGCTCGCCGCCGCCGAGGGCGAGATCGTCTTCGACCACGTCTCGTTCCGCTACAAGAGCGCCGAGGCGCCGCTGTACGACGGCTTTAGCCTGCGTATCGCGCCGGGCGAGAAGGTGGCGCTGGTCGGCGCGACCGGCGCCGGCAAGTCGACCTTCGTGAAGCTGATCCAGCGGCTCTACGATCTGCAGGGCGGCGCCATCGCCATCGACGGCCAGGACATCGCCCAGGTCACCCAGGGCAGCCTGCGCCGGGCCATCGCCGTAGTGCCCCAGGACCCGGCGCTGTTCCACCGGACCATCGCCGAGAACATCGGCTACGCCCGGCCGGGCGCCACGCTGGACGAGATCAGGCTGGCCGCCAAGCGCGCCCACGCCGACGGCTTCATCGAGAAGCTGCCCAAGGGCTACGACACCCTGGTCGGCGAGCGCGGCGTGAAGCTGTCGGGCGGCGAGCGCCAGCGCGTGGCCATCGCCAGGGCCTTCCTGGCCGACGCGCCGATCCTGGTGTTCGACGAGGCGACCAGCTCACTCGACGTGGAGACCGAGCTGCACGTCCAGGCGGCGATGAACGAGCTGATGGCCGGCCGCACCACGATCGTCATCGCCCACCGGCTGTCGACGATCCGCAACGCCGACCGGATCCTGGTGTTCGACAAGGGCCGCATCGTCGAGGAAGGCCGCCACGCCGAGCTCAAGGCCAAGGGCGGCGCCTACGCCCGACTGGCCGCGGTGGCGGAGGGGACGGCTTAGAACTTCCTCTCCCGATGGGAGAGGGGGTGATGAGCGACGCCGCGCACCTGCGCGGCGTATGTGATCGCCAGAGGCGATCACCGCAAAGAACGCCCGCGACGTTGTCGCGGGCTGGGCGAAGCATGGTGGAGAGGACCCAAGGCCATCGACTCCTCGCCGCGGTCGGGCGCCTTTGGCCCCCTCCACCACCCTACGGGCGGTCTCCCTCCCCCACGGGGGAGGATCGAGCTACTTGCTTCCCCGCCTCTCCGGAGTACGGTCCCGAGTTCTGTTTTCGGGAGGGTCCGGACTTGCGGTTTCTGGGTGTGCTGGGGCTGGCGGCGACGCTGGCGATGGGGAGTTTCGCCGTAGCGGCGCAGGCGGCGGACACGCCGGCGGCCGAGGCCAAGGACAAGAAGAGCGACACCGACCTGCCGCCGTTCCCGGCGCCGGCTTCGGTGAAGCAGTCGACACGGCTGAACGGCAAGGTCCTGAACTACACCGCCACCGTCGGCGCCCTGCCGGTGCGCGACGCCAAGGGCAAGATCATCGCCGAGGTGGTCTACACCGCCTACGTCCTGGACGGCCCCCGCAACCCGAACCGACCGGTGACTTTCGCCTTCAACGGCGGCCCCGGCGCGGCCAGCGTCTACCTGAATCTCGGCGCCATCGGGCCCAAGCGGGTCCAGTTCGGCGCCCAGGGCGACGCCCCGTCCGACTCGGCCGTCCTGCACGACAATCCGTTCACCTGGATGGATTTCACCGACATGGTCTTCATCGACCCGGTCGGCACCGGCTTCTCGCGCTCGCTGGTCGGGCCGGACGAGAGCAAGAAGGCCTTCTTCGGCGTGAAGCAGGACATCGAGTACCTGTCGCGCATCGTCTACGACTGGCTGCTCAAGAACGAGCGGATGACCTCGCCGAAGTACATCACCGGCGAGAGCTACGGCGGCTTCCGCGGCCCGCGGCTGACCCACTATCTGCAGACCGAGCTGGGCGTCGGGGTCAACGGCGTGATCCTGGTCTCGCCCTTCTTCGACGGCACCAGCTGGGCCGGCGGCGACTTCTCGCCGATCCCCTGGGCCATGACCCTGCCCTCGATGGCCGCCGCCAACTACGAGCGCCAGGGCAAGACGCTGAACGACGCCCAGATGGCCGAGGTCGAGAGCTACGTCCGCGGCGAGTTTCTGACCGACTTCATGAAGGGCCGCAGCGACCAGGCCGCCCTGGACCGGATGGTCGGCAAGGTCACCGCCTACACCGGCCTGCGTCCGGACGTGGTGCGCGAGATGGGCGGCCGCGTCGACAGCCGCGCCTTCCTGCGTGAACTCTACAAGGGCGAAGGCCGGATCGGCAGCTGGTACGACTCCAACGTCACCGCCTATGATCCCTTCCCCTGGTCGGTGAACCAGCGCAGCGGCGACCCGATCCTGGACGCCCTGATCGCGCCGACGACCAGCGCCATGGTCGACTTCACCACCCGCGTCGTGGGCTGGAAGGTCGACGGCCGCTACGAAGCCCTGAACGGCGCGGTGAACCAGGCCTGGGAGGACCGCCTGCAGACGATCGAGTCGGTCTCGGCCCTGCGTCTGGCCCTGGCCAACGACCCGAAGATGAAGGTCATGATCGTCCACGGATATAACGACCTGAGCTGCCCCTATTTCGTGTCCAAGACGGTGGTCGACCAACTGCCGCCGATGGGCGCGCCGGGCCGCGTGCAGCTGCGCTCCTATCCCGGCGGCCATATGTTCTACAGCCGGCCGGACAGCGGCGCGGCGATGCGCCGGGACGTGATGTCGATGTACGGAGCGGGGTAGCCCTTAAACCGTCGTCCTCGCGCTCGTCGCGAGGCCCCGTGAACACGGCGAACAGCAAGAAGGGCGCGGATCGTTCCGCGCCCTTTTTCATTTGGTTCATCACGCATGGGTCCTCGCAACAGGCGCGAGGATGACGGGCGATAGATGCCTACGCCGCCGCGAACAGGAGGCGGCCTTCGCCCATGATCGGGCGCAGGGTCTGGAGGTCGGCGGTGCTGACGCTGAAGCAGCCGTAGGACCGGCCCAGCTTGCCCTCGCGGGCCAGGAACTCGGGCTCGCAGTAGTCGGCGGCGTGGATGATGATCGCCCGGTCGCGCGCCTCGCTGTTGGTCGGCTCCAGGCCGTCGAGCAGGACATTGGGGCCGTGCTTGGCGCCCATGCCCGGACCGGCCGTGACATAGGCGCCGACCGACGAGGCGTTGGAATCCATCACGTTCGAGAAGCGCTGGGCGAAGCCGGAGTGGGCCGGGTCCGAACCCTTGCCGTGGGCCGTGCGGAACGCGGTCACCTCGCCGGACGCCAGGTCCAGGCGATAGAGGCGCGGCAGGCTGGAATGCTGCTGGAAGTCGACGAGATAGATCTGGTCCTTGGTCGGGATCCTGGCCTCGTGCCGTTTCAGCGCCTCCAGGCCGCCGTCCAGCAGCGGCTTGCGGATCAGGCCCAGCGGGTCGAACTGCACCTTCACGACAGGCGGCGGGACGGCGAGCGGTTCGGTCGGCACGACCAGCGGGGCCGGCGCCTGGGCGACCACGGGCGCGCCCCGCTTGCTTCCCGTGGCGCAGGACGCCGTCAGCGCCGCCAGGCCGACGACGAGTCCGCGACGCGACAGGCGCGTGTCCAAACCCTTCATGACGCTGCTCCCGGTAGCGCCCCCGCGCGGCCAGTGGGTAGTGCGTTTAACCTAAGCCAAAGGCCATGCGAACCGGTCAGGCGGTCGCACCCTGCTCACAAATTCGCCAGCGCCTGTTTCAGAGGCGCCGCCAGGTCCCCCTTCTGGACGGCCTCGACCGCGTCGAGATCGAGCCAACGCGCCATCCGCCGAAGCTCCGCCGCCAACCGCGCGGGCGTATCCGGACCGGCGTCCGGCTCCGAGTGGGCGGCCTGGACCCGCAGCACCCGCGCCTGACGATCGGCTTTCAGATCCACCCGGGCCGTGATCGTGTCGCCCTCCAGGAACGGCAGCACATAGTAGCCGTGGGTCCGCTTGTGGGCGGGCGTATAGATCTCCAGCCGGACCCTCACGCCGAACAGACGCTCGGTGCGGTCGCGGAACCAGATCAGGTTGTCGAACGGCGACAGCAGGGCGTGGGCGTCGATCCTGCGCGGGATCCTGGTTCCGGCGACCAGATAGCCGGGCTTGGCCCAGCCCTCGACCTTTACCGGGACGAGCTCCCCAGCCTCGACCAGGTCCTTCACCGCGCGGCGGGCGCCGTCCAGCGGCAGGCGGAAGTAGTCGCGCAGATCAGCCTCGGTCGCCACGCCCATGGCCGCGGCCGAGCGGCGGACCAGCTCGCGCTGGGCGTCCGCCTCGGTCGGCGTCGGCGCGCCGACGACAGTGTCGGGCAACGCCCGCTCGGTCAGGTCGTAGACCCGCTCAAAGCCTCGGCGGGTGTGGGTGGTCAGCTGTCCGGTCCAAAACAGCCATTCGAGAGCCCGCTTGCCGTCCGACCAGGACCACCAACCGGGCTGGCCGCGCGGCCCGGTCGCGAAGTCGCCGCCGGTCACAGGCCCGCGTTTCTCGATCTCGGCCAGGATGTTGTCGATGTAGTCGCGGCGCTCCCGCCCGAACCTCGCCAGGCCGCTCCAGGTCTCGCCCGCCGCCGCCCGGGCCATCCGCCAGCGGAACAGCGGCTGCAGCTCCATCGGCATCAGAGAGGCTTCGTGGCCCCAGTATTCGAACAGGCTGCGCTTACGGCCCCACGCCTCGTCTTCCAGCAGTTCGCGCGGATAGTCGCCGAGCCGCGAAAAGGCCGGCAGGTAGTGCGTCCGCGTGACCACGTTGACGCTGTCGATCTGGATCACGCCCAGCCTCTGGGCGATCTGGCGGAACTGGCGGCGGCCCGGCGCATCGTGCCGGCGAGCCTCGGCGAAACCCTGGGCGGCCAGCGCGATGCGCCGGGCCTGTTTCGCCGAGAGGTCCATTATCCGCGCCTCTCGTTTTGCAGGAAGAGATAGTCATCCGGCTCGGCGTAGGCCGTCACGGGGCGCAGATCCGGGACCGAGAAGGCGGCGTAGCCTCGCTCGGCGAGCCAGTCGAACAGGCCCTGAGCGCTCGTCCCGGCGCGCGCCAGGTGGGCGTCGTTCACCTCGACGAACAGCGGCGGCCGGTGCCGCTCGAGCGACCGTTCGGCGCCGCGGAGCGCGTGCAGCTCCCAGCCCTCGATATCGGCCTTGATGAAGTCGATCCGCTCCAGGCCGTTGTCAGCCACGAAACCGTCCAGAGTGGTCAGCTTGACGACCTGGTCGACGGTCGGCCGCGAGCCGTCGTCCTGTCCCAGATGCGCGACGCCGAAGCCGAGCCCGCCGGCCTGCTTGACCGGAGTATGCAGCACCAGCTCGCCAGGCGCGTCGGACAGCCCCATGGGCACGAGCGTAACGTTTTCGATCCGGCGGATTCGGGCGGCGGCGGTCATCACCGACCGGGCGTAAGCGGACGGCTCGAACGACCACACCCTGCCCCTCGGAGCCATGTCGGCGAACAACCGCGCGAACTGTCCGGCATGGGCGCCGATGTCCATGACCACGGCGTCCTGCGGAATGTAGGGCGCGAAGAACGGCCGCAGTTCCTGATGATGCCGTTGAAACCCGGCCTTGAGGACGTGGGCCACCCAGTCGCCGCGCTGGCGGAAGGTCATTCGCATGGTGTCTGGCTTCCGCGTGTTCAGTGTTCGGTCCGTCGCTTCCACTCGGCGTCCTGACGGAGGCGTTTGCGGACGTCGGCGCGTTTGGCGATGCTGTCGTAGCCCTTGCGCAAGCGGCGTTCGAGCTGTTGCAGGAGCGACCCCTTGTCCTCCAGCTCGTCCTCCTTCTTGAACCGCTCCTGCCCGATCACGGACTCGAACTCGTGGTCGTGGAAGACGGGCCAGGGACGGACGCCCAGGATGTTCAGCCCGTGCCGCCAGGAGCGGTTCATGGCCACATCGATCGGGTAGCGGATCGGCATGCCGTACTCGAGGAACCGCTGCGCCCCGGCCTTGGTGATCACATAGGCGACGGTGGAGTTGCAGACGTTGTGGTGCCGGACCAGCTTGGACTCCGGCGTCAGGTCGACCAGCGTGTCGTAGGACCGCGACAGTCCGACCTCGCTGATCGCCAGCTTGATCAGGTCGTACGGCGGCAAGCCTTCGCGGGTCAGCGCCTCCAGAACCTTGGGCAGCTCGTCGGCGACGACCAGGTCGTCTTCCAGAACCAGCGCCTGAGGGATGTCCTCGGCGACCATCTTCTCGAAGATCCGCCAGTGCGAGAGGTAGCAGCCCATCTCGCCCGGCATCAGCGGCTTGGCAGCCCGCCGCAACCGGCCCGGCACGTCCTGAAGGGCGACGTCCTCGGCCGGCATCTCGCGACCATTCACGGCCTCGAAGAAGGTCGGGGTCAGCCCCACGCGGGCGAGCTGCGCCGCCGCGGCCTCACGCCGATCGGCGTGGTGCTTCATGTTCACGACGAAGATCGGATACGGCCACATGGACGGCGTCTCTTAAGGGAACCGCGGAGGTATAGTCGGGCGGCGGGCGTTGCAATATCGTCGGGGGAAACTAGTCTGCGGCCGATCATTTTCCCAAGGCCGACATGTCCTTCATCAAGCGCGCGCGCCAGCGGTTGCGCAACCGTCTCTTCCGCCTGCTCAACGACAAGCCGGAGATCGAAAATCTCGGCCTGAAGCTGTGGACACGCCATCCGGCGGTGACCGACAAGATGTTCTTCGCCATGTCCCGGCGCTACGAGCGCGCCGAAGCGGACCTGGCGACCAAATACATCCGCCCCGACCACCGGGTGCTGGAGATCGGCGCCGGCGTCGGTTTCCTGGCCTGCCACAACCGGCGGAACATCGGCGTTCGCGACTACGCCGTGGTCGAGGCCAATCCGCGCCTGCTGGACCTCATCCGCAAGAACCTGGACCTGAACGGCGCCGCCGACGTGCCGCTGCTGAACGCCGCCGTGGCGCCCGAGGACGGAACCATTCGCTTCACCCTGTCGGCCGAGTTCTGGGCCAGCTCGACGGCCCACCAGGACGGCGAGATGATCGAGGTCGAGGCCCAGACGATCGACAGTCTGAGGAAGCGTCTGGCCTTCACGCCCGACACACTGATCATTGATATCGAGGGCGGTGAGATCAGCCTGCCGACGGAGCATTTCGCCGGCTTCGACCGGATCGTGATGGAGACCCACCCGCAGATCGTCGGCGAGGCCCCGAACCGCGAGATGCTTGCACGCTTCGCCGCGGCTGGCTTCGTCCTGAAGGACGAGAACGACAATGTCGTCTTCCTCGAACGCGGCTGACGCCCCCGTCGTCCTGGTCGCCGGCGGCGCCGGCTATGTCGGCTCGCACGCCTGTCTGAGGCTGGCCGAAGCCGGCTTTCAACCCGTCGTGTTCGACGACCTCTCGAACGGCCACGAGGCCTTCGTGCAATGGGGGCCGCTGGAGGTCGGCGACGTCCGGAACGCCGAGCAGCTCGATTCGGCGTTCGCGAGACATCGGCCTGTCGCCGTCCTGCACTTCGCGGGCCTGATCGAGGTCGGCGAGTCCATGAAACGGCCTGGCGACTTCTACGACGTCAATGTCGGCGGCAGCCTGCAGCTGATCGCCGCCGCCCGCCGCGCCGGCGTGAAGGCGATGGTCTTCTCCTCGACCTGCGCCACCTACGGCGCGCCTGCCTATACGCCGATGGATGAAGATCATCCCCAGGCGCCGTTGAACCCTTACGGCCGCAGCAAGCTGATGGTCGAGCAGGCCTTGGCCGATCTCGACCGGCTGTCAGGCTTCCGCTCGATCGCCCTGCGCTACTTCAACGCCGCCGGAGCCGATCCGCTCGGCCGCATCGGCGAGCGCCACGAGCCGGAGACGCACGCGCTGCCGCTGCTGATCGAGGCGGCGCTGGGCCGACGAGACGGTTTCTCGGTCTTCGGGACCGACTACGACACCCGCGACGGCACGGCGGTGCGGGACTACGTCCACGTTCTCGACCTGGCCGACGCCCATGTTCTGGCGCTGCGGCGTCTCCTCGCCGGCGGCCCGGGCGGCGCCTTCAACCTCGGCGGCGGGGTCGGCACGACGGTGCGCGAACTGATCGAGACCGTTCGGCGCGTCTCTGGACGGGATATCGCCGTCGCCGAAGCGCCGCGCCGGGACGGCGACGCCCCCGTCCTGGTCGCCGATAACCGGCGCGCCGTCGCCGAACTCGGCTGGCGGCCGGCCTACGACCTGGACGGGATCGTCCGGACCGCCTGGGCCTGGCACGCGGGCTGACGCCTCAGCGGGCCAGTCGTCCGTCGCCGAGCGCTTCCGCCTCGAAAGGGAAGACCACCGCGGGATCGGGCTTGCCCGCGCCCTTGCGGATGTCCGACGGCGCGATCTGCTGCAGGAGCTGCCGAATGATGTTCAGGCGCGCGGTCTTCTTGTCGTTGGCCCGCACGCAGACCCAAGGCGTCAGCTCGGTGCTGGACCGCATCAGCATCTTGTCGCGGGCGTTGGAGTAGTCCTTCCACTTCTCCTGGGCGACGGCGTCCAGGGCGCTGACCTTCAGCGCCTTGAGCGGATCGCTGCGCCGCGCGTCGAGCCGTTTCTCCTGCTCGTCCTTGTCGATGTCGAGCCACAGCTTGATCACGGTGACGCCGCTCTCGACCAGCATCGCCTCGAAGCCGGGAACGTCCTTCAGGAAGATCTCGTGCTCGGCCTTGGTGCAGAAGCCCATGACCGGCTCGACCCCGGCCCGGTTGTACCAGGAGCGGTTGAAGATCACGAGCTCGCCGGCCGCCGGCAGATGACTGACGTAGCGCTGGAAGTACCACTGCGTCCGCTCGGTCTCGGTCGGCTTCGGCAGGGCCACGACCCGCGTCGCGCGGATGGAGAGATGCTCGACGATCCTCTTGATCGAGCCGTCCTTGCCGGCGGCGTCACGGCCTTCGAAGATCACCAGGACCTTGTCGCCGCGCTCCAGGGCCAGCTGCTGCCAGCGCACCAGGGCGACCTGCAGCTTCTCCAGGGTCTTGTCATAGGTCTTGTCTGACATGGATGAACCTAAACACGACGGCATTTGTCGCGCTAGAAGAAGGCGATGATCCGACTGTTCGTTCCCGACAACCTGATCGCCGGCGAGGCCGTGGTCCCCGCCCCCGAGCAGGGCCGCTACCTGACCGCGGTCATGCGCCTGACCGTCGGCGCCGAGATCCTGCTGTTCAACGGCCGCGACGGCGAGTGGCGCGCCACCCTGGTCGAGGCCGGCAAGCGCAACGTCCGCCTGCTGGTCGGGGCCCGGACCCGGCCGCAGGTCGCGCCGCCGGACCTCGACCTCGTCGTCGCCCTGGTCAAGCGCGGCCGGCTGGAGACGATCGTCGAGAAGGCGGCCGAACTGGGCGCCCGCAGGGTGCGGCTGGTCGTCACACGTCGGACCAACGCCGACCACACCAATGTGGGCCGTCTGCAGGCCATCGCCGTCGAGGCCGCCGAACAGACCGGCCGCCTCGACGTGCCGGAAATCGTCGCGCCGGAAAAGCTCGACCGCATGCTCAACGGCTGGGACGCCGACCGCCGGCTGATGTTCTGCGACGAGACCGGCGGCCTCCCGCCGGCCCTGGACGCGGTCCGCGCCGCGGGCGGTTCCAGCTGGGCCGTGCTGATCGGTCCCGAGGGCGGCTTCGATCCCGAGGAGGGCGAACGGCTGCGCGGCCTGCCGTTCGTCACGCCGGTGTCGCTCGGCCCCCGCATCCTCCGCGCGGACACGGCCGCCATCGCCGCGTTGGCGCTCTGGCAGGCCGCGATCGGAGATTGGGTCACACCCTCTTGAGACGGGAGCATTTGTCTCCCACCTGCTGAACAGCGTAAAGATCGCCGCCGGTCGGGGAAATGGGCCTCCTCAGCCAGATGCGAACGGCGTGCGTTCTGTGTGTATGTGAAGCCTGGGGAGGCATTGAATGGCCGAAACGATGACTGACGACCGGCCCCTGACGATCGAGGACCTGGCGAACTACTTCGCCGCCGGCTGCAAGCCCGCCGAGCAATGGCGCGTGGGCGCCGAGCACGAGAAGTTCGGCTTCCGTCTGAACACCCATGAGACCGTGCCCTACTACGGCCCGGACGGCATCGAGGCGATGCTGAAGGGCCTGATGCGGTTCGGCTGGGAGGGGGTCTTCGAAGACCGCCCCGACGGCGGCCAGACGCTGATCGGCCTGAACCGCGGCGGCGCCAACGTCAGCCTGGAGCCCGGCGGCCAGTTCGAACTGAGCGGCGCGCCGCTGAACTCGATGCACGAGATCTGCGAGGAGACCGGCAACCACCTGCAGGAGGTGAAGACGGTCGCCGACGAGCTGGGGCTCGGTTTCCTGGGCCTGGGCTTCCACCCGACGATCACCCGCGAACAGGCGGAGATCATGCCCAAGGGGCGCTACAACATCATGCGCGCCTACATGCCGAAGGTCGGCAAGCTGGGCCTGGACATGATGCTGCGCACCTGCACGGTGCAGGCCAACCTCGACTTCGCCTCCGAAGCCGACATGGTCGCCAAGTTCCGCGTCAGCCTGGCGCTGCAGCCGATCGCCACGGCGCTGTTCGCCAACTCGCCGTTCACCGAGGGCAAGCCGAACGGCTTCCTGTCGGCCCGCGCCAACGTCTGGACCGACACCGATCCCGACCGCACCGGCATGCTGGGCTTCGTCTTCGAGGACGGCTTCGGGTTCGAACAGTACGCCCGCTACGCGCTCGACGTGCCGATGTACTTCGTCAAGCGCAACGGCCTCTATGTCGACGCGTCCGGCAAGAGCTTCCGCGAGCTGATCGAGGGCAAGCTGGACGGCGTCCAGGGCCGCGCCACGATGAAGGACTGGGCCGACCACACCACGACCATCTTCCCGGAAGTCCGCCTGAAGACCTACCTGGAGATGCGCGGCGCCGACGGCGGGCCCTGGAGCCGGCTGTGCGCCCTGCCCGCGCTGTGGACCGGCCTGCTCTACGACGATGCGGCCCTGGCCGCCGCCTGGGATCTCTGCAAGGACTGGTCGACCGAGGAGCGTGAGACCCTGCGGCGCGACGTCAACCGCCTGGGCCTCAAGGCCACGGTCGGCGGCCGCACGGTCCAGGACATCGCCAAGGACGTGCTGGCGATCAGTCACGCCGGCCTGAAGAACCGCGCCCGACTGGACGGCGGCTTCATCGACGAGACCACCTACCTCGGCGAACTGCATGAGATCGCCGACAGCGGCCTGACCCCGGCTGAACGCCTGCTGGAAAAGTTCCACGGCGAATGGAAGGGCGACATCAACCGCGTGTTCGTCGACTGCGCCTACTGAGTCAGCCGGGGACATGCTCCACGCAGCGGTGCGTGTCCCCGTTCCATGGTGCTGAGTTAGGAGGACACGCACCGCTTCGCGGAGCATGTCCCCGTACTGAGTGTCGAAGAATGCGCCGCACCCCCGCCCCTAGTCCGCGTACGGCGGGTCCATCGGCGGGACGTGCAGCACCGGGTTGACCAGTCCTTCCGTCTCGAACTCGACGTGCTCCGGCCGGAACGAGACATAGCCGGCGATCAGCTCGGCTTCGCCGATCGGCTGGTCGTAGGCCCAGGCCACGTCCTCGACGATCTTGGCGTCGCGCATGATCGTGAACCACGCCGCCCGCCCTAGATCGGCGTTGATCGTGACATGGCCGTTGGCCTTCAGGACCGACATCTGCACGTCTTCCCTCGGGAAGTAGAAGACCGGTTTTCGGCCGGTTTCCGTCAGCGCCAGCGTCCTGGCGCTGTCTGCGACTTCGTGTCCCTCGAACAGAACACGCACCCGTCCGGGAACGGCCGAAAGGCTGAAGCGGGAACCGACTTGAGACATGGCGAACCTCCCGTCGCGTAACGCTCGACGACCCATTCAGGCTCCTTGAACGTCGCTCGGGGAAAGCGCTTGCTTGTGAAACGGCCCGGCGCGTGATTTTCTCCCGCGCAATTCGGGGCGGCCGAGGGGGAATCTTGCCGACCTCCCCGCTACATAACCAGGGTAGGCTATGATTAACATCGTCATCGCGCTTGGGGTGCTCATCACCCTGGCGACGGGCATTCCGGTTCTTCTGCAGATGCGGAACCAACCGAGGGGGCTCATCATCCTCTTCTTCGCGGAGATGTGGGAGCGCTTCTCGTATTACGGGATGCGCGCGCTGCTGATCTTCTATCTCACGCAGCATTTCCTCTTCAGCGACGAGTTCTCCAGCGGCGTCTACGGCTCTTACGCCTCGCTGGTCTATCTGCTGCCCCTGATCGGCGGCCTGCTGGCGGACCGCTACCTCGGCACCCGCAAGGCGATCGCCTTCGGCGCCCTGCTGCTGGTCGCCGGCCACGGCATGATGGCGGTCGAAGGACGCCCCGCGACGCAGACCCTGAACTACCAGGGCGCGGCGTACGAGGTGGTGGTCAACGACGGCGCGTCGTCGGTCAAGATCGGCGACAAGACCTACGCCTTCGGCCCCGGCGAGCACGGCGCCCTGGCGATCAAGAACCTGCCCGCCGACGCGCCGCTTCCGGCGACGATCGAGAAGGGCAAGTACGAGATGAAGGCCGAGCGCGACAAGACGTACGTCGGCATCTTCTACCTCGCCATCTCGCTGATCATCATGGGCGTCGGCTTCCTGAAGCCGAACATCTCGACCATCGTCGGCCAGCTGTACCCACAGGGCGATCCCCGACGAGACCAGGGCTTCACCCTCTACTACTACGGCATCAACCTCGGCGCCTTCTGGGCTTCGGTGCTCTGCGGCCTGCTGGGTCAGAACGTCGGCTGGTGGGCGGGCTTCGGCCTGGCCGGCGTCGGCATGCTGATCGGCTTCATCGTCTTCGTGCTCGGCAAGCCGCTGCTCGACGGCAAGGGCGAGCCGCCGAACCCGGCGCTCCTCGCCAAGCGGGTCGCCGGACCGGTCAACCGTGAAGGCCTGATCTACATCTGCGGTCTTCTGGGCGTCGGCGTGGTCTGGCTGCTGGTTCAGAGCCATGCCCTCGTCGGCACGGCGCTGATCGTCAGCACGGCCGCGGCGCTGGCCTACGTCGGCTGGTTCGTTGCGGTGAAGTGCAACAAGATCGAACGCGAGCGCATGCTGCTCGCCCTGGTCCTGGTGTTCGGCTCGGTGGTGTTCTTCACTCTGTTCGAACAGGCCGGCACCTCGCTGAACCTGTTCGCGGACCGCAACGTCGACCTGTCGCTGATCAGCGCGCCGATGACGTTCGAGCTCCTCGGACACAAAGTGCTGCTCGCCAGCCATCACATGTACCAGGCGGCTGGTTCGCCCAAGGACGTGTTCTGGATCGACATGGGCCTGACCGCGTCCCAGACGCAGTCGTTCAACGCCGGCTTCATCCTGATCTTCGCGCCGATCTTCGCCGCGATGTGGCTGTTCCTCGGCCGCATCAAGCGCGATCCGAACCCGGTCATGAAGTTCGGCCTGGGCCTTCTGCAGGTCGGCCTCGGCTTCCTGGTCGTGGTCTGGGCGGCGAAGGCCGGCCTGATCAATCCGGCCTACCAGATGCCCCTCTTCGTCCTGGGCTTCCTCTACCTGCTGCACACCACCGGCGAGCTGTTCCTGTCGCCGGTCGGCCTGTCGGAGATCACCAAGCTGTCGGTGCCCTCCGTGGTGTCGTTCATGATGGCGGTGTGGTTCCTGTCCAGCTCGATCGCTCACTTCATCGGCGGCATGATCGCCGGCGCGCTGGGCTCGGAAACGGTCGGCGGCCAGGTGCTGGATCCGAAGGGCGCGCTGGAGACCTCGCTGAGCGGCTTCAACATGCTCGGCTGGACCGGCGTGGGCGTGGGCGTCGCCTTCGTCCTGATCAGCTTCCTGATCAAGCACTGGGCGCACGGCGCGAACGAGGCCGCGAACCACCCGCCGGCGGAAGTGGTGGACATCGAGCGTCAGGCCAAGCCGCACAACTAGCGGACCGCCATAGCCGAAACGACGAAGGCCCTCGGGGAGCATCCCCCGAGGGCCTTCTGCTTTCAGGACGTCGCGCAGGCTCCCCTGAGACGGTCGACGCCCGGAAAACCGATCAGCCGAAGGTCTTGCGCACCCGCACGTAGACCATCATGCCGTTCTCGTACTGGCGGCTTTCGCGCAGCTGCAGCGGCGAGTTTCCGCGCGGCCCCGCGTAGACCTCCTGGATACGAACAAGATCGCGCTGGGTGAAGTTCTGCAGCTGCAGCAGGAACTGCAGATCGGGCCGGGGCTTGTACTCGACGTAGGGCGTGACGAAGGCCCGCAGCTCCACGTCCGTGACCCGGTTGTAGCGGTGGTAGGTCTCCTTCCAGTCGCCGAACACGTCGACGCCCCAGTTCAGCTTCCAGCGCGGCAGATCCTGGCTGAAATGCAGCTCCCATTCCCGGGGGCGCTCCCCGGTGACGCGACGCATCTCGCCGGTGGTCGGATCGGTCACTTCCGAGTCACGCCACACGACGAAGCCGCGCAACGTCCCGCCGGCGATGCCCATCCGGCCCAGCGGCAGATTGAAGTCGACCCGCGCCTGATTGCGGGTCCCGTCACCGATGTTGTCCGGCCGGTCGAACCGGGTGCAAGCCGGAGAGGTCACGTCACGCTGGCCGTTCTGCAGCAGCGGACAGGTGCTGACGACCACCTCGGGGGCCCGATCGATGACGTCGGTCAGCTCGGACCGGCTCAGCGTCAGGGTGATCGCGCCGCTGCCCCAGAACCGGCGCTCGTAGGCGACCGCGGCGACCCACGCCTGTTCGGGGTTCAGGTTCGGGTTCCCGCTGGTCACCGCGCCGCCGTTCGAGATCTCGGAGCTGGCGACGAAGTCGTCGAAGTCGAGCTGGCCCACTTCCCGTTCGAGCCGCACCCGGATTTGGTTGGAAGCGTTCGGCGACCAGGTGGCCACGGCCCTCGGCTTGGCGAAGGACAGCGACTTCTCCAGGACCACGTCGCCTTCCGACTGAATGCGCGAGGTCTCGTACTTCAGCCCGCCTTCCAGGGTCACCGTGGGAACCGGCTTCCACGTCGCCTGGCCGAACAGCTCAGCCCGCCGTTCCTCGACCCGAACCTTCGCGGCCGGCAGGACCACCGGCGCGCCGTTGATCGAGTAGTCGGTCTGGCTTTCGAGCCAGTTGAACGCCGCCTCGCCGCCGGTCTCGAACGACAGACGGTCGGACCGGCGATGATTCAGTGAGGCGCGACCGATGCTCTCGCCGAGCTTGCGGCTGTTGGCGAACCGCTCGGCATCCCCGTCCGCATCATAGCGCGCCTTGAAGTCCTGCGACTCCAGCTGCTGCAGGAACAGCGTCTCGATCTTGGTGCGCGGTCCCAGGTCACGGGCGTAGCGCAGGCCGACCTCACCGCGAAGCTCCTCGTCGTGCTCGCGGCTCTCGACGAGGCTTCCGGAGTCGAACGCGTCGCGCTCGCCGTAGAAGAACCGCTCGAGGAAGAGCCTGCCGTTGACCCGGAACTTGCCGCCGGCCAGCGGCGTCTCGAAGGCGCCGGTGCCGACGACCTGGAGACCGTCGCCCTCGACCTGCATGTCGGCCCGGTCGATCAGGGCGCCGGCGCCGTCCCGCTGGACGAGCAGGCCGTCTCCCGCGCCGTCGTCCAGGAACCCGGCCATCACCAGCGACCCTTCCAGGGCCTTGCCGTCGCCCCGTCGCGTGCCTTCCAGGCGGATGCCGGGGTTGTTGCGGCCGTCGTAGATGAAGTTGTTGACCACCGAGATCAGGCCCGTGGTCGAGGCTCCGCCCTTGCGCACGATGTTGGCCAGGACCGTCTTGCCCTGCATGTCGATGCCCGGCGCGCCGCCGCGGATCACGTCGATCCGCTCGACCTGGCTGGCGGGGATGCGGCGCAGGATGTTCTGCAGGTCGTCGCTCTTGCTGGTGGGCCGGTCGCCGTCGATCAGCACATTTCCCGCCGCGCCCGCGAAGCCGCGGACGCCCGAGCCCTGGTCCAGCGCAAAGCCCGGCAGGCGAGCGATCATGTCGTTGGCGGTGTTGGGCTGGGCGTCGGCGAAGAAGGCGGCCGGATACGAAATCACGCCCTGCGCCTGCGTTTCCGCGGGCGGTGTCTCGGCCGGTGCGGCGATCGCCGCGGCGGCCAGCAACAGATAGCTCATAGCGCGCTCCCCGAGGCTCTCCCCAGGCCTCTTTCGGAGCGGAGGCTGACGCGCGTCTCCCCCCGAGACACGTTACAACGCTGAAATCTGGATTAAATCGGCGAAAGGTGGTCGGCGATCAGACAGCCGTGCCGCCGACCGTCAGGCCCGTGATCTTCAGCGACGGCTGGGCCACGCCGACCGGCACGCCTTGCCCCGCCTTCCCGCAGACGCCCACGCCCGGGTCGATCGCGAAGTCGTCCCCGATCATGGTCACTCGGGTCAGGGCGCTGGGGCCGTCGCCGATCAGGGTCGCGCCCTTCACCGGCTTGGTCAGCTTGCCGTCCTCGATCAGCCAGGCCTCGACGCACTGGAACACGAACTTGCCGTTGGTGATGTCGACCTGGCCGCCGCCGAGCTTGGCGCAGTAGAGCCCACGCTTGGTGGAGGCGATCATCTCCGCCTGGGGGGTCGAGCCGCCGAGCATGCCAGTGTTGGTCATTCGCGGCATCGGCATGTGGGCGTAGGACTGTCGGCGGGCGTTGCCGGTCGGCGCCATCCCCATCAGGCGGGCCGACATGCGGTCGTGCATGTAGCCGACCAGGATGCCGTCCTCGATCAGGATCGTCCGCTCGGTCGGCGTGCCCTCGTCGTCGACGGTCAGCGACCCCCGGCGGCCGGCCATCGTGCCGTCGTCGAAGACCGTTACGCCCGGCGCCGCGACCCGCTCGCCGATCCGTCCGGAGAAGGCCGACAGGCCCTTGCGGTTGAAGTCGCCCTCCAGGCCATGGCCCACCGCCTCATGCAGCAGCACGCCGTTCCAGCCCGGGCCAAGGACGACGTCCATCTCGCCGGCCGGGCAATCGACCGCGTCGAGATTGACCATCGCCTGGGCGAGGGCCTCGTCGACCTGCTCCCGCCATTTGTCCGGCGAGATCCAGGCCTCGAACCCGGCGCGGCCGCCGGCGCCCGACGTGCCGGTCTCTCGGCGGCCGTCCCGCTCGACGGTGACCTGGACGTTCACCCGCACCAGCGGTCGGACATCGCGGATCAGCCGGCCATCGGCGCGGAGGATTTCGACCGTCCGCCGCTCGCCGGCCAGCGAGGCCATGACCTGGACCACCCGCGGGTCCCGGGCGCGGGCGAAGGCGTCGATCTCCTGCAGCAGGGCGACCTTGTCGGAGAAGCCGGGCGAGGCGACAGGGTCGTCTTCGCCGTAGAGCTTGGTGTTGGTGGCGCGCGGCGCGTCCGCGGCGACGCCGTCGTAGCCGCGGCGGGCCAGCTTGGCCGAGTCGGCCGCGCGGCGGATCGCCGCCTCGCTGATCTCGCTGGCGTGAGCGTAGCCGGCGGTCTCGCCGGCCACCACGCGCAGGCCGAAACCTTCCCCCGAATCGTAGCTGGCGGTCTTCAGCCGACCGTCGTCGAAGACGAAGGCCTCGCTTTCGGAACGCTCGAGGAACAGCTCCCCGTCGTCGGCCCCGGCCAGGGCCTCGCCGAGAATTTCGCGAGCGCGTTCGGGATCGACGCCGGCGGCGTCCAGCAGGGAGGGGGCGAGTACGGAAGCGGTCATGCCCTACAGGTAGGAGCTTTGACCGCTTTCGTCATCAGTTCGCCTCATGCACCTCGCCCGAACCGTCGACCTGGGTCTCCAGGGACGTGGGCTTCTGGCGCAGGTAGACATCCCCGCTGCCGGAGATTTCAGCGCGAACCTTGCCCGTCGCCGCGACCTTGACCTCGCCGCTGCCGACGACCTTTACGTTGGCGTCGCCGGCGCTGACCGTGCTCAGGTCGGCGTCGCCCGACCCCTGTACGGTCACCGCGAGACGGTCCGCGCGCCCTTCGAGAACGGCGTCGCCGCTGCCGTTGATCTCGACGCTCAGGTTCTCCTGATCGAAATTCGCCACCTTCAGCTTCGCGGAGCCGTTGATCACGAAACGACGAACCGACGGCGCGATGACGTTCACTTCCAGGTCGTCGGAGTCGAGCCGGACCGCGTCGGCCTCGGGCTTCAGGAACAGGCGGCCGTTCTCCAGGGCGATGAAGGGAAGGATTTCGGCCGGCCCCTCGATGACGACCTCGGACGTGTCGCCTTGTGCGTAGATGACCTGCCCGGGCAGATCGATCTGCAGCAGGTCGCCGCCGCTCCAGGGTATGTTGCGGACCTCATCCGGCGTGCGGGCGCCGGACGAGGGCCCATTGATGCTGACGCCGATGTTGCGCCACTTCTCGGGCCAGACCCAGCCGTTGGCGGCCAGGTCGCGGCCGGCGATGGCCGTGACGCCCGCCAGACAGCCGAGGGCCAGCACGAAGCCGGCGACGGCGATGATGACCAGTGAACGGATCATGACGCGGCCCCTCAGCGCTGCGGTTCGATGGCCGGCTTGAGCAGCCGGTAGTGAAGGCGGGCGTACCAGACCAGGGCGTTGACCAGGCCGACGGTGACCAGCGCGAGGATGGCGCCGAAGCAGGTCGCGAGGCCCATCATGCCGACGCCGGCCAGGATGGCGACGATCGGCCCGCCAGGCGGCTCGGTGAACGGACCAGCGGTCATCACCACCCCGCCCCCGACGAACAGGGCGATCACCGCCAGGAACAGGCCGAACAAGGTCCCCAGCACGCCCATCAGGATCGGCAGCAGGATCAGGATGTCGATCGCGCCCAGCCCCAGCACCGCGAAGACGGCGCCGGCGGCGGCCGAGGTGGACTTCTCCTCCTCCCAGCGCTTCAGCCCGGCCTCGGCGCGGAGTTCGCGGGCGAGACGATCGGGGCTGCCCAGCGCATCGGCCACTTCAGCTTCGGTGCGGCCGGCGGCCAGACCGTCGGTGAAGTGGGCCTCATAGTCGGCGGTGATGTCCACGATGGCGGTGGCCGGAAGCCCGGCCAGGCCGCGGCTCAGGCGGGTCATGAACTCGGCGCGCGTCATGCCTCGGCTCCCAGGATGGCGTCCACGGCGGCGGTGAAGGCGGCCCATTCGCTCTTCTGCTGGGCGAGGCTGGCCTTACCGGCGTCGGTCAAACGGTAGTATTTGCGCGGCGGGCCGCTGGGCGACTCCACCAGATAGGTGTCCACCAGCCCATCCGTCTGAAGACGGCGCATGAGCGGGTAGATGGTCCCCTCCCCCATATCGATGTCCTTCGCGAGCTGACTTGCGATCTCGTAGGCGTAGCTGTCGTCGCGCGACAGCAGGGCCAGCACGCACAGCGCCAGCACGCCCTTCTTGAGTTGAATTTCGATGGCTTCCGGCACGGCGTCCTGATCCTCGTTTCGACACCCTTCTAACGCACGATACCGATCAATACAAGGTAGCTTCCATTACATGATAGCAATGCGCCGATCAGGGCCTCGATCGGGCCGAAAGCGCGAGTCGTTGCGAGCCCCTCGCAACTAGGCCCCATAAGGCCGGACCTGTGACGGCGAGGCGCTTGGCAAGGGGGTATGATCCGCGTATTCACGCCCCCGTTAAGGCGTGGAGGGGCGTCGCATTTAAGCTCGCGCACGCGGGTGCGGCGGCGCCTCTCTCGGAACATGGATTGAAAGCCGGCTACGGACGGACCGAGACTCTCGGGCCGGCCGCCGGCGGAGCGGGCCAGAGAGGGTCATGAAGGCGAAGTTCAAGGGTATCGCCGGTCTTGTGGCGGGCGCCGGTGCGGCGATGTGGGGCGCAATCGCCTTCGCCGAGGACCGACTGGGGCAGCCCACACCGGGCGGCATCGGATTGCAGCCGGCGGCGTCGCCGCTGAAGCACGATGCGCACTTCTTCCACGACCTGATCCTGCTGCCGGTGATCACCGTCATCAGCCTGTTCGTGCTGGGTCTGCTGATCTGGGTGGTCGTCCGCTACAACAAGCGCTCGAACCCGACCCCGGCGAAGTGGAGCCACAACACCGTGCTCGAGGTGGTGTGGACCCTGGTTCCGGTGCTGATCCTGATGGTCATCGCCATCTTCTCGTTCCGCCTGCTGTTCGCCTACCACAACATGCCCAAGCCCGACCTGACGGTTAAGGTCGTCGGCTACCAGTGGAACTGGGGCTACGAGTACCCCGACCAGAAGATCTCCGAGTACATCTCGAACATGCTGCCCGAGGCGGAAGTCGCCAAGCGCGGCCTGCCGAAGGACCTGTACCGCCTCGCCGCGACCGAACCGATGGTCGTGCCGGTGAACAAGGTCGTCCGCGTCCAGGTCACCGCCGCCGATGTGATCCACGCCTTCGCCCTGCCGGCGTTCGGCCTGAAGACCGACGCCATCCCCGGCCGCCTGAACGAGACCTGGTTCAAGGCCGAGAAGGTCGGCACCTACTACGGCCAGTGCTCGGAACTCTGCGGCGTCGACCACGCCTTCATGCCGATCGAGATCAAGGTCGTCAGCCAGGCCGACTTCGACGCCTGGGTGGCCACCAAGGCGCCGCCGGCCGCTCCCGCCGCCCCGGCGGCCGACGCCGCCGCCCCGGCTGCAGCCCCGGCCGAAGGCGCCGCCGCTCCGGCCGCCGCCGCCCCCGCTCCGACGACCGCTCCGGCGGCCCCCGCCGCCGGCGCCGCGCCGGCCGCCAAGCTCTGATTACCAAGGTAAGACCGATGGCTCACGCCGCCGCTCACGACACACATGACGACGCCGAGCATAAGCCCG
The DNA here is from genome assembly GCF_002749615.1 of Caulobacter mirabilis. Taxonomy (GTDB): domain Bacteria; phylum Pseudomonadota; class Alphaproteobacteria; order Caulobacterales; family Caulobacteraceae; genus Caulobacter; species Caulobacter mirabilis. The sequence goes on from NZ_CP024201.1 coordinate 3,918,420, forward strand.
GCTTCATCGCCCGCTGGTTCTTCTCCACGAACCACAAGGACATCGGCACGCTGTACCTGCTGTTCGCCATCATGGCGGGCCTGGTCGGCGGCGCGCTGTCCGGCCTGATCCGCTGGGAGCTCGCTCAGCCGGGCATCCAGATCTTCGCCGAAAACTCCTCGGTCAGCCTTCTGGGCCTGATCGAGCAGTCCAAGCACGGCTACAACGCCGTGGTCACCGCCCACGCCCTGATCATGATCTTCTTCATGGTCATGCCGGCGATGATCGGCGGGTTCGGCAACTGGTTCGTGCCGCTGATGATCGGCGCGCCGGACATGGCCTTCCCGCGGATGAACAACATCTCCTTCTGGCTGCTGGTCGCGGCCTGGGTGCTGCTGATCACCTCGATGTTCGTCGACGGCGGCCCGGGCAAGGGCTTCGGCGGCGGCTGGACGGCCTATCCGCCGCTGTCCACCACCGGCCACACCGGACCGGCGATGGACCTGGCGATCTTCGCCCTCCACCTGGCCGGCGCCTCGTCGATCCTCGGCGCGATCAACTTCATCACCACCATCTTCAACATGCGCGCGCCGGGCATGACCCTGCACCGGATGCCGCTGTTCGTGTGGTCGGTGCTGATCACCGCCTTCCTGCTGCTGCTGTCGCTGCCCGTTCTGGCCGGCGCCATCACCATGCTGCTGACCGACCGCAACTTCGGCACCCACTTCTTCGATCCCGCCGGCGGCGGCGATCCGGTCATGTACCAGCACCTGTTCTGGTTCTTCGGCCACCCGGAAGTGTACATCCTGATCCTGCCGGGCTTCGGCATCGTCAGCCACATCGTCTCGACCTTCTCCAAGAAGCCGGTGTTCGGCTACCTGGCGATGGCCTACGCGATGGTCGCCATCGGCTTCGTCGGCTTCATCGTCTGGGCCCACCACATGTACACCGTGGGCATGGGCATCAACCTGCGGGCCTACTTCGTGGCCGCGACGATGGTCATCGCGGTTCCGACCGGGGTGAAGATCTTCAGCTGGATCGCCACCATGTGGGGCGGCTCCATCACCTTCAAGACGCCCATGCTGTGGGCGATGGGCTTCATCTTCCTGTTCACGGTCGGCGGCGTCACCGGCGTCGTCCTGGCCAACGCCGGCATCGACTACAGCCTGCACGACACCTACTACGTCGTCGCCCACTTCCACTACGTGCTGTCGCTCGGCGCCGTGTTCGCGATCTTCGCCGGCTTCTTCTACTGGTTCGAGAAGATCTGGGGCGTGAAGTACAACGAGTTCCTCGGCGCGCTGCAGTTCTGGATCATGTTCGTCGGCGTGAACCTGATCTTCTTCCCGCAGCACTTCCTGGGCCTCCAGGGCATGCCGCGCCGCTACATCGACTACCCGACCGCCTTCACCTGGTGGAACGAGGTCTCCTCGTTCGGCTACGCGGTGACCGGCGTGGGCGTGATCGTGTTCCTGGTTCTGCTGCTGGAAGCCGCCGTCCGTCGCCGCAAGGCGGAGGCCAACCCCTGGGGCGAAGGCGCCACGACGCTGGAGTGGACCCTGTCCTCGCCGCCGCCGTTCCACCAGTTCAACGAACTGCCGGTGATCAAGCCGGATCATCACTGATCCGCTTGAGATAATCGGACGCACGAAAAGGGCGCGTCGGGGTTGGACCCCGGCGCGCCCTTCCTCTATTAAGCCCTCGCCCATGACCAAATCCGCAGCCCTTCAAGGCCGCGCCGCCAAGCCGGCGCTGTGGTCCGACTACCTGCAACTGCTCAAGCCGCGGGTGATGTCGCTCGTCGTCTTCACCGCCGCGACCGGCCTGGTCTGCTCGGGCGCGAAGATGAATCCGCTGCTCGCCGCCGTCGCCATCCTGTGCATCGCCATCGGGGCCGGCGCCTCGGGCGCGCTGAACATGTGGTTCGACGCCGACATCGACGCCCACATGGCCCGCACCCGCGCCCGGCCGGTGCCGTCGGGCAAGGTCCAGGGCGCCGAAGCGGCGACCATGGGCATCGTGCTGTCGCTGTTCTCGGTGATGCTGCTGGGCGTGGCCACCAACTGGCTGGCCGCCGGGCTGCTGGCCTTCACCATCTTCTTCTACGCCGTCGTCTACACGATGTGGCTGAAGCGCTGGACGCCTCAGAACATCGTCATAGGCGGCCTGGCCGGCGCCCTGCCGCCGGCCATCGGCTGGGCGGCCGCCGGCGGCTCGGCGCCGCTGAACGCCTGGCTGATGGTCCTGATCATCTTCATGTGGACCCCGCCGCACGCCTGGGCGCTGGCGCTGTACACCTCGCAGGACTACGCCAAGGTCGGGGTGCCGATGATGCCGGTCGCCCGCGGCGCGGCCTCCACCCGCAAGCAGATCTTCGTCTACTCGCTGCTCTTCGTGCCCATCTGCCTGGCGCCCGCGGCGACGGGCCTGGGCGGTCCGATCTTCCTGGCCATCGCGGCGGCCGGCGGCCTGATCTTCCTGCTGCTGGCCTGGCGCGTGTTCCGCTCCAAGGCCGGCGACGCGCCGGACGAGCGCATCGAGGGCGAGGACCGCCTCTACGCCGTGCGGGCCGGCGCCAAGGACGCCCGCAACCTGTTCGCCTTCTCGATCCTGTACCTGACCCTGCTGTTCGCCGCCCTGCTGGCCGAGCACCTGATCGGGGTCGCCCCCCTGGAGCTGCTGCCTTGAGCGAGCCGCAAGACGCCGAGACCCCTCCCCCGCCGGCGCCGCCGGTCGATCAGGCCGCACTGGACAAGGCGCGCCGCGGACGGAACATCGCCATCGCGGTCGGCCTCGTGGCCTTCATCGTTATCGTGTACGCCGTGACCCTCATCCGGATGGGAGGAAACATTGGCGCCCGCCCCTTCTGACAAGCCCTCCAAGTCGAGGATGAGCAAGAACGCCCGCCTGGGGCTGATCTGCGGCGCGGCGTTCTTCGGCATGGTCGGCGCGGCCTACGCCTCGGTGCCGCTCTACCGCATGTTCTGCCAGGTCACCGGTTTCGACGGCACCGTCCGCAAGGCCGACGCCAAGCCGGACCAGGTCCTGGACCGCGAGGTGACGATCCGGTTCGACGCCAACGTCCGCAACCTGCCCTGGGACTTCAAGCCCGAGCAGGTCACCCAGGACGTGAAGATCGGCGACACCGGGCTGGCCTTCTACAAGGTGACCAACAACGGCGATAAGCCGATCACCGGCCGGGCCAGCTACAACGTCGTCCCCGAATCGGCCGGCGCCTACTTCCAGAAGCTCGAATGCTTCTGTTTCACCGACCAGACCATCCAGCCCGGCCAGACGATGGAGTTTCCTGTCGTCTACTTCGTGGATCCGAAGTTCGCTGCGGATTTCGAGACCAAGGGCGTTCAGGAAGTCACCCTTTCCTACACCTTCTTCCCTTCGACGGAGGGAAGCGGGACGCCGCCTCTTGGCGGAAGCGTCGGGGCGGGTCTATAGCACACGGGAATTTTCGGGACGGCGGGCCGTCCTGGGGGAATTAGAGGTTCAGGCACGATCATGGCCCACGGCGCCGTAAAGCACGACTATCACCTGGTGAATCCCAGCCCCTGGCCCTTCGTGGGCTCGGTGGCGGCGACGATCATGATGATCGGCGCGGTGTCCTGGATGAAGGGCATTATCCCGCTGAACGAGAAGGACGGCGTGGACCTGTGGGAACTGCTGTTCTCCAAGGGCCATCCCTGGCTGTTCCTCGCGGGCCTGGCCGGCATCCTCTACACGATGTTCGGCTGGTGGAGCGACGTGATCAAGGAAGCCAACGCCGGCGATCACACCCCGATCGTCTCGCTGCACCTACGCTACGGCATGATCATGTTCATCGCCTCCGAGGTGATGTTCTTCGTGGCGTGGTTCTGGATCTTCTTCGAAATGGCGCTCTTCCAGGAGCACCGCACCCTGACGCCCGCGATCGGCAACTTCGAAGGCGTGGCCGAGGCCTGGAAGCAGTGGCCGCCCAAGGGCATCGAGCTGGTCCCGGCCTTCCACCTGCCGCTGGTCAACACCCTGACCCTGCTGCTGTCCGGCACCACCGTGACCTGGGCTCACCACGCCCTGCAGCAAGGCGACCGCAAGGGCGCCAAGCTCGCCCTGGCCCTGACCATCGTGCTCGGCGTGCTGTTCACCTGCATCCAGGTCTACGAGTACCAGCACATCCTGCACGAGAAGCTCTTCTACTCGGAAGAAGCCGTGAACTCGGGCCTGTACGGCTCGTCCTTCTTCATGGCCACGGGTTTCCACGGCTTCCACGTCCTGATCGGCACCATCTTCCTGGCGGTCTGCTTCATCCGCCTGCTGAACGGCGCCTTCACCCCGAAGCAGCACTTCGGCTTCGAGGCGGCGGCCTGGTACTGGCACTTCGTCGACGTGGTGTGGCTGTTCCTGTTCGCCTTCATCTACGTCATCTTCGGGACCCCGTAGGATGACGAACCCTTACGCGGCTGGGGCGGCTGGTCGCTGCCCCAGCTGCGGCGAGGGCTGCCTGTTCGAGGGCTTCCTCAAGGTGGCCCCCCAATGCGAAGCCTGCGGCTTCGATCTGAAGGCGGCCGACTCCGGAGACGGACCGGCCGTTTTCGTTATCCTGATCGGCGGTTTCCTGGTGGCCTTCGGCGCGGTCTTCACCCAGATCGCCTTCGAGCCGCCCGTCTGGCTCCAGCTGATCGTCTGGCTGCCCCTCACCGTCATCGTCTGCGCGGGCCTGCTGCGGCCCTTCAAGGGCTTGATGATCGCGGCCCAGTTCACCAACAAGGCCCGGGAGGCCGGACGCGACGATGTCTGACGCGCCGCGCCGCCGCTTTCCGATCGGCCTGACCGTCGCCTCAGGCGTGTCGCTGGTCATCCTGTTGGGCCTGGGGACCTGGCAGATGCAGCGGCTGGCCTGGAAGCAGGACCTGATCGCGCGACTCGAGACGCTCAAGACCGCGCAGCCCAAGCCTATCGACGAGGTCCTCGCCCGAGCCAAGCGCGGCGAGACGGTGGACTGGGTCCGCGTCGCCGCCGTCTGCGAGCAGCCGATCCCGGCGCGTCCCGACCACGTCCGCAACGCCGTCCGCGAAGGTCAGATCGTCTGGCGCGTGACCAGTCTCTGTCCTCTGCCCGCCGCCTCGCCCTATCGCGAGATCCTCGTCGACCGCGGCCTGGTCGCCAACGCCAGCGGCAAGGTCGAAACGCCGACCGTGGCGCTGGCCCCCGTCGGCGCGGTCGTCGGCGTGCTGGCCCCCGCCGCGACCCTATCCAAGGACGCCGCGGCCCTGCTCCCCGACGGCGCGCCGTCGCTGATCCTGATGGCGGAGCGCGAGACGCCGCAGCCGGTCGAGGTTGTCGCCGCGCCGCTGCCGCCCAACCTCACCAACCGCCATCTGGAATACGCCTTGACCTGGTACGGCCTTGCCGGGGCCCTGGTCGCCGTCTACGCAGCGCTCGTGCGGCGCAGAATGAAAGCCTGATGAAGTACATCTCCACGCGGACGGGGTCGGCCGGCAAGGCCGCGCCTATCGGTTTCCTCGATGCGGTCCTGGCGGGCCTGGCGCCGGACGGCGGCCTGTACGTGCCGGAGACCTGGCCGAGCTTCACCGCCGACGAGATCGCCGCCTTCGCCGGCAAGCCCTACGCCGAGGTCGCCGCCGATGTCCTGGCCCGCTTCGCCGGGCACGACATCCCCTACGACGCCCTCCTGGAGATGTGCGAGGAGGCCTACGGGACCTTCACCCACGCCGCGACCTGCCCGGTGAAGCAGCTGCGTCCGGGCCAGTTCCTGCTGGAGCTGTTCCATGGCCCGTCGCTGGCCTTCAAGGACGTGGCGATGCAGCTCCTGGGGCGGCTCTACGACTACGCCCTGTCACGCCAGAACCGGATCATGACCATCGTCTGCGCCACCTCCGGCGACACCGGCGGCGCGGCGGTCGAGGCGTTCCGCGGCCGCAGGAACGCCCGCATCGTCGCCCTCTTCCCGGAAGGTCGGATCAGCGAGGTCCAGCGCCGCTTCATGACCACGGTCGGGGACGCCAACGTCGCCTGCCTGTCCGTCGAGGGCACCTTCGACGACTGCCAGACCATCGTGAAGGGCATGTTCGGCGACGACCAGTTCCGCCAGGCGGTCGATCTGTCCGGCGTCAACTCGATCAACTTCGCCCGTATCGTCGCCCAGGCGGTCTACTATTTCACGGCCGCGGTCGCCGTCGGCGCGCCCCGCCGGCCCGTGGCCTTCACCGTGCCGACCGGCAACTTCGGCGACGCCTTCGCCGGTTGGGTCGCCAAGCAGATGGGCCTGCCCATCGCGCGGATCACCGTCGCGACCAACAGCAACGACATCATGGCCCGCGCCTTCGAGGAAGGCCGCTACGCCCGCGGCGTGGTCGCCGCGACCCAGTCGCCGGCCATGGACATCCAGATCGCCTCGAACTTCGAGCGCCTCTACTTCGAGGCCGTGCGCCGCGACGGCGTCGAGACCGACCGCGCCTTCCGGGCCTTTACCGGAACCGGATCGCTGGACCTGCCGCCGGTCGCCCTGACGACGATGCGCGAGACCTTCCGCGGCGTGTCGGTCAGCGAGGAGGACACCGCCCGCACCATCCTGGCGACGCTGAACGAGACCGGCGAGATCATCGATCCGCACACCGCCGTCGCGCTGGCCGCGGCGAACCGCTCGCCCAGCGTCGGCGACGCGCCGGTGATCGTGCTGTCGACCGCCCACCCCGCCAAGTTCCCCGAAGCCGTCGAAGCCGCGACCGGCGTACTGCCGACCGTGCCGGCGGCCGCTCGCGGCCTGGCCGGCAAGGGCGAACGCTTCGACCGCCTCCCGGCCGACGCCGACGCGATCAAGGCCTACGTCCGCGAGTTCGCAAGGCGGTGACGACGACCCTCCATCGCCTCGCCAACGGCGTGCGGGTCGTCTGCGACCCGATGCCGGGCCTGGAGACCCTGGCCCTGTCGGTCGTCGCCGGCCGCGGCGCCCGCTGGGAAGACGAGCGTCGCTCGGGCTGGTCCCATCTGCTCGAGCACATGGTGTTCAAGGGCGCCGGTTCGCGCTCGGCCCGCGAGATCGTCGAGGCGATCGAGGATCAGGGCGGCCAGCTGAACGCCGCCACCGGCTACGAGCGGACCAGCTTCCAGACCCGGGCCCTGAAGGGCGGCCTGCCGCTGGCCATGGAGATCACCGCGGACCTGCTGCTGCGGCCGACGCTCGACGCCGGCGACCTGGCCCGTGAGAAGCAGGTGGTCGGCCAGGAGATCGCCGAGGCGGCCGACACGCCCGACGACCTGGTCTTCGAGCTCGCTCAGGAGAAGGCCTTCGACGGCCAGTCGCTGGGCCGGCCGATCCTTGGGACCAATCGGTCGCTCAAACCCGCCACGCCCCAGTCCATGGCCGACTGGCGCGCCGAGCTCTACGCCCCGGACCGCCTGGTGGTCAGCGCCGCCGGCGCCGTCGACGAGGCCGAGCTTCTGAAACTGGCCGAAGCGGCCTTCGGCCATCTGCCGGCGCGGACCGACGCCGAAGCGCCGCCGCCGGCCGCCTTCACCGGCGGCGTCGCGGCAAAGACCCGGAAGCTGGAGCAAGCTCATCTGGTGCTGCTGCTGCCGGCCGTCGGCGCCGCGGACGACGACTACTTCGTGCTCCGCCTGTTCGCCGAGGCGCTGGGCGGCGGCATGTCCTCGCGGCTGTTCCAGGAAGCGCGCGAGAATCGCGGCCTCGCCTACGCCATCGACGCCTATGCCGACACCTACGCCGACGTCGGCATGCTGGGCGTCTACGCCGGCTGCGCGGCGGGCGACGCCGCCGAGTTGACCCGCATCACGGCCGGCGAGATCGGGGCGCTGGCGTCCTCGGTCACCGACGCCGAGCTGCGGCGCGCCAAGGCCCAGCTGAAGGGCTCGCTGTTCATGGGTCGCGAACAGCCGCTGAACCGGGCCGAGACGGCCGCCGGCCAGACCCTGCTGTTCGACCGCCTGTTCACCGCCGGCGACATCGCCGAAGCGATCGACGCAGTGACCCCCGCCGACTTCGCCCGCCTCGGCGAACGTCTGACCCGGGATCGCCGCAGCGTCGTGTCGGTTTTGGGCTCGAAAGCCGCCCTCGCGGCGCCCGAAGCGTTCGAAAGAGCGCTGTTCCCTTGACCTGAACGGTCGAGTCTCCACCTTCGCAAACATGTCGCTGCTCGAGTGGATCGCGCCGGAACCCAATCTCGCCCTGGAAGGCGAAGGCGTGCGGCTGCGGCCGCCCCGCCGGAAGGACTATTCGGAATGGGCGGCGCTGCGGCAGGCGTCCCGGGGATTCCTGCAGCCGTGGGAACCGACCTGGGCGCCCGATGAGCTCAGCCTGGTCAGCTTTCAGCGCCGGCTGACCGCCTGGCGCCGCGGCCGCGAGCTGGACCAGATGTACGCCTTCTTCGTGTACCGGAAGGCCGATGGCGCCCTGACCGGCGGCGTGACCCTGAACAACGTCCGGCGCGGCGTCGCCCAGACCGCCACCGTCGGCTACTGGTCGGGCCAGACCACAGCCCGCAACGGCCATACCCTGGCGGCGGTGAAGACCCTGATCCCCTTCGCCTTCGGACCGCTCGGGCTGCATCGCCTCGAAGCGGCCTGCCTGCCGACCAACGACGCCTCCGGCAATCTTCTGCTCAAGGCGGGGTTCACCGAGGAAGGCTACGCAAAGGCTTATCTGAAAATTAACGGCGATTGGCGAGACCATCGCCTGTTCGGACTGGTCTCGCGCGGCGTGTCGCGCGGGCGTCCACGGGAGGGCCTTCCGGGCTGAACCGGATGAGGCAGGGGCAGGAGCGCCGGATTTGGGACGCCGCCGCCACGCTTGAGGCGTTGGGCGGGGCGCAGGTCGCGCTCTGGGTCTGGGAGCCCGAGGACGACCGCCTGCGGCTTTACGGCGCCGCCCGGCAGCTGGGTCTGGGCCCGCTGGCCCCCGAATGTTCATCCGCCGCCTTCCGCGCCCTGGCCCTGCCGTCCGACCGGGCCGCGGCCGAGGAGCTGCTCCGCATCCAGCAGCCCGGCGCCGAGGTCTCCCTGCGTCTGCGCATGCGCGGCGGCGAGACCTGCCTGTGGCGCGGGGTCTGGCTCGAGGAGGGCGTACGCGCGTCGGGGATCGTCGCCCCCGAAATGCAGTTCGCGGCCTCCGACGCCGATCCCTTGACCGGTCTGCTCGATCGCCGCAGCTTCGTGGCCCGCGCCCGCGAGCGCCTGACCACGCCGATGCGCCAGACCCTGGTCGTGGCGGACCTGGACCGCCTGCGCCGGCTGAACGAGGCCCTGGGTCACGACCGCGCCGACCTGGTGCTGGCCGCCCTCGGCTCGCGCCTGGCCGCGGCCTTCGGGCCCGACGCGCTGCTCGGACGCATCGGCGAGGACGAGTTCGCGGTGATGGTCGCCGGCGAGACCGAAGCCGCCGAGAAGCTGCGCAAGGCGCTGGAACAGCCGCTGCGGGTCGCCGGCTTCGACATCCTCCCGACCTTGGCCGTGGGCGGGGTCGAGGCCGAGGGCGGCGAGGACGCCCCCGACGCCGCCGAGCTGCTGCGCCGCGCCGAGCTGGCCGTGGAAAGCGCCAAGTCCGCAGGCCGCGGCGGCGGAGCCGCCTACGGCCGCTCCATGGAAAGCGACGGCCTGTCCCAGCTGGCCCTGGAATCCGACCTGCGCGGCGCCGTCGCTCGGGGCGAGATGACACCCTACTTCCAACCGGTGGTCCGCCTGTCCGACGGCGCCCTGTCCGGCTTCGAGGCCCTGTGCCGCTGGCGGCATCCCCGCCGCGGGCTGATCCCGCCGGACGAGTTCCTGCCGATGGCCGAAGAGCTGGGCCTGATGGGCGAGCTCGGCGCCCACATGCTCCGCGCGTCGGCGCGCCAGCTGGCCCTGTGGCGCAAGGCCCACGCGGCGGCGGGCGACCTGACCGTCAGCGTCAACCTGTCCACCGGCGAGATCCATCGCAGCGGCCTGGTCGAGGACGTCACCGGCCTGATCAACAAGCATCGCCTGCCCTCCGGCTCGCTGAAGCTGGAGATCACCGAGAGCGACATCATGCGCGACCCGGAGAGCGCCGCGCTGGTGCTCAAGGCGCTGCGCCAGGGCGGCGCGGGTCTGGCGCTGGACGACTTCGGCACCGGTTTCTCGTCGCTGAGCTACCTGACCCGCCTGCCCTTCGACACGCTCAAGATCGACCGCTACTTCGTGCGGACCATGGGCGCCAACGAGGGGTCGGCCAAGATCGTGCGGTCGGTGATCAAGCTCGGCCAGGACCTGAACCTGGAGGTGGTCGCCGAGGGCGTCGAGAACGCCATCATGGCCCGCCAGCTGCTGGAACTGGGCTGCGACTACGGCCAGGGCTTCGGCTACGCCCCCGCGCTGTCGCCGCAGGAGGCCGAGGTCTACCTCAACGAAAGCTACGTCGACGGCGCGGCTCCGGTCCGCCGCCAGGGCTAGAGCGCGTCAGGCGGAAGCGTAAGCGGTTCGGCCGCCCGAACGCGCTCCAAGAGACTAGGCCCGGCCGCCTTCCATCGCCAGCATCTCGGGGCTGATGCCCAGCTTGCTCAGGGCGTGCGACCATTTGTGGTCGTGGTCGTCGCCGAACAGCAGCGCCTCGTCCGGGTCGCAGACCAGCCAGACGCTCTCGCGCACCTCGCGGTCGAGCTGGCCGGGCCCCCAGCCGGCGTAGCCGAGCGCCAGAAACGCCTTGCGCGGAGCAGCCTCGCCGCTCATCGCCTGCAGGATGTCGCGGGTGGTGGTCAGCGCCAGGCCGTCGCTGACCGGCAGGCTGACGCCCTCGCACAGATAGTCGTCGGTATGCAGGACGAAGCCGCGCTCGCGCTCGACCGGACCGCCGACCAGGACGGGCTCGTCGGCGACGCGACGGATCGGCTGGTCGATGCCGATCTTCTCGAACAGGCCGGACAGGGTCAGCCCGTCGACGGGGCGATTCACGGCCAGGCCGATCGCGTGCTCGTCGTCATGCGAACAGAGGAAGACCACGGCGCGCTCAAAACGGGGATCGCCGATTCCGGGCATGGCGATGAGCATCCGCCCGGCGAGGAACTCGGAACTCGGGAGCTCTGACATGACTAGATGATTGGCCTTGATGGCGACGGTTTCAAGTCGCCGGCTTGGCGGAACCCGCGCCTGCCTCTATTCGAGTCACCGACCGCGGTTTGCGCGATTTGGAGAGACGCCATGACGATCAAGGCCGGCGACACGCTGCCCGACGCCACCTTCATGACGGCCGGCCCGGAAGGCCCGCGCCCGATCACCACCGACGAGATCTTCAAGGGCAAGACCGTCGCCCTGTTCGCCGTGCCGGGCGCCTTCACCCCGACCTGCTCGGCCAAGCACCTGCCGGGCTTCAAGGAGCACGTCGCCGAGTTCCGCGCCAAGGGCGTGGACGCCATCGCCTGCGTGTCGGTCAACGACGTGTTCGTGATGAAGGCCTGGGGCGCCGATCAGGGCGTCGGCGAGGACATCCTCATGCTGGCCGACGGCAACGGCGACTTCACCAAGGCCCTGGGCCTGGAGATGGACGGCAGCAAGTTCGGCATGGGCCTGCGCAGCCAGCGCTACTCGGCGATCGTCAAGGACGGCGTCGTGAGCACGCTGAACGTCGAGGCCGGCGGCGAGTTCAAGGTCTCGTCGGCGGACTACATGCTGGCGCAGCTGTAGGTCCAGCTGGGGACATGCTCCCGAAGGGTGCGTGTCCCCTGAAGGGCGGGGACATGTACGCTGCGCGAACATGTCCCCGAAGGCTTCAAGGCGCTACAGCGCCTCTTCCAGCACCGCCGCGCCCTGGACCACCGCCGGCACGAGCCCTGGCGCGCCCGCCAGCACCTGCTCGGCGTAGAAGCGGTCCAGGCGGGCGTAGTCCTCGCCCTCGCCGGCCATCTTCGACAGCATCCAGCCGCCGACCACGTCGCCCGCCAGCTTGAGGTAGGGCGTCGCCCCCGCCAGCGCGTCCGGCGCGCCCTTGTGGGCGATCAGCCAGTCGGTGGCCTCTTCCAGCGCCGCCACGCCGGCCAGCAGCCGCGCATTGCCCACCGCCTCGGCGCGGATCTCCGCGATCAGGCCGCGGATCGCCGCCCCGCCGGCCATCGACAGCTTTCGCCCGATCAGGTCCATGGCCTGGATGCCGTTGGTGCCTTCGTAGATCGGCAGAATGCGAGCGTCGCGATAGTGCTGGGCCGCGCCGGTCTCCTCGATGAAGCCCATGCCGCCGTGCACCTGCAGCGCCAGCGACGCGGCCTCGACGCCCATGTCGGTCGACCAGCCCTTGGCGATCGGCGTCAGAAGCTCTTCGCGCAGCTTGGCGGTCTCGCGCGCTTCCGGCGTGGCGGCGTGGCGCGACAGGTCGGCGGCGACGGCGGTGGCCAGACAGATCGCCCGCGCCGCCTGGGTTTTGGCCTTGATCAGCAGCAGGGTGCGACGCACGTCCGGATGGTCGTGGATCGGCGCGGGATTGGCCCCGGTCCAGGCCGAACGGCCCTGCTTGCGCTCGCGGGAGAATTCCAGCGCCTGCTGGTAGGCGCGCTCGGCGATGGCCACGCCCTGGGTCCCGACCTGGAGCCGCGCGGCGTTCATCATCGTGAACATGGCGGCCAGGCCGTTGTTCTCCTCCCCGACCAGCTCGGCCTTGGCCCCCTCGAACGCCATCACGCAGGTGGGCGAGGCGTGGATGCCCAGCTTGTGCTCGACCCCGACCGGCCGCACGTCGTTGCGCGCGCCGACATCGCCTCCGTCGCCGACCAGGAACTTCGAAGCCAGGAACAGCGAGATGCCGCGGCTGCCCGCCGGCGCGTCCGGCAGACGCGCCAACACCAGGTGGACGATGTTGTCCGTGGCGTCGTGGTCGCCCCAGGTGATGAAGATCTTCTGGCCCGTCAGACGATACCCCCCCTCGCCGTCCGGTTCGGCGCGAGTGGTCAGGGCGGCCAGGTCCGAACCGGCCTGCGGCTCGGTCAGGTTCATGGTCCCGGTCCATTCGCCGCTGACCAGCTTCGGCAGGTAGAGCGCCTTCTGGCGATCCGTGCCGTGGGCGGTCAGGGCCTCGATCGCACCCTGGGTCAACATCGGGCACAGGCCGAAGGCCAGACTGGCGGCCTGGATCATCTCGAACATGCCGATCTCGAGCGCCTTGGGCAGGCCCTGGCCGCCGAACTCGGGCTCCGCCGACAGGCTGTTCCAGCCGCCCAGCGCGTACTGCCGATAGGCGTCGGCGTAGCCCGGCGCCGCCGTCACCGCGCCGTTGGCGTAGGTCGCGCCGGCCAGGTCGCCCGGCCGGTTCAGCGGCGCGATGACGTCCGCCGCGAACTCGCCCGCCGCCTCCAGGATCGCCGCCGCCGTCGCTTCGTCCGCTTCCGGAAACGCCTCCCCCAACCGGTCGTAGCCCGCGGCCTTCAGGGCGGCGGCCAGATCGCGAAGCGGGGGGCGGTAGGTCATGGGGCGTCTCCTTCGTTCAGGCGTTTTAGGCCTTGGATCACCGTCTCGTGAAGAGCATGCTCTTTCACGGACTTGTGCTCGCCCTATTTGAAGCGAACCGTAACAGCACTAATCACAATAGAGGTCTGCCGCATGCTTCGCCCCGTCGCCGCCGCCCTGGCCCTGGTTCTGATTTCCACGCCCATGGCCGCTCTCGCGGCGCCGTCGACCAACCCGGCGGACATGCCGGCCGGGACCTACGTCCTCGACGGCACCCACGCCAGCCTGCTGGCCAAGGTCCGCCACCTGGGCTTCTCCAACTACACGGTCCGCTTCACGGTGAAGGACGCGACCTACAGCTGGGATCCCAAGTCGCCGCAGACCGCCCAGGTCACCGCCCTGATCGACGCCAAGTCGTTCGACACCGGCTACCCGGGCCATGACCCCAAGCTGGCCAACGAGTTCATCGCCGCCGACAAGTTCCCCGAGATCAAGTTCGTCTCGACCTCGATCCAGCAGAGCCAGGGCGGCAAGGGCAAGATGACCGGCGACCTGACGCTGCGCGGCGTGACCAAGCCGGTGACGCTGGACGTGACCTACAACGGCTATGGCGAGGTCATGGGCTCCAAGCGCTCGGGCTTCTCGGCGGCCACAACGATCAAGCGCTCGGACTTCGGCTCCGACTTCCTGAACAAGCCCGGCATGATCGGCGACGACATCGACATCGTCCTGGAGCTGGAGTTCACCAAGAAGTAGGCCTGAGCCCACCGGGAGCGCCGTATGACCCAGGCCCGTTACTCCGCCGTTGCGATCGTCCTGCACTGGACGATCGCCCTCCTGATGGTCTGGGTCGTCGGCCTGGCCTGGTACGCCGACACCCTGGAGGGGTCGGCCCGCATCGAGCCCCTGCAGCTGCACAAGCCGCTCGGCATCACCATCCTGGTGCTGACGGTCCTGCGGCTGCTGTGGCGGCTGGCCAAGAAGCCGCCGGCCCTGTCGACGCACCTGAAGCCCTGGGAACGGTTCCTGGCCCATGCGGTCCACGTGCTGTTCTACGTGGTGCTGCTGGCGCTGCCGCTCAGCGGCTGGGCGATGGTCTCGGCCAGCAAACTGATCACCGTCTTCCCGATCAACATGTTCGGGCTGTTCGAGTGGCCGGCGCTGTCGTTCCTGACCAACCTGCCCGCCGACCAGCTCAAGCCGACGCATGACGCCCTGCAGGAGGCCCACCATCTCCTGGCCAAGGTCATCATCTACGTCCTGATCCCCCTGCACATCCTGGGCGCCCTCAAGCATCAGTTCCTCGACAAGGACAACGAGCTGGCCCGGATGATCCCCTTCCTCGCCCGAAAGGACGCCGCGTGAAGACGTTCCTCCCCGCCCTGGCGATCACCGCCGCCATCGCCGCCCCCGCCTACGCCGCTCCGGCCCCCGCCTGGACCGTCGACAAGGCCGCCTCGAAGGCGACCTTCGCCTCGAGCTTCGACGGCACGGCCTTCAACGGCAGCTTCCGCACCTGGGACGCCGCGATCCGCTTCGACCCGGCCAATCTGGCCGGCTCGTCGGTCACCGCCACCTTCAACACCGCCAGCGCCGCGACCGGCGATCCCAGCCGCGACAAGGCCCTCCCGGGCGCCGACTGGTTCTCCTCGCAGGCCTTCCCGACCGCGACCTTCAAGGCCACCAGCTTCAAGTCGCTCGGCGGCAACAAGTACCAGGCGATCGGCAACCTCACGATCCGCGGCGTCACGAAACCGTTGACCCTGCCCTTCACCCTCGTCACTACCGGCGACACGGCGAAGATGACGAGCAGCATCGGCATCAACCGTCTGGCGTTCGGCGTGGGACAAGGCGAGTGGAAGACGACCGCGGTCGTGCCGGGAACGGTGACGGTCAACATCAACCTGACGGCCAAGCGAGCGAAGTAGAGCGCGCGGCCGCCGCGCTGCGCGCCGGCGGCCTGGTCATCCTGCCGACCGAGACAGTCTACGGCCTGGCGGCCGACGCGGCCAACCCGCGGGCGGTCGCCGCCGTCTACCAGGCCAAGGGCCGCCCGAGCTTCAATCCCCTCATCGCCCATGTCGCCGACGTCGAGGCCGTCCGTCGGATCGCCGTGCTGGACGAGCGCGGCGAGGCCCTGGCGGCCGCCTTCTGGCCCGGCCCGCTGACGATCGTGGCGCCGGTTCGCGACGCCGGGGCGGTCAGCGACCTGGCCCGCGCCGGCCTCGACACGGTCGCGGTCCGCGTGCCTGGACATCCGCTGTCCCGCGCCCTGCTGGCGGCCTTCGGCGGCCCCGTGGTCGCTCCCTCGGCCAACCGCTCCGGCCGGCCCAGCCCCACCACCTACGCCGACGCGATCGAGGAGACCGGCCCGGCGTCCGCGGCGGCCCTGGACGGCGGCGCCTGCCGGGTGGGCCTGGAATCCACCGTCGTCGCCCTGCTGCCCGGCGAGCCGGCGCGGCTGCTGCGACCCGGCTCCGTGACCCGCGCCCAGCTGGAAGCCGTCGTCGGCCCGCTGGCCGAGGCCGAGGCCGACGCCAAGCGCTCCCCGGGTCGCCTGGCCCTGCACTATGCGCCGGACGCGCCGGTGCGGATCAACGAGATCACGGCCGAGCCGGACGAGGCCTTCCTGGCCTTCGGTCGCAGCGACAGCCCGTTCAACCTCAGCCCGACCGGCGATCTGGCCGAGGCGGCCGCGAACCTGTTCGCCATGCTGCGCGCGGCGGACCGCACAAAGCCGTCGGCCATCGTCGTCGCGCCGATCCCGGACGAAGGCCTCGGCGAGGCCATCAACGACCGCCTCAAGCGCGCGGCCGGCTACGTCGGCTGAAGCGCCGAGCGGACGTCGGTGAGAACGAAGTCGTCGCCCTTGTAGAGCAGCGGCGCGCCGAGCTGCTTGGCCAGGGCGTAGGCGTAGCAGTCGCCCATGTTCAGGCCCGCGCGGTGCACGCCCTTGCCGTACTGGAGGTAGGCGGCCAGCGCGTGCCCCGATGTGACGGCATGGGTCTCGACGACGTTTCGATCAGCGAGCCAATCCTGGAACTGATGGGGAGAAAACACAGCTTCTCGCAGAACCAGGGCGAGGCCCGCTTCCATGATGTTCACCGACGTCGCCCATCCCTGTACGCCATCGAGAGCCGCCATCATCGCGTCGGCTTCGGGTTCATTCATCGCGATGGCGACCAGCGCGGAGGCGTCCACGACGATGGTCATGCGTCATCGATCTCGGGAATGCCTGTAGGCCAAAGCGCGTCCCACTCGGCCTTGGTGACGGGCCGGGCCGGCTGCTTGTCCAATCCGGAGATGCGCCGGAAGCGTTCGTTGGAGGCCCGCATCTGCGCAAGATTGCGGAGAGTCCGCTCCGAGGAGGCCGCGGCTGCCTGCTCGCGTTCGAGCGCCTCGCGCGCCAGCTTGTCGATCACGCCGGTGATCGTGTCCCCGCGCGCCGCGGCCAGTTCACGGACGACACGCTCGGTCTCGGGATTCTTGATGAAGATGCCCATCGACGCCTCTCGGTATATACCCGAGTATATACTCGTCATGACAGGCCGAGAAGCGTAAGCTCCGCCCCCATGACCGCTCCCGTTCCCGCCGACGTCATCTCCCGCCTCAAGGCCGTGCTCGGCGACGGCGGCTGGAGCCAGGACTCCGACCGAGTCGGGCCCAAGCTGGTCGAATGGCGCGGGCGCTGGACCGGCCAGACGCCGCTGCTCGCCCTGCCCCGGACGACGGCCGAGGTCGCCGCCGTGGTCGGCCTCTGCGCCGAGAGCGGCACGGCGATCACCCCCCAGGGCGGCAACACCGGCCTGGTCAGCGGCCAGATTCCCCAGGGTGAGATTCTGCTGTCGACCGAACGGCTGAACGCGATCCGCGACATCGACGGCTTCGACGACGTCATCGTGGCAGAGGCCGGCGTCACCCTGGCCGGAGTCCACGAGGCCGCCGCGAAGATCGACCGCCGCTTCCCGCTGGGTCTGGCGTCCGAGGGGTCAGCGACCGTGGGCGGCGTCATCTCGACGAACGCCGGCGGCACCCAGGTGCTGCGCTACGGCTCGACCCGCAACCTGGTGCTGGGCGTCGAGGCGGTGCTGCCCAACGGCGAGATCTGGAACGGGCTCAAGCGGCTGCGCAAGGACAACACCGGCTACGACCTCAAGCAGCTGCTGATCGGCGCGGAAGGCACCCTGGGCGTGATCACGGCGGCCAGCCTGAAGCTGTTCCCGGTCCTGGCCTCGCGCGCCACCGCCTTCGTCGGCCTGACCTCGCCGCGCGAGGCGATCCGGCTGCTGGCCCGTGCGAAGGCGGAGACCGGCGGCGCGGTCGAGGCCTTCGAGCTGATGGGCCGGCTGGGCGTCGCCTTCGCCCTGAAGAACATCCCCGGCCTGCGCGAGCCGCTGGAAGCCGTGCATCCCTGGTACGCCTTGATCGAGACCCAGAGCGGCGAGCCCGGCGCGGCCGAGGCGGCGATGGAGCGGCTGCTGGCCCATGCCCTGGACGACGGCCTGATCCTCGACGCCGCCATCGCCCAGACCGAAGCCCAGGCCAAGGCCTTCTGGGCCGTCCGCGAGAACCAGTCCGGCGGCCAGAAGCCCGAGGGGGCCGCCTGGAAGCACGACGTCTCGGTGCCCGTATCCCGCGTCGCCGACTTCATCGAACAGGCCTCGGCCGCTGTCCTGAAGATCGACCCCAGCCTGCGGATCGTCGCCTTCGGCCATGTCGGCGACGGCAACATCCACTACGACGTCCTGAGGGCGGACGGCGGCTCTGACCAGGCGCACAACGAGGCTCGGGACGCGGGGTCGAGGATCGTCCACGACATCGTCGCGGCGATGGACGGCTCCATCTCCGCCGAGCACGGCCTGGGCGCCGCCAAGACCGGCGACGCCTTGCGCTACAAGTCGCCGGTCGAGGTCGAGGCGTTGCGGGCGATCCGCGCCGCGCTCGATCCGAAGCGGATCATGAACCCGCGGGTCCTGTTCTAGGCGTCAGATGTCCTTCGCCCCCTCGACCGTGACGGCCGGCCGGGGCGGTTGCGGGGCGGCGGAGGGGCCGGCGAAGCCGACGTGGAAGCCCACGACCTTCCAGACCTTGGCCTTGTCCTTGGCCAGCACGGTCTCGGCCAGAACGGTGCGGGCGGGATAGGCGTAGGCGTGGACCACGGTCGCGGTCGTGCCTTCGTTCCCGGTGCTCAGATGCCAACTGCGCACGTCCGCCGAGGTCGGCGCGCCCTCCGGCAGGGCGGCCTTCACCTTGGCCAACTCAGCCATGGCCTCCGGGGTCTTGAGCTCGGCGCCCAGATCCTGGTTCCGGGCCAGGTCGGCGCCCGTCCGGATCTGATCGTAGAGCGCACGCGCCTTCCGGTCGGCGTCCTCGTCCACCTTGGGCAGCACGCAGCCGCCCAGCAGCAGGCTGCCGGCAAGGACAATCAGGGCGGTTCGGCGCAGCATCGGCGATCTCCAGGTTGGCGCGATCCTGCGCAGAGCCGTCGCGGCGGAGCAAGAGGACGCGGAGCGGCCGCCGTCATGACTCGCTTTCGTCACCGGACCACCCTATGTCCCGCCGCCATGTTGATGGTCATCTCGCCCGCCAAGGCGCTGAACTTCGCCGCCTCGACGCAGAAGCTGCCGCTCACCACGCCGGCCATGAAGGACGACATCGCCGTCCTCGACGGGGTGACGCGCAAGCTGCGCGCGGCCGACCTGCGCCGGCTGATGGACATCTCCGAGCCCCTGGCCCAGCTGAACTACGAGCGCTTCCAGGCTTTCGACCCCGCGGTCGAGGATGGACTGCAGGCGGCCATCGCCTTCAACGGCGACGTCTATTCGGGCCTGGACGCCCGCAGCCTGGATCCGAAGGCCTTCACCTGGACCCAGAACCACCTGCGTATCCTGTCGGGTCTCTACGGCCTGCTGCGGCCTGCCGACGCCATCCAGCCCTATCGCCTGGAGATGGGCACGCGACTGAAGACCAAGCGGGGCCGTAGCCTGTACGACTTCTGGGGCGACCGGATCGCCCTGGCCCTGAACGAAGCCGCCGAGGGCCACAAGGACCGGACGTTGGTGAACCTGGCGAGCCAGGAGTACTTCGGCGCCGTCGACGCCAGGGCCCTGACCCTGCCGGTGATCACCTGTCGCTTCCTCGAGGAGAAGGCGGGCGTCGCCAAGCAGATCAGCTTCTTCGCCAAGAAGGCCCGCGGGATGATGGCCCGCTACGCCATCGACAACCGCATCGACAAGGCCGCCGACCTGAAGGCCTTCGACATCGCCGGCTACGGCTTCCGCAAGGACCTGTCGTCCGAGGCCGACTGGGTGTTCCTGCGACAGCAGGCCACGGCCTAGAAACCTTTCACCGCCGGGCGAATTATACCGCTCGCGACGAGCGGCGGCCTGGTTTATGTTGCGCCGCAACATAACAAGAAAGCGCACGCCATGGATTACGGGCTCAAGGGCCAGGTGGCCATCGTCACCGGCTCGACCAGCGGCATCGGGCTCGGACTCGCCGAGGCTCTCGCCCAGCACGGCGTCAATGTCGTGATCAACGGCCTGGGCGACCGCGACGCCATCGAGGCCACCCGCGCCGGCCTGTCGGCCCGCAACGGCGTCGAGGTGCTCTACCACGACGCCGACATGACCCAGCCGCACCGCATCGCCGACATGGTCAGCTCGACCCGCAACGCCTTCGGCCGACTGGACATCCTGGTCAACAACGCCGGCGTCCAGCACGTCGCGCCGGTGGACGAGTTCCCGACCGAGTGGTGGGACCGGATCATCGGCATCAACCTGAGCTCGGCCTTCCACGCGTCCAAGGCGGCGATCCCGCCGATGCGGGCGGCCGGCCATGGCCGGATCGTCAACATCGCCTCGGCCCACGGCCTGGTCGCCTCGCCGTTCAAGAGCGCCTATGTCGCCGCCAAGCACGGCGTCATCGGCCTGACCAAGACCATCGCCCTCGAAGTCGCCCAGCAGGGCATCACCGCCAACGCCATCTGCCCCGGCTATGTGAAGACGCCGCTGGTCGAGGGACAGATCGCCGACCAGGCCAAGGCCCGCGGCATCAGCGAGGAGGCCGTGATCAAGGACGTCATCCTGGCGGCCCAGCCGACCAAGCAGTTCGTCACTGTCGAGCAGCTGGCCGGGCTGCTGCTGTACCTGGCCTCCGACGCGGGGGCGTCGGTGAACGGCGCGGCCTTGCCGGTCGACGGCGGCTGGACGGCCGCGTGAAGCCCCGCCCCATAGAGCCCAGGCCGATCAGCCTGGGGCTTCAAGGCGGCGGTTCGCACGGCGCCTTCGAATGGGGCGTCATCGATCGGCTGCTCGACGAAAAGAAGCTGGAGATCGGCGCGGTCACGGCCGCCTCCGCCGGGGCCATGAACGGCGCCTGCCTGATCAGCGGCCTGGCCGCCGGCGGCCGGCAAGGCGCCCAGGAGACCCTGGCGGCCTTCTGGCGCGGCGTCAGCAATTCCGACGGCCGCAACGGCACGGTGTTCGGCGACTCCAGCGTCTGGACCTCCATGCTGACGCCGGACTGGCTGCGCGAGACGCCGGCCTGGCGCTGGGCGGAGAGCCTGACCGGCGCCCTGAGCCCCTACGAGTTCAACCCGTTCAACCTGAACCCCCTGCGCGAGGTGCTGGAGAAGACGGTCGACTTCGAAGCGGTCCGCCGATCGCCCGTCAAGCTCTACGTCTCGGCCACCGGCGTCCGCACGGGCAAGGCCAAGATCTTCAAGGGCGAGTCCCTCACGGTCGAGCATCTGCTGGCCTCTGCCTGCCTGCCCACGCTGTTCCACGCGGTGGAGATCGACGGCGAGCCCTACTGGGACGGCGGCTATCTGGCCAACCCGCCGCTGTGGCCGCTGTTCTACGCCGACACGCCCAACGACCTGCTGATCGTCGCCCTGAACCCCTTCATCCGCGAGGACCTGCCCAAGACGCCGAGCGAGATCATGGACCGGTTGAACGAGATCACCTTCAACGCCGCCCTGTCCGCGGAGCTTCGCGCCGTCGCCTTCGTCCAGAAGCTGCTCGACGACGGACTGCTCAAGGAGAACGCCAGAGGCCGTTATCGCCGGATGTTCGTCCACGCCATCGGGGCCGACGGCCGCCTGAGCGATCTGACCATGGCGACGAAGTTCAAGACGGACTGGAGCTTTCTGACCGACCTGCGCGAGCGGGGCCGGCAGGCCGCGGACGACTGGCTGGCGAAGAACCTGAAGTCCGTCGGCGTCCAGTCCAGCGTCGACCTGAAAGCCGAGTTCCTGTGAGTACGACCGCGCCTCTCCAACGCCCGGTCCCCACCGTCGGCGTCGTCTGCCTGAAGGACGACAAGGTCCTGCTGATCAAGCGCGGCACCCCGCCTCGCCTCGGCCAATGGAGCCTGCCCGGCGGCCGCATCGAATGGGCTGAGCCGGTGACCCAGGCCGCCCTGCGGGAGCTGAAGGAGGAGACCGGCGTCGACGCCGAACTGACCGGCCTGCTCGACGTGGTCGACGGCGTCTTCACCTCGCGCGAGACCGGCGAGACGACCCGGCACTTCGTGATGATCGACTACGCGGCCCGGTGGACGGGCGGCGAGCCCGTGGCTGGCGACGACGCCGCCGAGGCGCGCTTCTTCACCCGTGAGGAGGCCATGGCGGCGGTCGAATGGGACCTGACCCGCCAGGTGATCGCCCAGGCGTTCGACCGCTTCGCCGCTTGACGGACCCCGCGTCACTCGCCTTCCTGACGTCCAAACGACTGTTTCAGACGACGGGAGAGACGACGCCATGGCCTACAAGCCTTTCGACCTGACCGGAAAGGTCTCGCTGGTGACCGGCGGCAATCGCGGCATCGGCCTGGGCATGGCCGAGGCGCTGGCCGCGTCCGGCTCGGACATCGTGATCTGGGGCTCGAACGCCGAGCGCAACCTGGAGGCCGAGGGCCAACTGACCCAACATGGCGTGCGGGTGAAGGCCCAGGTCGTCGACGTCGCAAATGAGGCGGCTGTGGTCGCGGGCATGCAGGAAGCGGTCGCGGCCATGGGCCGGGTCGACACCGTCATCGCCAACGCCGGCATCGGCGCCCTGTCGCGCTCCTTCGTCGAGATGGACACCGAGACCTACCGCCGGGTGCTGTCGGTCAACCAGGACGGCGTGTTCTGGACCTTCCGCGAAGCCTGCAAGCACATGGTCGAGCGGGCCAAGGCCGGCGACCCCGGCGGCTCGATCGTCGGCATCGCCTCGCTGGCCGCCATCGAGGGCGCCGGCCGCAACGAGGCCTACGCCGCCACCAAGGGCGCGGTGATCTCGATGATGAAGGCCGTGGCGGTCGAACACGCCCGCTACGGCGTGCGCGCCAACGCCATCCTGCCAGGCTGGATCGCCACCGACATGACCGCCGGCGCCCAGGGCAACGACGCCTTCACCGACAAGGTCATCAGCCGCGTTCCCGCCCGCCGCTGGGGCGAGCCGAAGGACTTCGGCGGCGTGGCCGTCTACCTGGCCTCGGACGCCAGCAGCTACCACTCGGGCGACACCTTCGTCGTCGACGGGGGTATGCGATTTTCTGACGTCAGGATCCTCCCCTCTTGGGGGAGGGGGACCATCCCGCAGGGATGGTGGAGGGGGTCCAACGCCGAAGGCCCTCTCCACCATGCTTCGCATGGTCCCCCTCTCCCATGGGGAGAGGCTTCAAGAACCTGACGCGGCGTCACCATTGACCCGTCCGCTCTGAGCGGCAGGATGGTCTTCAAACAAGACCCAGGAAACGCGCCATGTCCCTCCACACGCCTCTCTGCGACCTGCTCGGCGTCGAGCATCCCATCCTTCTCGCCGGCATGGGCGGGGTGTCCTACGCCGAGCTGGCGGCGGCGGTCAGCAACGCCGGCGGCTACGGCGTGCTCGGCATGGCCGGCACCCAGCCGGAGTTCATCCGCGACCAGATGCGCAAGGTCCGGTCGCTGACCGACAAGCCGTTCGGCGTCGACCTGCTGGCCGCCAGCCCCGAGAGCCTGACCGCCAGCGTCGACGTGATCATCGAGGAAGGCGCCTCGTCCTTCGTGGCCGGCCTGGGCGTGCCCATGCCGATCATGGAGAAGCTCAAGAAGGCCGGTCTGAAGGTGATGGTCGTCTGCGGGGCCGTGAAGCACGCGGTGAAGGCCGAACAGGCCGGCTGCGACGCGGTCATCTGCCAGGGCGGCGAAGGCGGCGGCCACACCGGTCTCGTCGGCACCCTGCCCCTGGTCGCCCAGGCGGTCGAGGCGGTGAAGATCCCGGTGGTCGGCGCCGGCGGCCTGTACGACGGCCGCGGCCTGGCCGCCTGCCTGGCGCTGGGCGCCCAGGGCGTCTGGATGGGGACCCGCTTCATCGCCAGCGCCGAGGCCCATGCCGGCGACATGTACCGCCAGACCATCGTCGAGGCCTCGGACGAGGACACCGTCCGCACCCGCTGCTACAGCGGCAAGCCGATGCGGGTGAAGAAGAACCCCTACGTCGAGGATTGGGAGAGCCGTCCGCAGGACATCCAGCCCTTCCCGATGCAGGCCGGCATCAGCGTCCGCAACGGGGCCCTGGGCGGCATCGGCGGCCAGATCGAGGGCCTGGACGCGGACAAGTCCTGCTTCGCCATGGGCCAGAGCGCCGGCGGCGTCCACGACGTCCTTCCGGCCGGCGAGATCGTCCGCCGCATCATGGCCGAGGCCGAAGCCTCGATCGGCCGCCTGGGCGCGCTGAAGGCGGCGTAGGGCGGATGCGCCCTGCGTCCTTCGAGACGCGGACCTGAGGGTCCGCTCCTCAGGATGACGAACTCAGTATTCGTCATGGTGAGGAGCGAGCTTCAGGCGAGCGTCTCGAACCACGCACCGCGATCGAGCGCATCGACGGGGACCCGCACCCTGCGGGAGCATGTCCCCGGCGGCTACACCCCCTGGACGATGAGCACCCGGTACGTCGCGCCCTTCAGGCGGTGCTGCAGCGCTTCCTGGTAGGCGGGGCTGTCGTACCAGGCCTTGGCCTCCTCGAAGGTCGGGAACTCCAGGATCACCGCGCCCTCGACGTCGTCGCCCTCCAGGACCTCGTGCTTTCCGTAGAAGGCGCGCGGCGTGATCTTGTGCTCGCCGCGGGCGGCCGGCGCCTTCTTGCCGTAGGTCGCGAATTCCTCGGGATCGAGGGTCTCGTCGCGGAGCATGATCACGAAGGCGGGCATCGGCGTTTCCTGGCGCTGTTGAACGCCGATGCTTCTATCAGTTCCCCGGCCAGGCCCGCAGCGCCATCTCGGCCACCTGCTGCAGGTCCCTGCGCGTGGCGCCGCCCGTCGCCTGGACGCACAGGCCGTTGTTCACCGCCACCAGGTAGCGGGCCAGCGTCAGGGGATCGAGGCCGCGCGGCAGGTCGCCCTCGTCCCGGGCCCGTTCGAACCGGGTCTTCAGCCGGCATTCCGGGTCGCGACGGCGCTCGGTCAGCTCCTCGACCACCGCCTCGCCGCCCTTGCCGCAGGTGAGCCCGCTCTGCAGGACCAGGCAGCCGGCCGGCTTCTTCGGCTCCAGCGCCAGCTCGGCCGAACCGCGCAGGTAGCGCTCGACGACCTGGCGCGAGGTCGGGGCGCTCAGGACATCATCCATGAAGTCCGCCCGCCCCTCGGCGTAGCGGTCCAGGACGGCCCGGAACAGCCCTTCCTTGTTGCCGAAGGCGCCGTAGACGCTGGGCGGGTTGATCCCCATGGCGTCGGTCAGCTCGGCCATGGACGCGCCCTCGTAGCCATGACGCCAGAAGACGTCCATCGCCTGTTCGATCGCCTGGTCCCGGTCAAAGGCGCGGGGTCTGCCCATCGCCGGATCATCCTCCGAAATAAATTTTAGCGACCATTACATAATGGCCTTGCGGACGGATATCCAGTTTCCATCTGTAGCGACCGTTACAGAACTCGCAGCGAGCGGGTCTGGACGCTCCTACGAGGATCATTTCCATGAGCAAACCGCTTTCCGGCAAGGTCGCCCTGGTCACCGGCGCGTCGCGCGGCATCGGCGCGGCGATCGCGCGCAAACTGGCCGACGACGGCGCCGACGTGGTCGTCAGCTACAGCGCCTCGCCCGACAAGGCCCAGGCCGTCGTCGCCGAGCTCCAGGCCAAGGGCGTCCGCGCCGAGGCCATCCAGGCCGACCAGGCCGACGCCGCCCAGGTCGAGCAGCTGGTGCGCACGGCCGCGGATCGCTTCGGCCGGCTGGACATCCTGGTCAACAACGCCGGCGTCTTCGTCACCGGCGCGGTCGACCAGGCCGCCAACGACCTGGACGCCTTCGAGCGCCAGTACGCCATCAACGTCAAGGCCGTGGCCACGGCGGTTCGCACCGCCGCCCCGCTGCTGCCCGACGAGGGCCGGGTCATCACCATCGGCTCGATCTGCGGCGATCGCGGCTGGGAGACCCTGGGCGACTACTCGGCCACCAAGGCCGCCGTCGCCGGCTACAGCCGCGTCTGGGCGCGAGACCTGGGCCTTCGCGGGATCACGGTCAACGTCGTCCAGCCAGGCCCGATCGACACCGACATGAATCCGGCCGACGGCGACCACGCCGAGAACCAGAAGCAGGGCGTCGCCCTCGGTCGCTACGGCCGGGCCGAGGAAGTCGCCGCCGCCGTGGCCTTCCTGGCCAGTCCGTCGGCCAGTTTCATCACCGGAACGACCCTGAACGTCGACGGCGGCGCCGTCGCCTGAACCTTGGCCCCGGCGTCACGGCGTCGGGGCCCCTTTCGTCTGTAAGCGTACCTGGAGGGATTTCCGTGACGCCGCCTGTTCAAGACGCCGCGGTCGAGACGCTCGACCGCGCATCCGCCCTTGCGCCCACGACCGAGGCCCAGCCCTGGCTGCTGGCCGTCCTGTCGATCGCCGTCGGCACCTTCGTGCTGGTCACCAGCGAGTTCCTGCCGGTCGGGCTGCTGACCGACATCGCCGCCAGCCTCAAGGTGACCGAGGGCGCCGCCGGACTGTCGGTGACCGTGCCCGGCCTGGTCGCCGCCGTGGCCGCCCCGCTGATCGCCATCGGCGCCGGTTCGCTCGACCGGCGCGCCCTGCTGCTCGGCCTGATCGCGCTGCTGGTCGGCTCGAACCTGATCTCCACCTTCGCGACCAGCCTGGAGATGCTGGTCGCCGGACGCACCCTGATGGGCGTGGCCGTCGGCGGCTTCTGGGCCATGGCCGGCGCGCTCGGCATGCGGCTGGCCGGCGAGGCCAAGGGTCCGCGCGCCGTCGCCATCATCTTCGCCGGCGTCTCGGTCGGCACCGTCTGCGGCGTCCCCGCCGGCTCCCTGATCGGCGAGCTGGCCGGCTGGCGCGCCGCCTTCGGAATCGCCGCCGGCGTCGCCGTCCTCGCCCTGGTCGCCCAGCTGATCTTCCTGCCGCCGATGCCGCAGAACCAGAAGACCACCGCCCGCAACCTGATCGCGCCCTTCGCCGTGCCCAAGGCCCGTTTGGGCCTGCTGGCGGCGCTGTTCCTGGCCGGCGGCCACTTCGCCTCCTACACCTACGTCCAGCCGTTCCTGCAGCAGGTCTCGCACATGAACGCCGGCCAGATCACCGGCCTGCTGCTGCTGTTCGGCGCCGGCGGCCTGGTCGGCAACTTCCTGGGCGGGCTGGCGCTGGAGAAGAGCGTCCGCGCCACCAAGGTCGTCATGGCCCTCTCGATGGGTTCGGCCGTGCTGGGGCTGGCGGCGTTCGGCGGCGACCAGCTGGCGGCCTCGATCGCGATCGCCTTCTGGGGCCTGGCCTTCGGCGCCATGCCGATCTGCATCCAGACCTGGATGTTCAAGGCCGCGCCCGAGGCCATGGAGACCAGCGGCGCGCTGCTGGTGACCACCTTCCAGGTCGCCCTGGCGTCGGGGGCCCTGCTGGGCGGCCTGCTGGTCGACCATGTGGGCGTGACCCAGGCCATGATCGTGGGCGGCTCCGCCTCCCTGTTCACGGCCTTCCTGATCTGGACGTTCGGGGGCGACCGGAAGGTCCCGGCCAGGCCCCCTCACGAGTAGGCGCAGACCTCGCTTAGCCGGCGATCAGGATCCAGACCCCGATCGCCGCGAAGCAGGCCGCGGCCGCCCAGCGGATGTACTTCAGCGGCAGGCGCTGGGCCGCCGCCTCGCCGATGAACACCGCCGGGGCGTTGGCCAGCATCATCCCGAAGGTGGTGCCGGCGGTGACCAGCAGGATCTGCTCGAAGCGCGCCGCCAGAGCAGCCGTGGCCACCTGGGTCTTGTCGCCCATCTCCACGAGGAAGAAGGCCACCAGCGTGGTCAGGAAGACCGAGCCGGCCTTCATCGTGCTGGGCGCCTCGCTGTCCTCGAACTTGTCGGGGATCAGGGCCCAGCCGGCGAAGCCGATGAACAGCACGCCCAGCACCCACTTCATCCACGGCCCCTGCAGGAACTCGCCGGCCAGGGCGCCGACCGTGGCGGCGAGGGCGTGGTTGGCCAGGGTGGCGGCCAGGATGCCGGCCAGGATCGGCCAGGGCTTTCGGAATCGCGCGGCGAGAACGATGGCCAGCAGCATCGTCTTGTCGCCGATCTCCGCGATGGCCACGAGGCCGGTGGAGACGAGGAAGGCTTCCATGAGAATCACACGTCGCGCGGGGCCGAGCAGATGGACCTATGGCGTCTCGCGCCCTCGGCCCCGCAGGCCGCGCGCGATAGCCAAAGGTCTCGCCAGGTCCTTTCGGACTGGACACGCCATGGGGATAAGATCCCCAAGTCTGTTGACGCGTCCGCTGCTGATGGGCGCAGCCGGCTACTCCCCAGTGACGGATGGTCTATTAGGGGTCCATCGCGCCGCTGGCAACTGCGGTCGGCCCGAGGTTTTGGAATCCGTCGGTTCGCGTATCGGGCGAGCGATCTGTTCACACTGCCGCGACCTGGCGTCGCGGCTCGCGATGCAACCCTTTGACCCCGTTCGGGTTGTTCGCACTGTTAACAGGTTGCTAACGAAAAAAGTCGCCCGACGGACGTTCTGGCCGTTGACGAGTCATTAGCCGTCATGGCCCCATATAGTGGGTTCAGGGGGCGCAACGCCCACTACATCTAGGGGCCAGCAGGCGGGAACGTCGCCTGCGAACTCCATGATCAGTCACGGATTTTAAGGTCATGATGGGCGACGCGGCGCGGCAAATTCCCCTCGGTGAAGCGGCAGGAGACGCCGCCTGGACCGGTGGGGATCGACCCCAGCTGGCTCTGGTTCAGAAGGTCGAGGTCGACCGTTCGCGCGATGCGCTGCTGACCGACTTTGGCAAGACGACGCTCGAGGATCGCTACCTGCTGCCGGGCGAGTCCTACCAGGACATGTTCGCGCGCGTCGCCACGGCCTTCGCCGACGACGCCGAGCACGCCCAGCGCGTCTACGACTACATGAGCCGCCTGTGGTTCATGCCGGCGACCCCGGTGCTGTCGAACGGCGGCGCCGACCGCGGCCTGCCGATCAGCTGCTTCCTGAACGCCGTCGGCGACTCGCTGAACGGCATCGTCGACACCTGGAATGAGAACGTCTGGCTCGCGGCCAACGGCGGCGGCATCGGCACCTACTGGGGCGGCGTCCGGTCGATCGGCGAGAAGGTCAAGGGCGCCGGCCAGACCAGCGGCATCATCCCCTTCATCCGCGTGATGGACAGCCTGACGCTGGCGATCAGCCAGGGCAGCCTGCGCCGCGGCTCGGCGGCGGTGTACCTCGACATCCACCACCCTGAGATCGAAGAGTTCCTCGAGATCCGCAAGCCGTCGGGCGACTTCAACCGCAAGTCCCTGAACCTGCACCACGGCATCTCGATCACCGACGAGTTCATGTTCGCCGTCCGCGACGGCGAGAAGTTCGGCCTGCGCTCGCCCAAGACCGGCGAAGTCCTGCGCGAGGTCGACGCCCGCGCCCTGTGGCAGAAGGTCCTGGAGCTGCGCCTGCAGACCGGCGAGCCCTACCTGATCTTCTCCGATCACGTGAACAAGGCGATGCCGGCGCACCAGCGCGACCTCGGCCTCAAGGTCCGCCAGTCGAACCTGTGCAGCGAGATCATGTTGCACACCGGCACGGACCACCTGGGCAGGGAGCGGACCGCGGTCTGCTGCCTGTCGTCGGTCAACGCCGAGACCTTCCTGGAGTGGCGCGACGAGCCCCGCTTCATCGAGGACGTCATGCGCTTCCTCGACAACGTGCTGGAGGACTTCATCCAGCGCGCGCCGGTCGACGCCAAGGCCGCCGTCTATGCCGCCCAGCGCGAGCGTTCGGTCGGCCTGGGCCTGATGGGCTTCCACAGCTTCCTGCAGGCGCAGAACGTCCCGTTCGAGAGCGCCCTGGCCAAGAGCTGGAACATGCGGCTCTTCAAGCACCTGCGCCGTGAAGCCGACAAGGCGTCGGTCAAGCTGGCCGAGGAGAAGGGCCCCTGCCCCGACGCCGCCGACCGCGGCGTGATGGAGCGCTTCTCGCACAAGCTGGCCATCGCCCCGACCGCCTCGATCTCGATCATCTGCGGCGGCACCTCGGCGGGCATCGAGCCGATCCCGGCCAATATCTACACCCACAAGACCCTGTCGGGCTCGTTCGCGGTGCGGAACCCCTACCTGGAGGCCCTGCTCGAGGAGAAGGGTCGGAACACCCCGGCGGTCTGGGACAGCATCCTGGAGAACGAGGGCTCGGTGCAGCACCTCGACTTCCTCAGCCAGGACGACAAGGACGTCTACAAGACGGCGTTCGAGATCGACCAACGCTGGGTCATCGAACTGGCCGCCGACCGCACGCCGGACATCTGCCAGAGCCAGTCGGTCAACGTCTTCCTGCCGGGCGACGTCGACAAGTGGGACCTGCACATGCTGCACTGGCAGGCCTGGGAGCGGGGCATGAAGAGCCTCTACTATCTGCGCTCCAAGTCGGTGCAGCGCGCCGCGCACGCCGGCGCCGAGACCGCCTCGAACGACGTGGTCGACATGGCCTCGGCCGCCAAGACCGACTACGAGGAATGCCTCGCCTGCCAGTAGGCGGAGCAACAAACGGCAAAGGGGCCCCGGAGCGATCCGGGGCCTTTTCGTTTGCCGGCTTTCCTTCATGGCGGCCCGGCGGCTATGGAACGACGCCCGCCGCGGGCCATTGAGCAAGACAGCAGCCTAGGAAGCCTTCATGCGTCGCCACGCCCTCATCGCCCTGGTCCTCGCCGTCGCCCCGCTCGCCGCCTGCGGCAAGGCCGAGCCCGTCGACGCCGACCTGCAGGCGAAGCAGGAGGCCGCCGCCCGCGACGCCGACAAGGTCCCGGTCCCGCCCGAGCAGGAGAAGGCGACGAGCGAACAGCTCAAGAAGGACCTGGAATCCTGGAAGTAGGCCATAGGGGACATGCTCCAGCGGAGCCGGTGCGTGTCCCCTTACTGGCCGTATGATCGGGGACACGCACCTTCGGAGCATGCCCCCCAGCAACCTAGAACTTCACCCCGACCCCGGCGAACCAACGCCGGCCGAGGATGTCGTAGGTGCTCGGGTCGGTGTTGGAGTTGCTGTAGCTGGTGTAGTAGGGCGGCGTCTCGTCGGTCAGGTTGTTGACGCCCAGCCGGACGGTGATCCTGGCCGGGGCTTCGAACGCCCAGCTGCCCATCACGTCGAACAGGTCGTAGTTGGGCGTGTCCAGCGCGGTCGGGCTGAACACCGGGATGCTGCGAGCGTCCTGCATGCCGTCCAGATGACGCCACCGCGCCGTCAGCTTGGCCGGACCGACCGCCCAGGTCGCCGAGGCCACCGACTTCCACTCCGGGAAGGCTCCGCCGCTCAGGTCGCCGCCGATGCTGCCGGCGTAGTCGACGAAGGCCGCGCCCGGGCGGTTCTGGCGCTCGTAGCTGTCGAGCTTGCTGACCACCAGGTTGATGTCGAGCTTGCCGGCGCCGTCCGGAAGACCGAGCTCCGGCAGGTCGACGCCCCAGTCCAGCTGGAAGTCGTAGCCGGTGGTCTTGATGGCCGCGAGGTTGATCTGGTTCAGCTGCACCCGGGTGATGCCGCCGGCCGGCAGACGGTCGAACAGCTGGCAGTAGAAGTTGTTCGGATCGAAGTTGGGGTTGCTGCCGTCGGCGTTGAAGCAGGCCGGCACGATCACCGAGACGCCCAGGGTCCCGACCGCGTCCTCCACCTCGATGTTGTAGTAGTCCAGCGACAGGCTGAGACGCCGCAGCAGCGCCGCGTCGAACTGCGGCGCCCACACCAGACCCAGGGTCCAGCTGTTGGCGGTCTCTTCGCGAAGGTCCGGATTGCCGCCGCCGAGGATCTCGACCTGGGTCGAGGGCTGGGTGAAGGGGGTCGTGACGCCCTGGGCCTGGCAGAGCGCCAGCACCTTGGTCGCGTTCGGGCCGGTGCGGAACGAGGAACGGTCGTCGCAGGGGTCGCCGGCGGTCGTGCCCGCGCCCGGCGTGCCGATGCCGCTGAAACCCAACGAAACCGGCGAGTACAGCTCGGCCACGTTCGGGGCGCGGACCGCCTTCTGGGCGCCGCCGCGAACCAGCAGACGGTCGACCGGACTCCAGGTGAAGTCCGCCTTCCAGGCGCTGGTCTGGCCGATGGTGTTGTAGTTGGCGATCCGGCCGCCGAGGTTGATGTCCAGGCTCTTGGCGAAGGGCAGGTCGGCCAGCACCGGGATCAGGAACTCGGCGTAGAATTCGCGCGAGTTGATCTCGCCGGTCACCGGAACGGCCGGGTTGAAGCCGACGATGTCCGGCCCCTGCAGCAGGGCGTCGGGCTTGTAGTCGAAGCGGTCGTTGCGCGCCTGGGCGCCGATGGAGGCCTTCAGCGGGCCGGCGGGCAGTTCATAGACCGTGCCGGTGACGTAGCCCTCGGCGATGGTCTGCTCGATGGTCGTGGTGTTGCTGACGTCGCGCGAGATGAACTTGGCGCAGCCGGGGCTGATCTTGCCGGCGCCGAAGATGTTGAACCCGCCGCAGAGCGCCACGCCGCCGTCGGCCGCGAAGGTCAGCTGCCGCATCGCCGCCCGGCTGACGTTCCCGAACTGCTTTTCGTCGTGATTCATCTCGCCGTAGGAGACGTAGAAGTCCCACCGCCAGTCGTTGCCGCCGCCGAAGTCGCCGCGCAGACCCGCGACGAGCTGGAGCGTCTCGTAGGTGTTCTCCGACAGGCGGCCGCCGACCTCGTTGAACGCGCGGCGGGGATAGAAGTCCGCGCCCGGCGTCGGACGCGAGGCCAGCAGGGTGCGCAGGTCGGCCGGGATGTAGGGATTGGTCACCGGCATGACGATGTCCGGTCCCGGGAAGGCCCCATCGGAGGCCGAGGCCGGGCCGAGCTGCCGCGAGACGTCGTAGGTCGTGTACGAGGCGGTCCCGTAGGCCTCGATGCTCTCGTTGAGATCGTAATGGCCCTGGGCGAACAGCGAGTAGCGTTCCAGCGGCAGGCTCAGATAGCGGTAGTCGGCGCTGTTGAAGGTGTAGTTGGCCGCGGAGAAGCCGGGCGTCTGCTGACCGCGGTAGTTGCGGACCGGAGCCGTGGTGAACAGCGTGCCGTCGGCGTTGAAGCTGATGGTGCTGTTGCGAGCCACCGTCCCCGGGGCGACGCCGTAGCCGCCGAACACCAGATCCAGGGCCGCCTGGGTAGGCAGGTTCGCGGCGCCGGCGGCGTTGGAGGTCGGATCGTAGCGCCCGTCCGGGATGGTCGCGGCGCCCGAGGGCGTCAGGCCGGTGTTCAGGATGCTGTAGCCGATGGCCGCCCAGTCGCGGTCCGACGCGAACAAGCCCTCGCGCTTGTCGTAGGTCAGGGCCACCGACAGGTTCCCGCGCCCGTCGTTGATATCCAGCCCCCCGGCGATGGCCAGGCTGGTCTGGCCGCCGTCGCCGGCGCTGGTCTGCCCGTACTGGGCGTCGGCCTGGAAGCCTTCGAAGTCGCGCTTGAGCTTGATGTTGACCACCCCGGCGATGGCGTCCGAGCCATAGACCGCCGAGGCCCCGCCGGTGATCGTCTCGACCGAGTCGACCAGGAAGGTCGGCACCGTGTTCAGGTCGACCACGCCGTTGGGGTTGCCGGCGACCACGCGGCGGCCGTCGACCAGGACCAGGGTCCGCACCGGCGTCAGGCCGCGAAGGTTGGCGTAGGACTGGCCGGGCGTCGTCACGAAGTTGGTGGTGTTGGTCCCCGCGCCGTTGGACGCCGTGAACTGCGGCAGCTGGTTGAGCGTGTTCTCGATCGTGGTCATCCCGACCGCGGCGATCTGGTCCTGGCCGACGGTGACGATCGGGCTCTCGGAGACGTAGTCCTTGCGGGCGATGCGCGAGCCGGTGACGACGACTTCGGAGACCTGGGCCTCCTGGGCCAGGGCCGGAAGGGCCTGCAGGCTGACGGCGCTCGCCAGGGCGCTGGCGCACAGGAGGATGGACCGGTTTGCGGCGCTCATGGGAATGTCCCCCCTCGGACAAATCGGACTGAACAGACCCATCACCCTGCGGTCGATTTTCCCGCCTGGCTAGAGTCTTCGCGGGACCGTCCACAAGGATCGCGCGCGACAGTCGTCGAACGTGGCGCTATGGACACGGCGCGGGCAGGATCGAGGCCATCCATGCACTACGACACCGTGATCGTCGGCGGCGGCGCCGGGGGACTGGAGCTGGCGGCCAGGCTGGGCCGAAAGCTGGGCCGTCGACGGGGACCCGAGCGGGTGCTGCTGGTCGACCGCAGCGTCTACCACATCTGGAAGCCGACCCTGCACGAGGTCGCCGCCGGCACCCTGGACGCCCACCAGGAGGGGCTGTCCTACACGGTGCTGGGCCGTCGCAACCACTTCGCCTTCGCCCTCGGCGAGCTGACCGCCTTCGCCCCGGCCGGCCGGCGGCTGACCCTGGGCGAGCTGCGGGACGACGACGGCGAACAGCTGATCCCCGAGCGGACCCTGACCTTCACCCGCTGCGTCCTGGCGATGGGCAGCGGCTCGAACCTGTTCGACACCCCCGGCGCGGCCGAGCACGCCCATCTGCTGGAGCGGACGGAGGACGCCGAACGTTTTCACCGCCGCCTGCTGGCCGCCTTCACCCGCGCCGCCTTCGCGCCGGAGCGGCGGCTGGGCGTGGCGATCGTCGGCGGCGGAGCGACGGGCGTGGAGCTGTCCGCCGAGCTCCTGGAAGCCCACGCCGCCTTCGAGGAGGGCGTCGGCGCCGACCAGCGCTTCCGCCTGGACATCGCCATCGTCGAGGCGGCCCCGCGCATCCTCGGCGGCCTGCCCGAGAAGACCTCCGACCAGGCCCGCACGGCCCTGGAGCGCAAGGGCGTGCGGGTGCTGACCGACACCAAGGTCCTGGCGGTCGAGGACGGGCGGCTGGCGACCAGCGCCGGGACCATCGAGGCCGAGCTGATCGTCTGGGCCGCGGGGGTGAAGGCCGCAGGCTCCAACGCCGCCTTCGGCCTGCCGGTGAATCGTCTGAACCAGTTCGACGTCGACGATCGGCTGCGCACGCCGGTGGCCGGCGTCTGGGCCATGGGCGACTGCGCCGCCGCCCCCTGGAAGGAGGGCCGGACCGTCCCCGCCCGCGCCCAGGCCGCCCACCAGCAGGCCGACTACCTGGCCGAGGTCCTCTGGGCCGAGATGCGCGAGCACCGGATCGACCGGCCCTTCGTCTACAAGGACTTCGGTTCGCTGGTGTCGCTGGGCGAGAACCGCGGCGTCGGCGCCCTGATGGGCGGTCTCGGCGGGCCGAACTTCTTCGTCGAGGGGCTGGTGGCCAAGTGGGTCTACATGAGCCTGCACCTGAACCACCACCGGGCCATCCTGGGCGTGGTGCGCACCGGCGTCCTGGCCCTGGCGCGCCTGCTGCAGCAGCGGGTCGCGGGCCGTCTGAAGCTGCACTAGCCGGCCGGCCGGTCGTCCCGGCGAAGGCGGGATCCAGATCGTAGGGCGCTGGTTCGACAGACAAACACCCGCCGCCGAGGCTGAAGCTGGGTCCCGGCCTTCGCCGGGATGACCGGTGTTTGCTAGCCTATCAGGCGGCCGATCGCCTCCAGGTACTCGCCGAAGGCCTGGCGGCCCGCGGCGGTGATGCGGATCCGGGTCAAGGGCTTGAGGCCGACGAAGCTCTTCTCGATCTCGACATAGCCGGCGTCCTGCAGCTTGCGCAGGTGGATCGACAGGTTGCCCTGGGTGGCTTCGAGCAGGGTCTTCAGCTCGGTGAAGTCGGCGACCTCGGCGTCGGCGAGATAGGCCATCACCCCCAGCCGCAGGCGGCCGTGGATGACCTCGTCGATCTTGCCGATGTCGAGACGCGGCACGGGGCTCAGGCCGTCCTGGCCTGGCGCATCATCGCCCAGCCGGGCAGCACCATGCACAGCAGCAGGCCGGCCGCGGCGATCAGGATGTAGCTCAGCTGGCCGATGGTCAGCCCCATGCCGATGGCGCAGGCGAACCAGCCGAGCGCGGTCAGGCCCATCCACCAGCGCCGGGTCAGCATCCAGGCCGCCAGCCAGGCCCCGCCCTGCAGGGCGAAGACGACGGCCGGGTAGAACAGCCAGACCTTCAGCCCGCCGCCGCCCAGGGCCGCCGGGGCGAAGATGGCGATCAGGATCAGGTTGGTCGTCCCGGCCGCGGCGAACACGGACTGGAAGGCGCGGGACGCCGTCCCGCCGCGCGGCGCCCGGCGGTCCCGGATCAGCACGACGCACAGGACGATCAGGAACAGCACGGTCGGGCCGAGCGACAGGACCAAACCGCCCAGCGGCCCGAGCGTCAGCCAGCCGGTCGCCTGTCCCCAGTGGCCGAGCATCTGCAGGCCGTAGATCAGGCCGGCGGCGACGAACACCGCGCCCGTCGCCGCCTGGTGGCGGCCGGCGCCATCGACCAGCCCCTTGAGGAAGGCCAGGTCTTCGCGCGCGCTCTGGGCGGCGTCCGCCGACGGATCTTGCGAGGGACTCATGGGACGTCTCCTGTCGCCTCGGCGTGGACGAGCCCGCGTCCCTTGGCAAGCTGCTTGTGGGCAAGCCGCTTGTGACGGCGGCCGTTGAGCCAGCCGCCGAGGACCGTGCCCCGGACCAGCAGCTGGTAGCTGCCGAAACCCACGGCAAGCGCCGCGCCCAGCACCAGGGCGTACTTCACCGGCCAGGGCCAGGCGAGGTCGGAGACGACGGTCTGCAGCGCCATCACCACCGGCACATGGATCAGGTAGATCCAGTAGGAGGCGTCGGCGACGTAACGCCGAGCGGGGCTGTGGCCGGACAGGAACTGCTGCGCCGCCCCGGCCAGGCCGAAGGTCCAGCAGAACACGCCCATCGCGTAGAGGCAGGCGTAGGCGAACTTGGACAGGCCCAGCGGCGTCGGCGTCAGCACCGGCTCCAGCCCGACCATGACCAGGCAGGTCGAGACGCAGCCCAGCCCGACGCCCAGCAGCATCGGCCAGCGCTCGGTCCAGACCTGCAGCAGGCTCGCCTGGCGATGCAGCAGCCATCCTGCGGCGAACGCGGTCCCGTAGCCGACCAGCGCCGGAACATTGGGGATCAGCGAGCTGTCGGGGGTCATGATCCCGAACCAGGCCAGCCAGGCCGGATCCGACCAGAAGGCGAAGGCCAGCGGCGCGGCGAACATCACCGGCAGCCAAAGCTCGACCATCCAGCGCATCATCCGGTCGACGACGCCGGCCACGGCTTCCCCGGGATCGAGCAGGCGCAGCCCGCCGCGGATGAGCAGCGCCGCCGCGTAGAAGATCAGCAGCACATACAGGAACCACAGATGCGTCAGCGGGAAGTTCGGCAGGCTCGGGAAGCCCGACGCCGGACCCGAGGGCGCCGCCCCGCCGTTGGCCTTGACCGCCGCCCAGATCATCACCGCCACGATGGCGGTGAACAGGACCGGCCAGAACACGACCAGCGGCAGGACGATCCGCCGGCTCCGGTCCGCCAGGAACCCCTTCAGCCCGCGCCGCTCCAGCAGCATGCGGCCGAAGAAGCCCGCGATCAGGAAGAAGGCCGCCATGCGGAACATGTGCAGCCAGAAGAACAGCACGGACATCACGGCGCTTCGCTCGGCGTCCATGACCACCCAGACCTGCTGTCCGGGCAGGAAGGACATCGTCGCGTGGAAGGCCACGCCCAGCAGCAGCGCCCCGCCGCGGACGGCGTCGAGCGCATGCAGGCGCTCCGGTTGGTTCGAGGTCATCGGATCCTCCACGCCGCCCTCCCGGCGGCCGATAGGGCCGCGAAGTACGCCAACTTGTTTATTTTGTAAACTTGTCTTTCGTGAGAGCACCAATCGGTGGGAAGGACAAGCGACGCTGAGACTCCCGGAGTCCGCCCGTTCCCGGGTCCAAGCTCCATCGAGACGACCGGTGTTGAGGACAGGCGCTAGGCGGCGTGGCGAGCGCGGGTCCAGCGGGCCACGGCGGCGACCAGCTCGGCGGCCAGGATGGGCTTGCCGATCACGCCGTCGAACGGCGCGCCCGTCGCCAGCAGGGCTTCCGCATCGGCGTCGGCGGAGAAGGCCAGGATCGGCGTGTCGCGGTTGGGGCCGTTTCGGGATCGGATGTGCTCTGCGGCGGCGGGGCCGTCCAGCCGCCCCGGCATGCGAATGTCCATGAGGATCAGGTCGAACGGCTGGCCCTCGGCGGCCGCCACCGCGCTCTCGCCGTCCCCGACCTCGACCAGCAACGGCGCCCAGGGCGCCAGCATGGCGGCGGCCAGCTCGCGATTGACCCGGTGGTCGTCGACGATCAGCAGCCGCACGCCCTTGGCGGGCCCATCGACGGGCAGGCGCTGAGCCGCCTCCGCCTCCTCCACGGCGGCCGGCGCGGCGATGCGGAAGCGGAAGGCCGAGCCCACGCCCGGACGGCTGCGGACCTCGATGCCGCCGCCCATCGCCTCGGCCAACCCCTTGCAGATCGCCAGACCCAGGCCCGTGCCCCCGTTCTGCCGGGTCGAGCCGGCGTCGACCTGGGAGAAGCGTTGGAACAGCCGCGCGCGCTGCGCCTCGTCCAGGCCTGGGCCGGTGTCGCGCACGACGACCTCCAGCATGCCCCCGAACGGATCGTGGCGCAGCGCCATGGACACGGCGCCCTCCTGCGTGAACTTCACGGCATTGCCGATCAGGTTCAGCAGCATCTGACGCAGGCGATCGGGATCCACGACCAGCCGCCCGGGCATGGCCGCGTCGACCGCCAGCTCCAGCGCCAGGCCCTTTTCCTGAGCCTGGGACGAGAACAGCTCCAACGTCTCGCGCGCCAGACCGCCCACGTCGACCGGCCGCGGCTTGATCTCGACCTGCCCGGCCTCGAGCTTCGAGAAGTCGAGGATGTCGTTGACCGTCGCCAGCAGGGCCCGGCTCGCCGAGGCGATGCGGTCGACATAGCTCTGGGCCTCCTCGTCAAGGCTGCAGCGCTCGGACAGCAGGGCCGAGAAGCCGAGCACCGAGGTGAGAGGCGTGCGCAGCTCATGGCTCATGTTGGCCAGGAACTCGGCTTTCACCGCGGCGGCGGCCTGGGCCGCGTCGCGCGCCTCGGCCAGCTCCCGCTCCGCCCGGACATGCGCGGTCAGGTCGACCACCGCGCCGTAGACCGCGGCCACGCGGCCGTCGGAGGCCATCTGGCAGGCGACCCGTCCCTCCAGGCTGCGCACCTCGCCCGAGGGCCAGACCACGCGCAGCACGCTGGCGCTGGCCTGCCCCGCCAGGGCCTGGGCGAGGTTGGCCTCGGCGGCGGCGCGATCGTCGGGATGGATCCGCGCCATGGCCATGTCCAGCGGCGGCTCCGCGCCAGGCCCGAAACCGAAGATCCGGAACATGCTGGGCGACCAGCGGATCGCCTGGCTGGCGGCGTCCATCCACCAGTAGCCGACGCCGGCGAGGTCCTCGGCCATGGCGGCCCAACGCTGTCGTTCGCTCGCGCTCGTGCGGGTCATGTCGCCTCCGCGGGCCGACAGTGTCGACCGACCAGGGCAAAGACGAGATTAAGCCCGGCGCGATTTTCCCTCAGGCCGCGTCCCAGGCCAGGTCATGCGCCAGCTCCGCGCGTGCAGCCGGGCTCAGCATGGCGACATGGGCGTAGGCCTCGTGGTCGCAGCCGACGGCGATCACGGTCGCAGGGTCGCGGAACACCGCCTTCTGGGCGTCGCTGAGCCGAAACCGCAGGAAGTGCACGGCCGCCTCCTCCCGCTCCCGGGGCGGGCCGTCGATCTCGTCTCGCGGCCGGGCTCGGACACGGTCGCCGCCGACCTGCAGGAAGAAGCAGTCCCGGGCGCCGGCCAAGCGGGCCAGGATCGCGGCCCGCCGAACATCGTCGTCGATCCCGAACATCGCCGTCGCGATCAACTCGGCGCCCTGCGGGATCAGCGGGTTGTAGGCCGCCAGCGCGGTCGCGACTCCGTCGCCCTCGCCCGCCTCGGCCAGCAGCGTTTCCTGCACCTGCAGGAGCACCGTGTCGTAGCTCTCGAACCCGATGGCGCAAGCGGGCCCCAGGTCCACCCGGCGCAAGCGCTTCATCGGCAGCAGCGTCGCCCGTCGCGACCGCCGCTGGACCGCGTAGACGGCGGCGGGAAGGAGGTCCTCCGGCATGATCCTGTGCAGCGGCGCCGGCATGATCCGCCCCTAGTCCAGCAGGCTCAGGGCGCGCCGGAGACCGTCGGCGCGCACGGCCTCGGCCTTGGCCAGGGTCTCGAACCAGTCGGCGATGTCTTCGAGCCCTTCCTCCCGCGCCGACCGCGCCATCCCGGCATAGACGCCGGCGTGCCGCTCGGCGTCGTCGGCCACGGTCTTCAGGCTGTCGGCCACGCTGTCGGCCGGTCCGTCGGCAAGGTCGTCCATGAAGGCGAGATGGCCCTGGGCGTGGCCGCGCCGGCCTTCGGCCGCCGAGCGGAGCAGCGCCGCCTCGTCGGTCCGCCCCTCTGCTTCCGCCGCGGCGACCAGCCGCAGCGCGCGGCGACCGGCCCGGCTCTCCATCGCGAAGGCGGCGGCCAAGTTGTGCAGAGTCTTGCTGACGGCGAGGCTCATGCGTTCCACGCTAACCCCGGCGACCGCCGTTCGCCCAGCCGTTTGTTTCCGGTCGGACGACAGGACGGGCTGGCCGACCCCGGCCGGAGGTTGTTACTGACCCGTCGCAGCGCTGCGTTTCTGGAGGACCGCCCATGACCTCGACCCCGCCCGAGACCTTCCCCGACGCGGCCGCCTCCGATCCCCGCGCGCTGGGCTGGATGCAGGGCGCGCCGCCCGCGCCGGACCGGGTGATCGCGATGACCGATCGGGACCTTTTCCGGTTCCCGAAGTCGCGCTGGGCCTTCAGCCACATGCGCCAGCTGGCCCCCACGGCCGGGGTCAGCCGCGGCCTGGGCGCGCCCTCGACGCTGGGGCGGCGGATCGACGACGCCATCGACGGCCTGACCTTCACCCCGATCGGCGGCGCGACGCCCGTAACCTGGGCGGAGTCCCTGGCGGCCAACTACACCGACGGCCTCGTCGTGCTGCACGACGGCGACATCGTCTACGAGACCTACGCCGGCGCCCTGACCGAGACCGGCCAGCACTGCGCCTTCTCGGTCACCAAGTCGATGATGGGCCTGCTGGCCGAGAGCCTGATCGTCGAAGGCGCGCTCGATCCCGACGCACCGGTCGCCGACCTCATCGCCGAGCTGGCCGGCAGCGCCTTCGGCGACGCCACGGTCCGCCAGGTGCTCGATATGACCACCGGCCTCCGCTACAGCGAGACCTACGCCGACCCCAAGGCCGACGTCTGGGTCTACTCGGCCGCCACCAGCCCGCTGCCCAAGCCCGAGGGCTTCACCGGCCCTCGCACCTTCTTCGACTACCTGAGGACCGTCGCCAAGG
Source organism: Caulobacter mirabilis (assembly GCF_002749615.1). Taxonomy (GTDB): domain Bacteria; phylum Pseudomonadota; class Alphaproteobacteria; order Caulobacterales; family Caulobacteraceae; genus Caulobacter; species Caulobacter mirabilis. The sequence goes on from NZ_CP024201.1 coordinate 3,959,559, forward strand.
ACGGCGAGCACGGCGAGGCCTTCGCCTACAAGACCATCAACACCGACGCCCTGGGCTGGATCCTGGCCCGGACGACCGGGCGGTCGACGGCCGAGCTGCTGTCCGAGCGAATCTGGAGCCGGATCGGCGCCGAGCAGGACGGCTACATGACCATCGACTCGATCGGCGTCCCGTTCGCCGGCGGCGGCCTCAGCGCCGGCCTGCGCGACCTGGCGCGGGTCGGCCAGATGGTGCTCGACGGCGGCGTCGCCCAGGGTCGACAGATCGTCCCGAGCGCCGCCATCGACAGCCTGTTCGGCGGCGGCGATCCGGCCCGGTTCGCCAAGGCGGGCTACGGCCTGCTGCCGGGCTGGAGCTATCGCGGCATGTGGTGGATCACCCACAACGCCCACCGGGCGATCATGGCGCGCGGAGTCTACGGCCAGTCCCTCTACGTCGACCCGACGGCCCGCATGGTCATCGCCCGGTTCTCCTCCCACCCGATCGCGGCCAACGCCGGCAACGACCCGGTCACCCTGCCGGCCTTCCAGGCCGTGGGCGAGCACCTGGCCCGGCGCTGAGGCCCTTGCTGGCGGAGGCGCTCGGGCGCACTCTCGCGCCATGAGCCTTCGATCGATCCTGCCGTCCGCGTTGCTGGCGCTCGTCGCCGGCTCCGCCGCCCCCGCCCTCGCCGCCGAACGGCCGAGCTTCGATTGCGCCAAGGCCAAGAGCCCGGTCGAGGGCGCGATCTGCGCGTCTCCGCAGCTGGCCAAGCTCGACCGCGACATGGCCGCCGCCTACGCCCGCGCCGCCGCCGCGACCTCGGCGCCGGTGACCCTGCGGGCGACGCAGCGCGACTTCCTCGCCCGGCGTGGCCGAGACGAGGAGGGCAAGCCGGAAAAGACGGTCAACGTCCCCGCCCTGGCCGACCTCTACAAGGCGCAGATCGAGAGCCTGACCGCCGAGGCGCAGCAGGGCGAACGCGCCCGGTCGTCCTCCATCGCCCTCGGCGATCTGGCGCGGCAGTGCGCCGTCGTGGCGCTGGAGAAATGCAAGGTCGACAGCTCCGGGACGGTGGCCGGCTCAGGTCCGTACGGCGGCCTCAGCTACCAGATCCAGGTTCCGGCCAACGACGACGAATGGACCCGCGGCGTGGTCGTGCTGCGCAACGAGGGCGGCCGGCTGAAGCCGGTGATCTGGAACTTCGAGGGCGACCTGCCCGGCACGCCTGAAGTCGTCCGCACCCCGGCCGGGCCGCTGCTGATCGTTCCCTCGCGCCACGGCGGCACCGGCTCCTACAACGCCGAGCTGGTCTTCCGGCCGGTCCAGGGCGGCTGGCGAGACCTGGAGCGCGACGCCTGGCAGGCGGCCTTCAACAAGCAGCTGCCCGAGGGGCTCGGCGTCTGGAAGGGCGTGCAGTTCGACTGGACCGACCTGAGTCTGGTCACCGGCCTGTGGAAGGACGACGACGCCAACTGCTGCCCCACCGGCGGCATGGCCGAGGCCAAGCTCGCCGTCGAGGGCGACCGGCTGGCGCTGAAGTCGATGAGCGTCGACCGGACCCCGCCGAAGGAATAGGGCGCGAAACGCAGGGGACATGCTCCCGAAGGGTGCATGTCCCCGGCGATCCGCTAGGCTTCCCAGTTCGGCATCATCGTGAAGCTCTGGAAGCCGCCGTAGATCATGCGTTTGCCGTCGAACGGCATCTCGCTCGGCCCCTGCAGGCGCGGGTCCGCCATGACCTTGGCGTTGATCTCGTCGCGGCTGGCGCGGTCCCGGTAGGTGATCCAGGAGAAGAACACGACCTCGTCCGGCTTGGCCTGCACGGCCTTGAGGAAGGAGGTCACCTCGCCGTCCGGCACATCGTCGGCGACGCATTCCATGTAGCTCAGCGCGCCGTGATCCATCCAGACGCTGCCGGCCAGTTCGGTGACCTTCCTGTAGGCCTCCAGATTCTCCTTGGGGACCGCGAGCACGAAACCGTCGACGTAGGGCATGGGACATTCCTCCGTGGTTTTTCAAACCATAGGACGAATTTCGACGCCCCGTCCCGACAGACGCCCAATCGGGGACATGCTCATCGGAAGCCGGCCCTCAAGCGAGCGTCTCGAAGGACGCACGCCCTCTCCGCCTATCGCTCCCAACCCGGCTCGAACGGGAAGCGGTCGGCCCAGAAGGCCTTCAGCCGCGGATCGGCGTCCACGCGCTTGACGATCGGCGTCATCTTCGGCGCCTCGCGATAGAAGCGGTTGCGCCCTGGGCCCCACCGGCTGACCACCGTGACGTACAGGTCCAGCACCGACGGGGCGTCGCCCAGCAGATAATCGCCGGCCGGCGCGATCTGCTCGTCCATCATCCGCCAGCAGTCGGCGATGCGCTCGGCGGTGGCCCGCTTCACCCGCTCGCCGGCCTCCGGGTCTGGTCCGGCCAGTCGGGAAGGCACGTCCCGCACCCAGAACATCGAGTAGATCGAGGCCGGAATGAAGGTCATCCAGCGCAGGAACTGGCCCCGCAGCGGATGGCCGACCGGCGGCGCCAGGCGCGCCTCGGGGTGGTTGTCCGCCAGCCAGACCAGGATCGCGCCGCTCTCGGTCAGGATCTCGCCGGACGGCAGCACCACGGTCGGGATCTGAACCATCGGGTTCACCCGGCGCACCCGCTCGAGCACCTCCGGATCGTGCTCCCAGGTCGCGCCCTCGACCACCTCGTGGTCCAGGCCGATCAGGGTCATCGCCGCCTCGACGGGCACGCTGCCCGATCCGAGGGCGCCGTAGACGGTCAGGGGGCCATTCACCATTTGTTATCCACACCCTCACAACATCTTGTGGCTAAGATGACCCTAACCACTAGATGCACCGCATTGGTTTGATAGGTTGTCTCCAGCCTAACGCATCGACACGATTCTTGCCCGCACCCGTCCGGAGTCCGCACTTCGCCATGGCCTCGTCCAAGCTGATCACCACGCCCGGCCTGCTCACCTCGTCGGCGGCCTACAAGCCGTTCCGCTATCCGTGGGCGTTCGACATGTGGAAGAAGCAGCAGCAAGTCCACTGGATGCCCGAGGAAGTGCCGCTCGGCGAGGACATGAAGGACTGGGCCGTCAATCTGAGCGACGGCGAGCGCAACCTGCTGACCCAGATCTTCCGCTTCTTCACCCAGGCGGACATCGAGGTGCAGGACAACTACATGGAACGCTACGGCCGGGTGTTCAAACCGACCGAAGTGAAGATGATGCTGGCGTCGTTCGCCAACATGGAGACCATCCACATCGCCGCCTACGCGCTGCTGCTCGAGACGATCGGCATGCCGGAGAGCGAGTTCGCCGCCTTCCTCGAGTACGAGGCGATGCGCGACAAGCACGACTTCATGCAGAAGTTCGGCGTCGAGACCAACGCCGACATCTGCCGCACCCTGGCCATGTTCGGCGGCTTCGCCGAAGGCCTGCAGCTGTTCGCCAGCTTCGCGATGCTGATGAACTTCCCGCGCTTCAACAAGATGAAGGGCATGGGCCAGATCGTGTCGTGGTCGGTGCGGGACGAGAGCCTGCACTGCGAGGGCATCATCAAGCTGTACCACGCCTTCAACAAGGAGACCGGCGCGGTCACCAAGGCCGTGGCCGACGACATCATCGACTGCTGCAAGACGGTGGTGGAGATGGAGGACAAGTTCATCGACCTGGCCTTCGAGATGGGTCCGGTCCAGGGCATGGTCCCGGACGACATCAAGACCTACATCCGCTTCATCGCCGACTGGCGCCTGCGCCAGCTGCAGCTGCCGGAAGTCTACGGCGTGAAGGAAAACCCGCTGCCATGGCTGCAGTCGCTGCTCAGCGGCGTGGAGCACGCCAACTTCTTCGAGGCCCGCGCCACCGAATACTCCAAGGCCGCGACCAAGGGCCAATGGCACGGCGAAGAGGGCGTGTGGGGCGAGTTCGACCGCCTCATGGCCCGCCGCAACGAGAACCTGCTGCCGGCGGAATAGGCCGCACCGAGACCCACCCCTCCTGGGAAGAGGGGGTCGCCCAGAAGGGCGTCGGAAGGGATGCGCCGGCGATGTCCGCGCATCCTTTTCCATGTCGGAAATCACGCTAAGCTCCGCCGAGATCGCGTTCTGGGGAGCCCCGCATGCTGCTGATCCGTCTGGTCCTTCGCACCCTGGTCGGGATGGCCGGCCTGTGGCTGGCGGACCGCTTCGTGCCCGGCGTGAACATCGCCGACGGGACGACCCTGCTCATCGCCGCCCTGATCCTGGGCGTCGTCAACGCCGTGGTCCGGCCGGTGGTGATCCTGCTGACCCTCCCGGCGACGCTGCTGACCCTGGGCCTGTTCCTGCTGGTGGTGAACGCGGGGATGTTCAGCCTGACCGCCTATTTCCTCGAAGGCTTCAGCGTCGCCGGGTTCTGGCCGGCGGTGTTCGGGGCGCTGGTGATGACCGTGGTCAACTGGGCCGGCCAGCTGGTCATCGGCCCGCGGGAAGAGCGCTGACGAAACCCCTTCGCCATAGAAGCAAACCGCATCCACCGAAGACCCCCTCCACCATGCTTCGCATGGTCCCCCTCCCCCTGCGGGGGAGGATCAGGTCATAGAAAAAGGGCGGGACCTTTCGGACCCGCCCTTCTCTTCGGTCGAAGAGTGACCGGACTTCCTTAGAAGTCCATGTCGCCCATGCCGCCCATGCCGCCCGGCATGCCGCCGGCGGCCGGAGCGTTCTTCTTCGGGGCTTCGACGATCGCCGCTTCGGTGGTGATCAGCAGGCTGGCGACCGAGGCCGCGTCCTGCAGAGCCGTGCGGACGACCTTGGCCGGGTCGATGACGCCCATCTTCACCAGGTCGCCGTACTCTTCCGTCTGGGCATTGAAGCCGAAGGTGGCCGAGCTGTTTTCCAGCACCTTGCCCACGACGATCGAGCCTTCGACGCCGGCGTTTTCCGAGATCTGACGGATCGGCGCCTGCAGCGCGCGACGCACGATGGCGATGCCCGCGGTCTGGTCGTCGTTGTCGCCGGTCAGGGTGTCGAGGACCTTCGAGCCCTTCAGCAGCGCGATGCCGCCGCCGGGGACGATGCCTTCTTCCACGGCCGCGCGGGTCGCGTTCAGGGCGTCGTCGACGCGGTCCTTCTTTTCCTTCACTTCGACTTCCGTGGCGCCGCCGACGCGGATCACCGCAACGCCGCCGGCCAGCTTGGCCAGACGCTCTTGCAGCTTTTCCTTGTCGTAGTCGCTGGTGGTGTCTTCGATCTGCTTCTTGATCTGGCCGACGCGGGCTTCGATGCCGTCCTTGTCGCCCGAACCGTCGACGATCGTGGTGTCGTCCTTGGTGATGGTGACCTTCTTGGCCTTGCCGAGCATGTCCAGGGTGACCGACTCGAGCTTGATGCCCAGGTCTTCGCTGATGACCTGGCCGCCCGTCAGGATGGCGATGTCTTCCAGCATGGCCTTGCGGCGGTCGCCGAAGCCCGGAGCCTTGACGGCCGCGACGCGCAGGCCGCCGCGCAGCTTGTTGACCACCAGGGTGGCCAGGGCTTCGCCTTCGATGTCTTCCGCGATGATCAGCAGCGGGCGGCCCGACTGGACCACGGCTTCCAGCACCGGCAGCAGCGGCTGCAGGCCCGAGAGCTTCTTCTCGAACAGCAGGATCAGGGGCTCTTCGAGCACCGTTTCCATCTTGTCGGCGTTGGTGATGAAGTACGGCGACAGGTAGCCGCGGTCGAACTGCATGCCTTCGACGACGTCGAGCTCGGTTTCGGCGGTCTTGGCTTCCTCGACGGTGATCACGCCCTCGTTGCCGACCTTTTCCATGGCGCGGGCGATCATCTCGCCGACTTCCAGGTCGCCGTTGGCCGAGATGGTGCCGACCTGAGCGATCTCGCTGTTGGCCGAGACCTTCTTCGAGGTGCTCTTGATCTCTTCGATCACCGCGGCGACGGCCTTGTCGATGCCGCGCTTCAGGTCCATCGGGTTCATGCCGGCCGCGACCGACTTCAGGCCTTCGACGACGATCGCCTGGGCCAGGACGGTGGCGGTGGTGGTGCCGTCGCCGGCCTTGTCGTTGGTCTTGGAGGCGACTTCGCGGATCAGCTGGGCGCCGAGGTTCTCGAAGCGGTCAGCCAGTTCGATTTCCTTGGCGACCGAGACGCCGTCCTTGGTCGAGCGCGGGGCGCCGAAGGACTTTTCGATCACGACGTTGCGGCCCTTGGGGCCGAGGGTCACCTTCACCGCGTTGGCGAGGATGTTGACGCCGCGCAGCATGCGGTCGCGCGCGTCGGAGGAGAAATAGACGTCTTTGGCGGCCATTTCGATTTCCTTCTGGAGTTCCGGCTCCCCGTCTCCGCTCGTCCCGGCGAATGCCGGGTTCCAGGTCGGAGGACGCGAGAGCTTCGGTTTGAATTGCTAGCTGGGAAGCTGAATCTGGGTCCCGGCTTTGCCGGGATGAGCGGACCTGAGTTAGGCCTCGACCACGCCCAGGATGTCGCTTTCCTTCATGATCAGCAGGTCCTGGCCGTCCACCTTCACTTCGGTGCCGGACCACTTGCCGAACAGGATCTTGTCGCCGACCTTCACGTCCGGCTTGATGTAGTCGCCGTCTTCATCGCGGGCGCCGGGGCCGACGGCGATGACTTCGCCTTCCTGCGGCTTTTCCTTGGCGGTGTCGGGGATGATGATCCCGCCCTTGGTCTTCTCTTCTTCCTCGACGCGCTTCACCAGGACGCGGTCGCCAAGAGGACGAAACTTCATCGGTCGTCTCCGTGGGTACGGTGTTGTTGAACGGTTCCGTCGGCCATCCAGAGGCTGCTGTTAGCAGTCACCCCTCACGAGTGCCAACGACGCCAGCGAGGTAGGATCGGGCCTGCCGGGAGTCAAGCGGCCGCCGCCTAGAAGGCCTGTACAAATGGCGTCCGGGAGAAAGACAAAATTTTGCCCAAAATGGCGTAACGGCGGTACGTCATGGCGAAACTGTGCCCATTTTGAGACTCTCGCGCTCTCACCGTTACAAAACCGAAATAGTCCGTTGACCGGGGGGAAGCGGGTTCTCTACGAAGCGGCTCCTTGTCCGAAGGAGGGCTCACTCCTTCTCTGGCAAGGGTTTCGGTCGGGGGACCGCTCCGAAAGCACCAAGTTGAACACAGTGCCCGCGCGTTTGTGGGCGGGAGGGTTTAGTGAAAAAAGTTTCCATCAGAACCAGGCTCTTGGCGACCACGCTGCTCTGCGGCGCGACCTTCGCCGCTCCCTTCGCGTACGCGCAGACCGAAGAGGCCGCCGACGTCGAAGCGGTCGTCGTCACCGGCTCGCGGATCAAGCGCGACACCTTCAACACCCCGATGCCGATCGCGTCGGTCAGCGCTGAAACCATCCAGGATTCGGGCAACGTCATCCTCGGCGACGTCCTGATGGACCTGCCGATGGTCAACGCCAACAGCAACGCCCAGAACACCTCCTCGACGCTGTTCAACTCCGGCCAGGCGCGGATCGACCTGCGCGGCCTGGGCGCGACGCGCACGCTGGTGCTGGTCGACGGCCGCCGTCACGTGTTCAGCGACGCCGCCTCGCCGGCCGTCGACCTGAACATGATCCCGTCGCTGATGGTCGAGCGTCTCGACGCCGTCCCGGGCGCCGCTTCGGCCGTCTACGGCTCGGAAGCCATCGCCGGCGTCGTCAACATCATCATGAAGAAGAAGCAGGACGGCTTCCTGTTCGACGTCCAGGGCGGCCTCTCGCAACAGAGCGACGGCGGCGAGTTCCGCGCCGGCGCGAGCTGGGGCGGCCGCTTCTTCGATGACCGCCTGAACGTGATCGTCGGCGGCGAGTACGCCCGCCAGGAAGCGATCATGCAGGCCGACCGCAAGTGGGCCTACCCGGGCATCCGCCGCAACACGGCCAACCCGCAGACGATCGTTCCGCAGAGCAAGACGAACACCTCGCCCTACGCGACCTTCCAGCTTCGCAGCGGCCCGATCCCGGGTGCGACCGAAGCGTTCGATCCGACCAAGCATGCCTACGCCGTCACGCTCGACGTGCGGGACCGCACCAAGGTCACCCAGCTGTCGACCCCCTGCTCGACGGCGACCGTCCAGTCCAACTGCCAGGACGACGCGCTGTTCTACGGCCAGATTTACAACGCGCTGCAGGGCGAAGTCGAACGCGGCACGATCCGCGGCTACGCCGAGTACGAACTGACCAGCAACGTCAACGTCTTCGGCGAGCTGAGCTACGCCAAGGTCAACGGCCGCGGCATCTCGCAGCCGGCCTTCTCGCCGGCCGCCGGCGGCCCCACGACCATGCCGGTCGCCATCTTCGGCGACAACGCCTTCCTGGCCGGCAACACCTCGACGGCGGCCGATCTGCGCTACCACTGGGTGCGCTCGGGCAAGGACTTCACCAGCGGCTCCAGCGCCCAGGTCGGCAAGTTCTGGCAGGAGTTCGGCGGCCGTGACACCGAGATCGAGCGCGAGACCCTGCGCGCGGTCATCGGCATGAACGGCGACTTCGAGTTCCTGAACCGGAACATCAGCTGGGATTGGTACGGCCAGTACGGCGAGACGACCGGCAAGACGACCGCCTTCAACGTCCCGAACGTGAAGAAGGTCCAGATGGCGACGGACGCGATCCTGGTGGGCGGCAATGTCGTCTGCCGCGCGACCACGTCCGCGGACCCGGCCGTCCGCGCCGCCGCCGCCGGCTGCGTGCCGTGGAACCTGGTCGACGGCCCGTCGGCCGCCGCGGTGGCCTACGCCAACGCCAACGCCTACGGCGAACAGACGATCAAGCAGACGGTCCTGTCGGCCAACGCCTCGACCGACCTGTTCGACCTGCCGGCCGGCCCGGTCGGCTTCGCCTTCGGCGCCGAGTACCGCAAGGAAGAAAGCCGCTTCCAGCAGGACGCCCTGAGCGCCAGCGGCGCGCTGTTCTTCAACTCGATCGGCACCCGCGCCGGCGAGTACGACGTGAAGGACGTCTACGCCGAGCTTCGCGTTCCGCTGCTGAAGAACGTGCCGTTCGCCGAGGAGCTGACCTTCGAAGCCGCCGGCCGCATCAGCGACTACTCGACCATCGGCACCGCCGACCAATGGCGTCTGGCGCTGGAGTGGGCTCCGATCCAGGACATCCGCTTCCGGGCCAACCGCGGCACCGCCGTGCGGGCGCCGAACATCGTCGAGCTGTACGCGCCGCAAAGCACGAACTTCACCCCGGCCAACACCCCGCCGCAGGATCCCTGCGACTCGGTGGTGTACGCGGGTGCGACCGCCGCCCAGAAGGCCGCCCGGAACATCACCTGCGCCGCGGCGATCGCCAACTGGAACCCGGCGACCTTCACCTCGAACATCGGCAACAACCGTCCGACGCTGCGGCTCCTGCAAGGCGGCAACCCGGACCTGAAGCCGGAAGAGGCGACCACCAACCAGGTCGGCGTCGTGATCCAGCCGCGCTTCGCGCCGGGCTTCTCGATGTCGATCGACTGGTACCGGGTCGAGCTCGAGCAGCAGATCGGCCTCGTGCCGCTGCAGACGCTGCTGTCGGATCTCTGCTACGACTCGTCGACGCCCTACGCGTCGAACCCGTTCTGCGCGGCCATCCAGCGTAACGCCACCGGCGGCGTCGACCACGTCAAACTGGTCAACCAGAACGTGGCGGCGGTGAACGTCGAAGGCTACGACGTCTCGACTCAGTACCGCTTCCGTCCGAGCGAGATCTTCAACGGCGCCTTCGCGGCTCCGACCGGCGGCGACCTCGGCGACGTCACCCTGCGTCTCGACGTCACCCGTCAGTACACCTTCGACCTGCAGGGTCTGCCGGGTCAGCCGTTCACCGGCCTGGCCAACACGATCCCGAACGCCACGCCGGAGTGGAAGGCCAACTTCGCCGCCACCTGGGCCGTGGATAAGTTCCGCTTCCAGTGGCAGACCCGCTACATCGGTTCGATGGCGGTGCAGGTCCCCAGCGTGCCGGTCAGCTCGCTGAGCCCGTACTACACCGACGACTACTTCACGCATGACCTGCGCATGACCTACCGGATGAACGACGACGTGTCGTTCCGCGCCGGCGTCGTGAACTTCACCGACGAGCAACCGCCGTACCTGCCGGAAACCTTCACCGGCACGGGCACGGGCGCTTCGTCCTACGACAACCGCGGCCGCTTCTTCTTCGTGGGCGCGACCGTCAGCTACTAATCGTCTCCTGACGATGACCTGACGACGGGGCGGCGGGCCGAAAGGTCCGCCGCCCTTTCTTTTTGGCTCCGCCTTGCCAGCAGGGCGCGAGGCGCACAGCATCCGGCCCCTCTGGAGTCAGGACGTCCCATGCTCGATCACATCACCTTCGGAATCAGCGACTACGCGCGCTCGACGGCCTTCTATGACGCGGCCCTGGCGCCCCTGGGCCTGAAGCAGCTGTTCGTCGTGCCGCCCGAGCACGCCGGCGGCGTCCAGTGCGTCGGCTACGGCGCCGATCGTCCCTTCTTCTGGATCGCCCAGGACGATCCGACGCGCGGCAAGCTGCACATCGCCCTCGCCGCCGCCAACCGCGCGGCCGTGGACGCCTTCTACGCCGCCGCCCTGGCCGCCGGAGGGCGGGACAACGGCCCGCCGGGCCCTCGCCCGCACTATCACGCCGACTACTACGGGGCCTTCGTGCTCGACCCGGACGGCCACAACATCGAGGCCGTCTGTCACGCTCCGGCCTAGACCCGGGATGAGGCGCCGCGCCCAGCCGGCGCCCGCCGACCACCTCGCGCCACGCGGCGCGGCGTCCTATGATGGCGACATGGGCTCAGCCGGAGTGACTCTTTGATCCCCTTCATCCTGGCCGTTCTGGCCTGCTGCCTGGCAGGCGGAATGGGCGGCTATGTCCTGGCGCGGCCGGACGAAGCGCTCCAGCGGGCCGGTCTTGCGCCTGCCGAAGACAACCGCGCGGCCCTCGCGGGCGTGCGCGGGTTCGGCGGCCTGCTCGTGCTCGCCCACGGCGGAACGGCGGCGCTGCTCGGCTACTACCCGAGCGTCGGCGCCAGCATGGCCCTGGCCCTCGCCTTGGCCTGGGCCGGCGCGGCCGTGGGACGGGCGGCCTCCACCGCGATCGACCGCCGGGTCGACGGCGCCTCGATCCAGGCCCTGCCGTTCGAGGTGCTGATGGGTCTGACCCTGTCCCTGCCCTTCTGGGCCGGACGCCAGTTCGACCCCAGCCCGGCCGTGTGGGTCTAGCCGCGCTTACGACGAATTAAGCGGCGCATACCGTCGTTCCGTGGAAAAGCTTGTGCAGCTGCTCCAGGAGATGTCGCCGTGCGCCCGCTCGCCCTCGCCCTGCTGACCGCCCTGCTGGCGACCCCAGCTATCGCGGCTCCGCCCGAAATCCGCGCCTATCCGTCGGCGCCGCTCCACAGCTATCCGCTCGACAGCGTCCATGGCGTCCAAGGTCTCGTCGTCCACAACATCGCCGTGGTGAACACCACCGGCGCGCCGCTGACGATCGAGGCCGTCGACCTCGAGCTGCTGCGGGAGCAGAGCGTCGTTGATCGCCGCACGCTGGACGGCGCGGTTCTCACGGCGGCCGCGAAGCGCGGCGCGGCGCTCCAGGCCGCGGGCATGATCGACGCGATCGGCTTCCAGTTCGGCGACGTGCTGGGCAGGCCTCCCGCCAAGCTGGCCGCCGCCCCTGTCCTGGCGTCCGGCCAGGCTCTGCTGATCACCGACCAGGTCTTCGGCTGGACCGGCAAGCGCGACGCTCTGCGCGTCGTGGTCCGGTCGACCGGCGGCGGCGAAACGGCGATGCGCGTCCTGCCGCTGGCGGCGACCGCTCCGGAGGCGCGCTACGCCTTTCCGATGAAGGGCGTCTTCTACGTCCAGGCCGCCCCGAGCCTGAACACCCATCACCGCTGGGTCGTGCCCGAGGCCTTCGCGCTGGACATCGGCCAGCTGGGCGCCGGCGGGCTCAGCTATCGGGGCGACGGCGCGCGCTTCGCCGACTACTACGTCTACGGCCAGCCGGTCCTGGCCGCCGCGGACGGCGAGGTGGTTCAGGTGATCTCGGACCAGGTTGAGGACGCCACGGCGGTCCGCAAGCCGGGCGAGAGCCAGCAGGCCTACTTCGGCCGGATTCAGCGGTGGCAGGGCGCCCTGATGGCCAAGGGCCTCGACGCCCTGGGCGGCAACCTGGTGATCGTCCGCCATCCCTGGGGCGAGTACAGCGTCTACGCCCACCTCAAGCCCGGGCCCGCGGCGGTGAGAGTCGGCCAGGCGGTCAAGGCGGGGCAGCTGCTTGGCCACGTCGGCAGCTCGGGCTCGTCGACGGAGCCGCATCTGCATTTCCACGTCTGCGATGCGCCCAGCGCCCTGGCCTGCGTCGGCCTGCCGGTCGCCTTCACCAACGTCGAGAACCCCCTGGCCCTGCTGCCGGGTGCGATTCAGAGCGGCGACATGGTGGTGACGAAGTAGGGTCGCCGCGTCCTATCGACGCCCGATCCTCAGAACTGACGCCACGAGGGCGTTTCCTCAGTTTGGCCGGGCTGCAGTTGGCGTTGCCCCCAGGACAGGATCATCAGGAGCTTGTGGCTGCGGATGCGCACGTCGCCGACCAGCGGCGTCAGCGCCGCAAGCAGGCGGCCGGTGCGAGGCTCGTAGACCAGCACCGTCATCTCGGCGATGCCCACGCGGTCTCGGCGGCTGTAGAGAGTCAGTTCCGGGATCGTCGCCAGGGTCAGGTTCGACGACATCGGCAGGGTCATCTGCGGCACCCCGAGCACGCGGTTGACCTGATCGATCCCCAGCGCGCCAAGACGGGCCTCGACGACGATCTCGGCCGCGGCCCGATCATCCTCCAGGATCGCGCCTTGCCGGATGAGCGCACCGCGCAGCGAAGCCCTGGCATAGGCGGCGCCTTCGCCGCTGAAACTGCCGGCGTCCAGGAACACCTTCCGCCCCTCGACCATCGGCAGGCTGAGCCGAGAAGCCGCTTCGTCGGCCGCATTGGAGATCAACAGCTGTTCAGTGGCCGTGCGGCCGGGCGTCGTCTCGAGCGGAGTGGCGCAGGAAGACATCAGAGACACGACGCTCAACACAGCTACAGCTGGCGCCGCCTTGGAAGCGGATCGGAACAGAACTCTACACCTATGGCGGGGATCGGCCCGGTCTTCCTGCACAACCCGATGCGCCGCAACCCCCACGCCGATCACATGCGCGCCAGGTCAATAAAAAGCCCCGCCGGCGTCTCCGCTGGCGGGGCTCCAAGGACCGAGAGGCTCGAGCCTAGCGGATGCCGGCCACTTCCAGAGCGCGGTCGCGCTCGGCCTTCTGCTGCATGCGCAGGTCGCCGTACTTGCCGAACTCGTTCTGGGCGATGGTGCGGCAGTGGACCTCGTCCGGGCCGTCGGCCAGGCGCAGGGTCCGCTGGCCGGCGTACATCTTGGCCAGGCCGAAGTCGGTGGTGACGCCGGCGCCGCCGTGGGCCTGGATCGCGTCGTCGATGATCTTCAGGGCGATCCGCGGGGCGGCGACCTTGATCATGGCGATCTCGATCCGGGCCGACTTGTTGCCGGCCTTGTCCATCATGTCGGCGGCCTTCAGGCACAGCAGGCGGCACATCTCGATGTCGATGCGGGCCTCGGCGACGCGCTGCTCCCAGACCGAATGGTCGGACAGGTACTTGCCGAAGGCCTTCCGGCTCATCAGGCGCTTGACCATCTTCTCGAGCGCGACTTCCGCCGAGCCGATGGTGCGCATGCAGTGGTGGATACGGCCCGGGCCAAGCCGCCCCTGGGCGATCTCGAAGCCGCGGCCCTCGCCGAGCAGCAGGCCTTCCTCGATCGGCACGCGCACGTCCTTGAGGATGACCTCGGCGTGGCCGTGCGGCGCGTCGTCGTAGCCGAACACCGGCAGCATGCGGACGATTTCGATGCCGGGGGCGTCGAGCGGCACCAGCACCTGCGACTGCTGCTGGTGGCGGCTGGCGTTGTCCGGATCGGTCTTGCCCATGACGATGGCGACCTTGCAGCGCGGATCGCCCACGCCCGAGGACCACCACTTGCGGCCGTTGATCACATAGTGGTCGCCGTCGCGCTCGATCCGGGTCTCGATGTTGGTGGCGTCCGAGCTGGCCACGGCCGGCTCGGTCATCAGGAAGGCCGAGCGGATCTCGCCGTTCATCAGCGGGCGCAGCCAGCGCTCCTTCTGCTCCAGCGTGCCGTAGCGCATCAGCACTTCCATGTTGCCGGTGTCCGGCGCGGAGCAGTTGAACACCTCCGAGGCGAAGCCGATCTTGCCCATCTGCTCGGCGATCAGGCTGTACTCGAGGTTGGTCAGCTGGACGCCTTCGAACTCGAAGGTGTCGTCGACGTGGATCTGGCCGCTGTGCGGCGGCATGAAGAAGTTCCACAGGCCCGCGGCCTTGGCCTTGACCTTCAGCTCCTCGACGACCTGGACGACCTTCCAGCGCTCGTCGCCGAGGACGTTCATTTCCTCGTTGTAGCGCGGCACCGCCGGGACGATGTGCTCCTCGATGAAGGCGACCACGCGGTCGAGGAACTGGCGCTGCTTGGGGGAGATATCGAAGTCCATGGTCGTCCCTGCCCTTTGTTGTCCGAATTCAAACGATCGTTTGAAGGCACCGTAGCGCCGGTTGACGCAAGGGGCAAGCGGGAAAGGCCGGGAGCTGGCGCCACTCAGAGCGTGAACACGAAAACATCCATCTCAGGTTGCATTTGGCGTCGCCGCGAGAGAGGCTTCAACCTGCTGCTTTCGGAGTACCGATAGACTCTCCCGCGCGGCGCCGGTCGAGCAGCGCGGCGCGGGCCTTTCGGCTCAAGCTTCATCGACCGGCGCGGCCAGGTCCGACGCATCGTACTCGTATTCCAGCAGGTCCCCTGGCGCGCACTCCAGCACCGCGCATAGCTTGGCCAGGGTCTCGAAGCGCACGCCCCGCACCTTGCCGGTGCGCAACAGGCTGAGCTGGGTCTCGGACAGGCCGATACGCTGAGCCAGGTCGCGCGCCTTCATCTTGCGACGGGCCAGCATGATGTCGAGCGTGACGACGACGGGCACTCAGATGATCTCGTCCAGTTCCGACCGGATGGCCCCAGCCTTGGCGTGCGTGAAGCCGAGCATCTGAATCAGTCCGCCGATCACGGCCAGCAGCATATCGGACGGCGCGCTCTCGAACCGATAGGGGATTCCGTCGATCCAGGCGAGCAAGGGCGGGATGATCACGATCGCCGACGCCGCGCCCAGCCCGACCGCGCCGCCGACCATGGCCAGGGCGCGACTGTTGCGGACGGTGAAGATCTCCCCCTGCCCCACGCGGGCGAAGATGCCGCCGGCGATCCAGACCGCGCCGATGTAGAAGAAGGTCGGAATCGCCGCGACCAGATTGCGCAGCAGGGCCGCGGCCTCGTCGCCGCCCCCCGATCCGTCCACGGCCGCGAACAGGAACGGGAACACGCCGCCAATCCGCAGGAAGTTCAGGACGGCGGCGATCACGACCAGCGTGGCGGTGAACTGCAGGAGCTTGGCCTGGTGTTTCAGGGAGCGTTCCTGAGCAGGCGTGAAGCCGGCGGGCATCAGACGATCTCCTCAAGCTCGGTCTTCAGGGCGACGGCGCTGGACAGCATGCGGCCGAGCACCAGGATGGCGCCGCCGATCACCGCGATGACCCAGGTCTCCGGCTCCAGCCTGAAGCCGCCCCAGCCGCCAAAACCCGCCGTGACGGTGCGGATCAGCGGCGCAACGATCGCTGTCGCCGCGGCGCCCCAAAGGAGCGACGCCCCGACCTCGGCCAGCCCCCTGGCGTTGGCGGCGGAGAACAGCTCGCCCTTGGCCACCCGCTCGAAGATATGGGCCACGGCCATCAGGCCGCCCAGGTAGCAGAGCGCCGGCAGAACGGCGGCGATCCTGTCGAACACCAGCGGGCTGGCCGCTTTCGCCGCCGCCGAGTCGCGCGCCAGGGCGGCGTCGTAGATCGGCCCCAGGGTCGTCATCGGATCGAAGACGAACCACAGTTGGATGGAGACCGCGATGACGGCCGCCCAGGCGACGCCCTCGAAAAGTCGGGACTGGTCGACAAGCTTGGAATCGGTGGCGAGAGCCATGAGAGGTTCCTTTATGCAAGGAGAGCATAATTTTATGTTTTATATAAAGTCAATCGCATCCGGCATGGAATTCAATGAAGCCGGTTCCCAAGCGCGCCCGTCTTTGGCAGGCTGCCGCCCATGATCCTCAAGCCAAAGCTTCTCAAGGGCCGCCACGTGCGGCTGGAACCCGTCACCCCCGAGCACCGCGACGAGTTGCGCGCGGCCGTCGACTGCGATCCCGAGTCCTGGGAGATCATGTCGGTCAACGGCTGCGGCGAGGGCTTCGGCGACTGGTGGGGCGCCCTGCAGGGCGAGACCGAACGCGGCGAGCGCATCGGCTACGTCATCCGCCGGATCAGCGACAAGCGCGTGGTCGGGACCACCAGCCTCCGCAACATCCGCAAGCTGGACCGGGGGGTCGAGATCGGCTCGACCTTCCTGCATCCGGACGTCCGCTCGGGCCCGGTGAACCCGGAGTCCAAGCGGCTCCTGCTCGCCCAGGCCTTCGACGCCGGCGCCATCCGCGTCGAGTTCCTGATCGACGAGCGCAACGCCCGCAGCCAGGCGGCCGTCATGAAGCTCGGCGCCGACCGCGAGGGCTCGCTGCGCAACCACAGGGTCACCTGGACGGGCCACGTCCGCGACACGGTGGTCCTGTCGATCTGCGACTTCGACTGGCCGGCCGTCCGCGACCGCCTCGACTTCCGCCTGCGCGAGTACGCCGAGGTCGCATGAACCTGGCCGCGGCGGCTCTGCAGGACGCGCATGTGCGCCTCGAGCCCCTGGCCGAGCCGCATCGCGAGGGCCTGCGCGCCGCCGCCGAGGCGGACCAGGAGATCTGGTCCGTCTACCCCTACTCCATGGCCGGCGAGCACTTCGCGCCCTACTGGGAGCGAACGCAGAAGGCCATGGCCAAGGGCCTGGTCCTGGCCCACGCCGTCCTGCGCGGCGACGCGGTGGTCGGCGTCAGCTGCTACTTCCCGGACCCGCCCAACAACGCCACGGAGATCGGCGGCACCTACTTCCGGCCCGACGTGCGCGGCGGCGCGGTGAACCCGGCCTGCAAGCGGCTGATGATGATCCACGCCTTCGACAGCGGCGCCACGCGGGTGACCTTCCGGGTCGACGCCCTGAACGCCCGCTCGCGGGCGGCGGTGCTGAAGCTCGGAGCCGTGCAGGAGGGCATCCTGCGCGCGGATCGCGTGACCTGGACCGGCCGCGTGCGAGACACGGTGATCTTCTCCGTGCTCAAGAACGAATGGCCGGCCGTCCGCGAGCGCCTCGACGCCCGCCTGGACGCGTTCGCCTAGGCCGGATCGGCCCTCAGCCCGGCGGCGATGCCGGTCTGAGCGTATGAGTTTTCATCCGAAGGTCCTCGCGAAGGCGGGGACCCAAGCTGATTTTCAAACCTGACCCGATCGATGAAGCCGCACAGTCAGCTCGGGTCCCCGCCTACGCGGGGATGAGCGGTATAGAGTACAGACCCTAGACCTCGCCCGTCATCCGTCGCACGGCCATGGGCGGCGTCTCGTCGTCCCAATGCGCCGCATGCGTACGGGTCTGCTCGAGCTGCCGCTCCCAGGCCTTGGCCGGCGAGGCGTAGCGGATGTCGTACTTCGGCGCCGTGCGGAACTCGATGAACTCCACGCCCTGCGGACCGGTCTCGAAGGTGTAGAGCGCCCCGGCCGGCACGAACATGCAGTCGCCGGCGCCCAGCGCGTCCTCGCCCATCCGCATCTCGCCGGAGATCACATAGTAGAGGCAGTCGGCGCTGTGGCTGTGGCGCGGCAGCGGAAAGCCCGGCTTGAACCAGCTGTAGGTCAGGCTCATCGGCGGCTCGGCGCTGGAGAACAGCACCTTCACCACGAAGCCCTTCTGGTAGTCGGCCGCGACCAGCTTCGCGAGCCCCTCCATCTGGGTCATGTCGACGGGGGCCAGGCTCATGGCCTCCATCAGCTCGCCCCCCTGCGAGGCGCGGCGGATCTCGATCTTGCGGCTCGGCGCGGCGGTGGTCGCGGCATCCATCGGACATCTCCCTGAACGGCCCGCTCTCGAAGGCGAGCTCGGCACGGATCATTGGAGTGAACTCTAGGAAGTCAAGAAAATTGGAGTAGGCTCAAATTTCTAGATCAGGAGGAGCGGCGCGAATGCGGTTCGAGAACAAGGTGGTCGTCGTCACCGGCGGCGCGTCGGGCATCGGGCTGGCGGCGGCCCGACGCTTCCACGCCGAGGGCGCGAGCGTGGTCGTCGCCGACCTGAACGACGAGGCCGGCGCGGCCGCCGCCTCGGCGCTGGGCGACCGGGCCCGCTACCAGCACACGGACGTCTCCGACTGGCCGCAGGTCCAGGCGCTGATGACGGCCGCCGCGGACGCCTTCGGCGGGGTCGACGTCCTGTTCAACAACGCCGGGATCGGCAGCTTCGGCGCGACGCCGGATCTGCCGGTCGAGGACTGGCGGCGGGTGATCGAGATCGACCTGAACGCGGTCTTCTACGGCTGCAAGGCGGCGATACCGCTGATGCGGGCGCGGGGCGGCGGAGCGATCGTCAACACCGCCTCGATCTCGGGCCTGGCCGGCGACTACAGCTTCGCCGCCTACAACGCCGCCAAGGCCGGGGTGATCAACTACACGCGCTCCCTGGCCATCGACCACGCCCGCGAGGGCATCCGCGCCAACGCCGTCTGCCCAGGCCCCGTGGACACGCCGATCATCGCCGGGATCAAGGCGATGCAGGGCGTCCGCGAGCGCTGGGATGACGCCGTGCCGCTCGGCCGCTTCGCCCAACCGGAGGAGATCGCCAATGTCGTGGCCTTCCTCGCCTCGGACGAGGCCTCCTACATGACCGGCGCCGTCATTCCCGTCGACGGCGGGGTGACGGCGCACACCGGCCAGCCGAACCTGCCCCGCCTGCTTGGCGGCGGCTGAGCGCTACGGCCGCCGATAGCGCCAGTCCATGGCCTCGGCCTTGCCGTTCATCGTCCCCTCGATACGGCCGCAGAGGTCCTCGCCGCAGCGGCGATAGATCACCCGCTGCGGAAAGTCGTGGGCGAGGTTCTCGAACACCGCCTCGTCCTTGCCGCCGGGCTTGAGCACGAAGGGCGTCGGCGGCTGGCCGCCGACGCGCGCGGTGAAGGTCGGGCCTGCCGTCTCGGTGGTGATGCTCATGAACTCGAACCGCGCGGGCTTGCCCTTGCGGCTGGTCTGTCCGACGCCGCCCATCGCCCCGTCGAGCGGCGGCAGCCAGGTTTCCCGGGTCGTGGTTTCGCCCCGGGTCACGGTCCAGGTTCCGGCCATCCAGGCCAGGTCGGCGACCGACGCCGTCTCGGCCGCCCTGGCGACGGGCGCTGCGGCGGCAAGCAACAGGCAGGCGAACGCGATACGCTTCATTGACAAGCTCCCCTCTAGCGACGCTTCACCCTGCCCCTCGCCCCGGAGCGCCGCTTGTAAGTTTGCGACAGTTCAGGCCGGCAGGTCGGCCAGACTGGAAGACAATCCCCGCTCCACGGCCACGAACTGCGACGGCGTGCAGCCGACGAACCGCCGGAAGTCCCGCGCCATCTGCGGATGGTCGAAATAGCCCGCCGCCTGAGCCGCCTCCGTCCAGGTCTCCGCGTCGGCCTCGCGCAGGGCCTCGAACACGCGCCGAAAACGCAGGATGGAGGCCAGCATCCGCGGGGAGACGCCGACCCGGGTCGCGAAGCGGCGCTGCAGCGCGCGGGGCGACAGCCCGGTCTGCCGGCACAGCGCCTCGACGCTCGCGCCCGCCTCCAGATCGGCCACGCAACGCTCGACCGACGGGTCCGACGCGACAGCCAGCCGAGCGATCTCGGCGACGACATGGTCCTGGACCTGCGTCAGACGCGCCGCCTCGTCGACCGCGCTGAAGCCGCCGACGTCCAGCGGGGCGCGACGATCGGTGAAGGCGTCGAGCGGCCGGCGGAGATAGGCGTAGGCCCCCGCCTCGGTGAACCGCACCCCGACCACGCCCGCCGCCCCGTCGGCCCGGATATGCAGCGGCCGGGTCAGCTGTCCGGCGAAAAGCACCCGCGGCTGGCGGACATAGTCTCCCGCCGCCGTCCGTTCGAGGTAGGGCCGACCGTAGTGGACGATCAGCTCGCAGCGGCCGTCTGGCGCGATCCGCTGATCCTCGTCGGCGTCCTCGCCCTCGAACACCCAGACGCAGGCGACGTGGGCCGCCAGGTCCGGCCGGGGCGCGAACTCGGCGTAGCGGGCGGTCATTTCTTGCGCCGCGCCCGGAAGAATCCGCGCAGCAGCTCGGCGCTCTCGTCGGCCAGCACCCCGCCGGTCACCTGCGGCCGCCAGTGGCAGGTCGGCTGCTCGAAGAAGCGCGGACCGTGGACCACGGCGCCGCCCTTCGGATCCTCCGCCCCGAACACCACCCGGCCGATGCGAGCATGGCTGATGGCGCCGGCGCACATCGCACAGGGCTCCAGCGTCACCACCAGGGTCAGGTCGGTCAGCCGGTAGTTGCCCAGCTTCTCGGCCGCGATCCGCATCGCCGCGATCTCGGCATGGGCGGTGGGGTCGTGGGCGCCGATCGGGTGGTTGCCCGCCCGCGCCAGCACCTCGCCCGACGCCGGATCGAGCACGACCGCCCCCACCGGCGTCTCGCCGGCCTCGGCCGCCGTCCGCGCCTCGTCGAGCGCGATCCGCATGGCGTCCCAATCACTCGGCAAAGGGTCTGAGAGGGTCGTCACGTGGCGGCGTCCGGCGTTTTGTGCTTTACGGGCTCGATTATCGCCGGGAGGCGACACCGTCCTTGTAAAGGAGCAGGCCGCATGGCTGCACGTCCCAATTCGTCCGACGAGTCCGCCGACCACCAGCGCGTCGCCAAGGTCCTGGCCCGGGCCGGCGTTGCGTCCCGTCGTGAAGTCGAGCGGCTGATCGAGGCCGGCCGCGTCGCGATCAACGGCCAGACCCTGACCACGCCCGCCGTGAAGGTCGAGCCCGGCGACATCCTGACCGTGGACGGCGAGGTCGTCGCCGGCGCCGAGCCGACGCGACTGTTCCGCTATCACAAGCCGGTCGGTCTGGTGACCAGCCACAACGACCCCGGCGGCCGGCCGACGGTGTTCCAGAACCTGCCGGAGGGTCTGCCGCGGGTGATCTCGATCGGCCGCCTCGACCTGAACTCCGAGGGCCTGCTGCTGCTGACCAACGACGGGGAGCTGTCGCGGGCGCTGGAGATGCCCTCGGCCGCCTGGGTGCGCCGCTACCGCGTCCGCGCCTTCGGCTACGCCACCCAGGAGCGGCTGGACAAGCTGAAGGACGGCGTCGTCGTCGAGGGCGTCCGGTACGGCGCGATCGAGGCCAAACTGGACAAGGCCGTCGGCGATCGTGAGGGCGCGCGCAACGTCTGGATCACGGTCAGCCTGACCGAGGGCAAGAACCGCGAAGTCCGTCGCGTGCTCGAGTCGATCGGACTGAAGGTCAATCGCCTGCTCCGCCTCAGCTATGGCCCGTTCGCGCTCGGCGACCTGGGCGCGGGCGACGTCGAGGAGGTCGGCCCCCGGGTTATCCGCGAGCTGCTCGCCGACGTGATCCCGCCGGAGAACATGCCCAAGGGCTCGGCGGTCCAGTTCAAAGGCGCCCCCGGCGCCGGACGCCGGCGCCCCTCGGGCGAGGCCGGCGGAACGCCGCGCGAGGCGGACGCCGCCCCCCGTCGCGCCCTGCGCCCCGGCCAGGAGAGCGGCGAGATCAAGGGCCCGCGCCAGCCGAAGAAGGCCGGCTGGGCCAAGGCCAAACCCAAGCTCAATCCGCACGCCAAGAAAGGCGCTCCGGCCAAGAAGGCCTGGTCCGAGGGCCCGAAGGGGTCACGGCCGTCCGCCCGCGCGGACGGCCCTCGCCCGGCGTCGACCGGCAAGCCCGCTGGCCCGCGCGGACCGCGTCCGGCCGGAAAGCCCGCCGGCAAGCCGAGCCGCCCCGGCGGGCCGGGCGCCGGCCCGAAGCGTCGAGGCTAGCCCCGCTCGCGCAATTGAGCGGCCAGCCGGGCCGTCCTGCGGATCACCGTGATCAGGCTGCCCGCCGCGATGAGGGCCAGCGCGATGATCAGCGTCTGCCCTCTCCAGTCCCACAGCGGCTCGGCGGCGCTGACCAGGCAGGCGACGGTGAGCACGAACATGCGATGCGGCTTGGCCATCGGCCCGCGGAAGTCGGCCGGAAAGCCCAGCCCGCGCCCCAGCTCCCGGACATAGGCGGTCAGGATGGCCAGGACGGTCGCGATCCACCCCAGCCAGTCGCCGGCATGCTGGCCCATGGCCACCGCGCCGTAGCCGGCCGCGACCAGGAAGAAGGCGTCGGCGACCCGGTCCGGCAGCTCGTTCCAGATCGGGCCCGCCGGCCCGCCCAGGCCGTGCTCCACCGCGACCATCCCATCCAGCATGTTGGCCAGCAGGCGCAGCTGGATGCACAGCGCCCCGAGCAGCAGCCAAGCCACCCGGACGCCGCCCTCGCCGAAACCCGACATCCCCAGCGCGCCCGCGCCCAGCACCGCGAACGCGATCGAGGCGAACGAGATGGTGTCCGGACTGACCCTCGCCCGTCCCAGGGCGGCGGCCAGAGCGCCCGCCCAGCCGGCGGAGCGGGTCTTCAGCGGACGGCGGTTCTCGGGACTTTCGGCGGTCATGCGGCCTTCCGACGGTCGGCGACGAGGCGGGCGTTGTAGATCACGGCGTAGAGGGTCGAGACCGTCCAGGGGAAGGCGATGGTGGCGATCAGCTCGGGCGTGCCGATCAGCCGGTGGACCACGGTCAGCACCGCCAGGATCGAGCCGGCGGTGATCATCGGCGGGACGACGTAGGCGGCGGCGCCGGACAGCCTGCCGTCGAGCGTCTCCAGCACCTTCTTGAGGATGCCGGTCAGCGCGCCGGAGATCGTCCCCTGGACCAGCGCCGGCAGCCACGACTCGGCCAGGCCGTGGGCCCGGTTGGCGAACAGGGTCCAGCCGCCCATCAGCAGGAAGCCGAAAGCGATGTGGACGGCGCTGGACTTCATCAACCTCTGCATGACGCGGAGCCTTGACCGGATCGCCGCGCGCGGCAAGCTCTCCCACATCGCAGGGGCAGCCCGGTCGGGGACGGATTGGACATCATCGCGCGTTTTCTCGCCGAGCAGCCGCCGGCGCTGATCTGGGGTCTGACGGGCGTCGTCGGCCTGCTGGTGCTCGGCAGCGTCGTCGCCGGCGTCCTGACCGTCAGCCGGCCGAGCAAGGACTACAAGGAGCTGCGTCAGCGCATCGCCAGCTGGTGGGTGATGATCGCCATCCTGGCGGCGGCTCTGCTCGCGGGCTGGCCGGCGACGGTGACCCTTTTCGCGGCGGTGTCCTTCGTCGCCCTGCGCGAGTTCCTGTCGCTGGCCCCGACGAGACGCGAGGACCGGCTGATCATCCTGGCCGCCTATCTGGCCATCCCGGTGAACTACGCCTTCATCGCCCTGGACGTCTACGGGATCTACCTGGTCCTGATCCCCGTCTACGCCTTCCTGATCACCCCCTGGCTGATGGCGGTCGTCGGCCAGACTCAAGGCTATCTGAGCCGGGTCGCCCTGTTCCACTGGGGGCTGATGACCTGCGTCTACAACATCGGCTACGTCGCCTACCTGACGCGGACCCCGGCGATCGAGACCCCGGCCGGCGCGGCCGGCCTCGTCTTCTTCCTGCTGGTGGCCACCGAGTTCAACGACGTGGCGCAGTACGTCTGGGGCAAGCTGCTCGGCCGCCACAAGATCATCCCGCGGGTCAGTCCCAACAAGACCTGGGAGGGCTTCATCGGCGGATGGCTCAGCACCGCCGCCCTGATCTGGTTCGCCGGCCCGCTGTTCACCCCGCTCAGCGGCGTCGGCCTGGCGATCACCGCCCTGGTGCTGCCCGTGGCGGGCTTCGCCGGCGACGTCACCATGAGCGCGATCAAGCGCGACATCGGGGTCAAGGACACCTCGAAGTTCATCCCCGGCCACGGCGGCATCCTGGACCGCATCGACAGCTTGACCTTCACGGCCCCGATCTATTTCCACCTGCTGGCCTGGTTCGCGGTGGAGAAGTTCTGAGATGGCCTGGCTGCGCTGGCTGCTGATCCTGCTCATCGCCCGACCGGTCGCCAAATTCATGACCGGGGCCGACGTGACGGGCGAGGAGCACCTTCCGGTCCGGGGTCCCGCGATCATCGTGGCCAACCACAACAGCCACATGGACACCCTGCTGATGCTGTCGATCTTCCCGGCGCGGATCGTCGGCAAGGTGCGGCCGGCGGCGGCGTCCGACTACTTCCTGAAGGACCCGGTGGTCGGCTGGTTCTCGCGCAACCTGGTCGGCATCGTGCCGGTGGCGCGCGACCGTGTGGCCTCGGGCGAGGATATCCTGGCCCCGGCCAAACAGGCCCTGGCCGACGGCGACATCATCATCGTCTTCCCGGAAGGCACCCGCGGCGACGCCAGCGACGAGATCGCCCGGCTGAAGAGCGGCGTCGCCCGCCTGGCCGAGGCCTTTCCGGACGCGCCGGTGACGCCGGTCTGGATCCAGGGCGCGGGCCGCGTGCTGCCGAAGGGCGAGGCGATCCCGGTGCCGATGAACTGCGCCGTCCTGATCGGCGAGCCGATCCGCTGGGGCGGCCGCCGCACCGAGTTCATGGACGGGCTGCGCGAGGCCCTGCTCAGGCTGAAGGCCGAGGCGCCGCCGCTGCGCTGGCAGTGAGGCCCGCGCCGCTCCACTGGCGCAGGGGAGCCCACCGCAGGGTCAGCTCCGCCAGGCCCATCAGAGCGACCGCGGCGGCCAGCTCGATCGCGATCTCCACGGCCGACGCCGGCGTGGTGTCGCTGAGGTTGGCGGTGATGGTCTGCGCGAACAGGGCGATCATCAGGTTGTTGGCGGCATGGGCGCCGATGGCGAACTCCAGCCCGCCAAGCCGAAGGGCCGCCCAGCTGAAGGCCACGCCGCTGGCCAGGCGCGCGACGAAGCGGCCCGGATCGGGATCGAGATGGAGCCCCGAGAAGATCGCGCCGTTGACCAGCAGCAGCACGATCAGGTTCCGCGAGAACGCCCCGGTCAGCTGCATCATCCAGCCGCGGCAAAGAATCTCCTCGAACGCCGCCGCCAGAGGGATCGCCAGCAGGACGACCCCCGCGTAAAGCAGCCGCGCGTCCAGGGGCTCGCCCGGCGTGAAAAGCGGCGGACGCAGGCTGTCGTCGCCACTGAGCACGCTGACCCCGAGAACGACGGCCAGCACGCCAGCGTAGAGCGTCAGCCCCAGCAGCATGAGCCGCCAGCGGAACCGGGGCGCGGCCGTGATCCAGCTGCGCATCGGTCGGCGGTTCACCGCCGCCAGCGTCAGCAGCAGCGTGAGGGCCAGCCCGGCGAACAGAACGCCCAGGGTCACGATGCGGACGCCCTCGGCGGCCAGCGAACCGCTCGTGTCCGTCCCGCCTGTCGACAGCGCGATGTCCAGGGCGCGGCCGAACGTGGCGGGTTCGCCCATCGCGGCCAGCAACCCCATCCCGAGCCCGGCGGCGATCGGCATCCCGAGCAGTCCGACGAGAAAGAAGCCGACGGCGCCCAACAGGACCGTCAGCACGATGCGCCACCAGGCCCGCTCCTTCCGCTGGACCAGCGCCAGGAAGGCCGGGATCTCGGCCAGGTTCAGGTAGCGGTCCGTCGCAGGCCAGGTCAGCATTTGAACGGGGGCTCCGCGGTGGGTAAGGGATCGTTCCGCACCATCTAGCGCGCAGCCGGCGACGATTCGCCAGCGGCGACGAGGACTTCTCATGCGCATCGTTTCGGGCGCCCTGCGCGGGCGCGGCATCGTCACCCCGCCCGGACAGGGCACGCGCCCCACCTCCGACCGGGCGCGACAGGCGGTGTTCAACATCCTGGAGCACGCCGCCTGGGCGCCGGAGCTGCAGGGCGCGCGGGTGATCGACCTGTTCGCGGGCTCGGGCGCGCTCGGCTTCGAGGCGATCTCGCGCGGGGCCGCCTTCTGCCTGTTCGTGGAGACCGACGACGCGGCGCGCGGGGCGATCCGCGAGAACATCGACGCCTTCGGCCTGTTCGGCGCCACCCGCATCCATCGCCGTGACGCCACCGACCTGGGCCCCCGCCCGGCCAGCGCCGGCGCGCCGTTCGACCTCGCCCTGCTCGATCCGCCCTACGCCCGCGGCCTGGGCGAGAAGGCCCTGCAGGGCCTGGCCGAGGGCGGCTGGCTGACGCCGGGCGCGATCGCGATGTTCGAGCGCGGCAGCGACGAGCCCGATGTCGAGCCGGTCGGCTTCGAGGTCCTGGACGCACGCGACTACGGCGCCGCGCGCGTCCATTTCCTGCGCTACCGGGGCTGACGACTAGAGCCGCTTGGCCCCGACCCGGTTGTCGAGCTGCGACCGCAGGTTCAGCAGCCCGTCCCGCGTGATGCGATAGGGGCCGCCGTCCTTGCTGGCCACGAAGCGGCGCCGGCGCAGCGCCTTGAAGACCGCAAGGTCGCAGTCGGTCAGTCGCCAACCCTCGCGGGTCCAGCAGTCGGCGCCTACGAGGGCGCCGTCGTCTTCGTCGCGCACGAGTTCAATGCGTCCGCCCTGGGCGAGCGCGTGCAGCGTACGCTGCTGCGATTTGGAAATGTTCACTGGAAAAAGTCCGATATCGAGGCGTGAAACATCGCGCCTCCGCGAGGGCGGAAGCGTGGGGTTCAGCGGGCGCTCGAAACGTTCGGACTAGAACAGTCCGATCGTCAGGCCCGAGCCTCGTTCACAAGGGGAAGCATGATGCCTCTTGGTTTGGACAGGGTCGTCTGTAGCCGCCGTCGACGGATTTCGCAACCCGGCGCCATATCCGCCTGGATACTCTTCTATATTCTCGCCCTGAATAGCCAATTCGGCGATGTCATAAAAACGTCGCGCAATATAAGTCCTTGTACGGAACATACGACCGAGCGAGAGAAATCAGGATTCACTTTTGCTTAGAAATACCCGTGATGTCTGGCGCCGTGTTTTTGGAGGCGTCATGGGTTCCGATCTGTCGAGTCTGGCCGTCAGGGCGCTGCCGGTGGGCCCGGACACGCCGGGCGGCGAGGTCTATCGACGCTTTCAGCAAGAACCGGATCTGCTCGCCCTGCCCGTGGTCGATGCGGACGGACGGCCGGTCGGCATCGTCGACCGCAACAGCTTCTTCCTGAGCATGGCGGCCGAGTACGGTCGCGCCCTCTACGCCCAACGCCCGATCTCGATGCTGATGGACGGCGCGCCGCTGATCGCCGAAGGCGCCACCCTGGTGGCCGACTTCACGGGCGAGGTGCTGGACGAACGCCCGTCCGCCCTCATGCATGGCTTCATCGTCGTCGAAGACGGCCTCTACCTCGGCGTCGGCGCGCTGCTGTCTCTGCTGCAGGCGACCAGCGCCGCCAACCGCGCCCACGCCGAGGAGATGACCCGCATCGCCGAGCGGCTGAACCAGGCCAAGGTCGAGGCCCAGGCCGCGCTGACCGCCAAGTCGCAGTTCCTGGCGGTGATGAGCCACGAAATCCGCACCCCGCTGAACGGCGTGCTGGCCATCGCCGATATCCTGGACCGCAAGCTGACCCAGGCCGAGCTGAAGCCCTACGTCCACACCATCGTCGAGTCGGGCGAAACCCTGTTGCGGCTGCTGACCGACGCCCTGGACATCTCGCGCGCCGAGTCCGGCGTCATGGACCTGGCCGAGGACGGCTTCCACGTTCCGCAGCTTCTGGACGACCTCGACGGCCTATGGCGTCCGCGGGCGGAACAGAAGGGCCTGACGCTGCTGTTCTCCTACCGCGGCGACAACGAGCAGTGGGCGCTGGGCGATCTCATCCGCTTCAAGCAGGTGTTCAACAACCTGATCGGCAACGCCCTGAAATTCACTGACCGCGGCATGGTCGAGGTGTCGCTGACGGCCGAACGCGACGGTCCCCATGTGCGGCTGACCGGCGATGTCCGCGACAGCGGCGTCGGCGTGCCGGACGATCGGCTGGAGAGCATCTTCAACCCCTTCTTCCAGACCGAGACGGGCCGATCTCAGGGCGGCGCCGGCCTGGGCCTGTCGATCTGCCGCGAGATCGTGACCCGCATGGGCGGCGCCATCGAGGCGCGCAACAATCCCGGCCGCGGCGTGAGCTTCCGCTTCGACGTGGTGCTGTTCGACGTTCCGCCGGAGGCCCAGCCCGCCGAGACCCGCGAGGCGCCGTCCGAGTTCGAGCGTCCGCTGCGCATCCTCATCGCCGACGACAACGCCACCAACCGGATGGTCGCCGGCGCCCTGGTGGAAATGTTCGGCTGCACCAGCGACGCCGTCGCCGACGGCCTGGCCGCGGTCGAGGCGGCGCGCTCGGCGCTCTATGACCTGGTGCTGATGGACATCCGCATGCCGGAGATGGACGGCCTGGAGGCGACCCGGGCCATCCGCCGCCTGGACGGCCCCGCCGGCCAGGTCCCGATCCTGGCCCTGACGGCCAACGCCGACCCCTGGGACGCCGCCCAGTACATGGCCGAAGGCATGGACGGCGTGGTCGAGAAGCCCATCAAGGCCGACCTCCTGGCCGCCGCGATCGAGACCGCCGTCGCCGCGCGCGGCGACCGACGGGCCGCCGCCTGAAGCAGGTCCTTGACCCTCACGCCGCGTGAGGCCTGATGCCCTCGTCCATCGACGAGGAGCGACGGTCTTGGGCCAGGAATGGACGGTGAAACAGGTGGCGCGGCTGTCGGGCGTTTCGGTCCGCACGCTGCACCACTATGACGCCATCGGCCTGCTCAAGCCCGCCCGCGTCGGCGAGAACGGCTATCGCCTGTACCGCCGCGAAGAGCTGCTGCGCCTGCAGCAGATTCTCTTCCATCGGGAGTTGGAGTTCCCGCTGGAGGCCATCGCCGCGGTGCTGAAGGCGCCGGACTTCGACCGGATCGCCGCCCTGCGCGGCCATCGGGCGAAGCTGGAGGCCCAGGCCCGGCGCTACGACCGCCTGCTCGCCACGCTGGACCGCACCCTCGCCGACCTTGAACAGGAGCGAGAGATGGACGCGAACAAACTCTACGAGGGCTTCGCCCCCGAGAAGCAGGGCGAGTACGAGGCCTGGCTGGTCGACCGCTACGGCGGCGACATGGCGGCCAGGATCGAGGCCTCGAAGGCGGCGGTGAAGGGCTGGACGCGGGCCGACTACGACGCCGTGAAAGCGGAAGGCGACGCCGTCAACGCCGGCCTGGCCAAG
This sequence comes from Caulobacter mirabilis, assembly GCF_002749615.1. Taxonomy (GTDB): domain Bacteria; phylum Pseudomonadota; class Alphaproteobacteria; order Caulobacterales; family Caulobacteraceae; genus Caulobacter; species Caulobacter mirabilis. The sequence goes on from NZ_CP024201.1 coordinate 3,988,800, forward strand.
GCCATGGCCGACGGGCTGCCCGCCGACTCGGCGGCCGCCCAGGCCCTGGTCGCCCGACACCATGCCTGGGTCGGACGTTTCTGGACGCCGGACGCGACGGCCTACTCCGGCCTGGCGGACATGTACCAGGAGCATCCGGGCTTCCGCGCCCACTACGACAAGGTCGCGGAGGGGCTGGTCGACTACCTGGCCGAGGGGATGCGGGTGTTCGCGAAAACAGTCTGAATCCTCTCCCTCTGGGAGAGGGGGACCACCCGAAGGGTGGTGGAGAGGGCCCAACGACTTTCCGGTTGCGTCGCGCCAAGAGACACGCTCAACATGAACAAATGGAGAACACGAGCGACACCGTCCGCAACCGGGCCAAGCGCCTCCGACGGACCATGGGCCTGTCGGAGCGCAGACTGTGGCGGCTGTTGCGGGCCAATCAGCTGGATGGCCTGCACTTCCGGCGGCAGCACCCGCTGGGGCCGTTCTTCCTCGACTTCTATTGCCATGCGGCGCGGCTGGTGGTGGAGGTGGACGGCGGCGCACACAGTATTCCGGGCCGCAGCGAACAGGACCGGAAACGGGACCAGTGGCTGGATGAGCGGGGCGTTTCTACGCTGAGATTGCCGGACCATCTGGTCGAGAACGACATCAACGGAGCGCTATTCGAGATCCGGCGTGCGATCACGACCCGACTCGGAACTACGGAACAGCCTTAGGCCCTCTCCACCATCCCTGCGGGATGGTCCCCCTCTCCCGTCGGGAGAGGATTCCGGATCTGCCTTACCGCCGCCCGAACAGCCGCTCGATATCGGCCAGCTTCAGCTCGACGTAGGTCGGGCGGCCGTGGTTGCACTGGCCGGAGTGGGGCGTGGCCTCCATCTCGCGGAGCAGGGCGTTCATCTCGGCGGCGTTCAGCCGCCGGCCGGCACGCACCGAGCCGTGGCAGGCCATGGTCGAGCAGACCTCCTCCAGCCGCTCCTTCAGCGCCAGCGCCTGGCCGTTCTCGCTGAGGTCGTCGGCGATGTCGCGCACCAGGCCGGCGGCGTCGGCCTCGCCCAGCAGGGCCGGCGTCTCGCGCACCAGCACCGCGCCCGGACCGAAGGGCTCGATGACCAGGCCCAGGGCCGATAGCTCGTCCGCCTTGGCCAGCACCCGCTCCGCCTCGGCCGGGTCGAGCTCGACCACCTCGGGCAGCAGCAGCGTCTGGCGGACCACGCCGCCCTCGTCCATCTCGCGTTTCATGCGCTCGTAGACCAGCCGCTCGTGGGCGGCGTGCTGGTCGACGATGACGATGCCGTCGCGGGTCTGGGCCACGACATAGGTCTCGTGCACCTGGGCCCGCGCCGCGCCGAGTGGGAAGTCGACCGGGTCGAACACTGCTCCGGCGGTCGGCTGGGACGCGCCCTGGTCGAAGGCAGGCGCCCCCCAATCCTGGATGCTCTCCACCCGCGCGGTGGCCTCGTTCAGCCCGGGCAGGGTCATCGGCGCGGCGGGCCGGTAGCTCGGCGAGGGCTGCCAGCCGCCCGCCTGCCAGGCCGAGAAGCCGGCGGCCGACGGCCCGGGCTGATAGCCACCGCCGAACGACGGCGAACCGCCGCCCTCGGGACGGAAACCGGCGAGAGCGGCCGAGGCGACGGTGGTCGAGGCCCGGTGCCCGGCGGCATGCAGGGCGTGCCGCAACGCGCCGACGATCAGGCCCCGGACCAGCGACGGATCGCGGAACCGCACTTCCGCCTTGGCCGGATGGACGTTGACGTCGACATAGGTCGGGTCGAGCTCGACATAGAGCGCCGCCGTCGGATGCCGATCCCGCGCCAGATAGTCGGCGTAGGCGGCGCGCAGGGCCCCCTGCAGCAGGCGGTCGCGCACCGGGCGGCCGTTGACGAACAGGTACTGGTGGGCGGCGTTGCCGCGGCTGTAGGTCGGCAGCCCGGCGAACCCGGTCAGGCGCACGCCGTCGCGCTCCTGGTCGATCTGCAGGGCGTTGTCCTGGAACTCGCGGCCCAGCACCGCCGCCAGCCGCGCCAGCCGCCCCTCGGGCCCGGGATGCTCGGCCGACAGCCGCAGGGTGCGGCGTCCGTCCAGGTCCAGGGTGAAGGCCACGGCCTCGTGCGCCATGGCCTGGCGCTTCAGCTCCTCGGCGATGGCCATCTGTTCGGCGCGAGGCGACTTCATGAACTTCAGGCGCGCCGGGGTGGCGTAGAACAGGTCGCGCACCTCGATCCGGGCGCCGTGCTGGCCCGCGAAGGCGGCGGGACCGACCCCGCCCATCGCGCCGCCCTCAACCAGGATGGCATGGGCGTCGCCGCCCGCCCGGGGCCGGCTGGAGATCGACAGCCGGGCGACGGAACCGATCGATGGCAGCGCCTCGCCGCGGAAGCCCATGGTCGAGATGTTGAGCAGGTCCCAACTGCCGTCTTCCTGCGGCGCCAGCTTGCTGGTGGCGTGACGCTCGACGGCCAGCGCCAGTTCGTCGGCGGACAGGCCGCAGCCGTCGTCGGTGACCAGGATACGGGTCAGGCCGCCGCCGTCGGCCTCGACCTCGATGCGGGTCGAGCCTGCGTCGAGCGAGTTCTCGACCAGCTCCTTGATCGCGCTGGCCGGGCGCTCGACCACCTCGCCGGCGGCGATGCGGTTGACGGTCTCGGGGGGAAGACGACGGATGGGCATGGGATCAATGTAGGACGTTCGGGCGATTCCTGCTCCCCCGGCGGGAGAGAGCGACCGCCCAGAAACGCAAAACGGCCGAGCGCGGCGTCCGAAAGGCCCTCAGAGCCTCCATCCGCCGGCCTCGGCCGTTGTCGGTCCCGCGAAGGGGACGGGTCCTTACAGACCCGGCAGCTTGACCCAGTTCGACTTCTCGCGGGCGATGACCACCGGCTTGCCGCCGGTGACGCCCTTGAGTCGGGCCTCTTCGGCGGCGGCGTCGACCGGCGCCGGGGCCGAAGTCCCGTCGGCGGCGGGCGCCGGGGCGGTCGGCTGGTCCTTGCGCCAGAACATCACGCGGTCGGCGAAGCTCTTGTCCTTGTGGGCGATGTCGCCGAACTCGTCGTCGACGACGTAGCGGATCAGCGGATCGGACTTCTCGGCGCCCGAGCGGGCCGCCAGCAGGCGCTCGCCGTCCGAACGCTGGGCGGCGGCGGACTGGCCGATCAGCGCCGCGCGGGCGGCGCTCTCCGGCTGCAGTTCCTGCGGACGGGGCTCGCCCGGCGCCGGCGGACGCAGCGAGTAGTCGGGCGGCAGCACGAGCGGGGCCTTGGTCACGACACGGAACTCGTCCGGCGTCACCTTGGCGACGCCCAAGGCCTTGGCGGCCGACTGGCAACCGCCCAGACCGGCGGCGGCCGTCAACGCCAGGACGCACAGAACGCGAGAAGAGATCATCGAGCCTAGCTCCAACAGGCCGCCCCCGGCCTCAGACAGACGCCCTCGATACGCCAAAAGTTGGGCGCACGGCAACTTTGATTAGCGTTTCTGGTCCTGCCGCACGCTGTCGATCAGCAGCAGCACGACCCCGATAGTGATGCCGCTGTCGGCGACGTTGAACACCCAGGGGAACCAGAGGTCCTGGAAATCCAGGAAATCGGCGACGGCGCCCAGGCGCACGCGGTCGATCAGATTGCCGATCGCACCGCCCATGACCAGGCCGATGGCGATTCCCAGCAGCGGCCGCTCGACCCGCCGGGCCCAGAAGCCCAGCGCGATCGCCACCGCCAGCGAGAAGGCCGACAGCGCCCACCGCACCCACTCCGCCTCGCCGCGGAACAGGCCGAAGCTGACGCCCTGGTTCCAGACCATGCTCAGGTTGAACGGACCGAACACGGGGACCGTGCACGGCGTATAGAGCTCCGGTGACGGATGGAACGGCTCGCAGGCGCTCGGAAACACGCTGCCGAGGATCCAGAACTTGATCAGCTGGTCCGCCACGATCACCGCCAGGGCGATGGTGAAGGCGTTCGGTCCCTGCAGGGGCCGCGCCGCCGGCTTGGGCGGCGTCGCGTCGGGGCTGTCAGAACTCAAGCGGGCTGTCCTCCGTCGATCCGTCCGGACTTGGTTATCAGGCGGCGTGCGTCTTGTCCCAGGCCTCGACGGCGTCCTCGCACCGAAGGCACAGGCGCGTGTCGGCCTTCACCTCGGGCAGGATGCGCCAGCAGCGATCGCACTTGTCGCCCTGGGCCAGGAACGGACGAACGGAAAGCGCGGCGCCCTCGATCAGTTCCGCGGCGCTGGTGCGGAAGATCTCGGCCGCCGACTGGTCGTCGAACAGGGCCTTCTGCGCGGCCGTCAGCTCGACGGTCGGCGCGGCCTCCAGCGACGAGCCGATGCGCTTCTCGCGGCGCTCGACCTCCAGCGAGGCGGTGACGGCCGAGATGACCTCGTCCATCGCCGTCCAGCGCGCCTGCTCGGCCTCGTTGCGCCACGCCGCCGGCGTCTCCGGGAAGATACGGAAGGCGTTCGAGCCGGCTTCGGGGAAGCGGGTCGTCCAGGCCTCCTCCATGGTGAAGGTCATCAGCGGGCTGAGCCAGATGGTCAGGCGCTCGAAGATGGCGTCCAGCACGGTGCGGTAGGCGCGGCGCTTCAGGGCGTCCGGACGGTCGCAATAGAGGCTGTCCTTGCGGATGTCGAAGAAGAACACCGACAGGTCCGACTGGCAGAAGTCCAGCAGCGGCCGCACGACTTCGTTGAAGCTGTAGCGCTCATAGGCGTCGCGGACCTGGCCGTCGAGCGTCCACAGGCGGTGCAGGATGTACTGCTCCAGCGCCGGCATCTCGGGAAGCGGCACGCGCTCGGCGTCCGTGAAGCCGTCCAGCGCGCCCAGCAGGTAGCGCATGGTGTTGCGCAGCTTGCGGTAGCTGTCGGTGACGGTGGCCAGGATCGTCTTCCCGATCCGCTGGTCGTCCTGATAGTCGACCGTGGCGGCCCACAGACGCAGAATCTCCGCGCCGGACTCGGCGATCACGACATGCGGATCGACCGTGTTGCCCAGCGACTTGGACATCTTCTGTCCGTTCTCGTCGAGGGTGAAGCCGTGGGTGACCAGGGTCTTGTAGGGCGCGCGGCCCCGGGTGCCGCAGGACTCCAGCAGCGAGGACTGGAACCAGCCGCGGTGCTGGTCGGAGCCTTCCAGGTACAGGTCGGCCGGCCAGCCGCTGTCGTCGCGACCTTCCAGCGTGAAGGCGTGGGTCGAGCCCGAGTCGAACCAGACGTCGAGGATGTCCTCGACCTTCTCGTACTGTTCAGGATCGTGATTGCCGAGGAAGTCCGTGGCCGGGCGGTTGAACCAGGCGTCGGCGCCCTCCTCGCGCATCAGCGAAACGATGCGGTCGTTGACGGCCTGATCGCGGAGCGGTTCGCCCGTAACCTTGTCGACGAACATGGCCAGCGGAGCGCCCCAGGCGCGCTGGCGGCTGATCAGCCAGTCCGGACGGGTCTCGACCATGCCGCCGATGCGGTTGCGGCCCATCTCCGGATAAAAGGCGGTGTCGGCGATAGCCTGCAGCGCCCGCTGGCGCAGGGTGGTCTCGCCGCCCTCGATCGGCTGGTCCATGCGGATGAACCACTGCGGCGTGTTGCGGAAGATGACCGGGGCCTTCGAGCGCCAGCTGTGCGGGTAGCTGTGCTCCAGGCGGCCGCGGGCGAGCAGGTTGCCCGCCTCGATCAGCTTCTCCATGACCGCGCCGTTGGCCGGGCCGAACTTGCCGGACTTCTTGCCCTCGGTCTCCAGCACCTTCAGGCCGGCGAACAGCGGCACGTGCGGATAGTAGGCGCCGTCCGGGTCGACGGTCTCGGGGATCGCCGAATCGATGCCGGCGGCGTCGAGCTGGGCCTTGCTCTTGAGCCAGACCAGGTAGTCGTCGGCGCCATGGCCCGGCGCGGTGTGCACGAAGCCCGTGCCGGCGTCGTCGGTGACGTGGTCGCCGGCCAGCATCGGGACCTTGAAGCCGTAGCCGGCGTCCATTTTGGCCAGCGGGTGGCTCAGCGTCACACCGTCCAGGTCAGCCGTCGCGACGCGCTTCCACTTGGCGACCTTGGCGGCCTTCAGCACGTCCTCGGCCAGCTTGTCGGCCAGGATCAGCTTGTCGCCGGGCGCGGCCCAGGGCTGGAACTCCAGGTTCTCCTCCAGCGCCTCGACCTCGTAGACGCCGTAGTCGATGCGCGGGTTGTAGCTGACCGCCCGGTTGGCCGGGATGGTCCAGGGGGTGGTCGTCCAGATCACGACGGAGGCGTCGCCGCCCTGCACCGGGAACTTCACCCACACCGTCGGCGAGACGTGGTCGGCGTACTCGACCTCGGCGTCGGCCAGGGCGGTGCGCTCGACCGGGGACCACATCACCGGCTTGGAGCCGCGGTAGAGCTGGCCGCTCATCACGAACTTCTGGAACTCGGCGACGATGGTCGCCTCGCTGGTGAAGTCCATGGTCGAGTAGCGGTGCTCCCAGTCGGCCAGGACGCCCAGCCGCTTGAAGCCCTTCATCTGCTCGCCGATCCAGTGGCCGGCGTAGGCGCGGCACTCGGCGCGGAATTCCGCCGTCGGGACGTCGTCCTTGCGGCGGCCCTTCTTGCGGTACTCCTCCTCGATCTTCCACTCGATCGGCAGGCCGTGGCAGTCCCAGCCGGGGATGAAGTCGACGTCGTAGCCGAGCGCGAAGCGGCTGCGGCAGGAGAAATCCTTGAGCAGCTTGTTCAGCGCGTGGCCGATATGGATCGCGCCGTTGGCGTAGGGCGGGCCGTCATGGAACACGAACAGCGGCGCGCCGGCCGCCTGCCGGGCCTTGCGCAGGGCGTGGTACAGGTCCTGGTCCGCCCAGCCGGCCAGGATCTCGGGCTCCTTCTTCGGCAGGCCCGCCCGCATCGGGAAGGGGGTCTCGGGAAGGAACACGGTGTCGCGGTAATCGCGCGGGGAAGCGGCGTCGTCGGCCATGGGGACTTTCTCGGGATAGGTCGGAAGGGTGCGGGGTCACGTCCCGGCAATGCGCGGCCGTTCCCGGCGGCGTCACGCCGGGCGGATAATTCGCGAGCTCTTCCGAACCGAAGTCATCGGGCGGGGCTGTAGCAGAGCATCGTGCGTTTTGCACGTCTGGATCCTCCCCTCTGGGGGAGGTGGCTCGCCGCAGGCGAGACGGAGGGGGTTCCTTGTGGCCGCAGACCCCCTCAGTCAGCTTCGCTGACAGCTCCCCCAGAGGGGAGCATCCGTCAGCCGACGATCTTCCGCGCCGCCGCCTCGTCGCGGCGGATCTGGTCGACCATCTCGTCGATCGAGGCGAACTTCTCCTCCGGGCGCAGGAAGGCGACCAGTCCGGTCTCGATCACCTGGCCGTAGAGGTCCTCGTCGAAGTCGAACAGCCAGACTTCCAGCCGGGTCTCGACTTCACCCGTCGTCGGGTTGTTGCCGATGTTGGCCACGCCCGGCACGACGCGGCCGTCGGGCAGGCGCGTGCGCGTCGCGTAGACGCCCAGCTTCGGCACCACATAGTCCGCCATGAACACGTTGGCGGTCGGGAAGCCCAGCTGGCGGCCCAGCTGCTGGCCGCGGCGGACCACGCCCTCGATCGCGAACGGCTGGCCCAGGATATGCGCCGCCTCGTCCGGACGACCGTCGCGCAGGGCCCGGCGCACGGCGGTCGAGCTGTACTTCTCGGCGCCCTCGCCCACCGCCTCGGCGACCGAGACGGAAAAGCCCAGCTGCTCGCCGTACTTGCGCATCAGCTCCGGGCTGCCGGTGCGGCCCTTGCCGAAGGAGATGTCGAAGCCGACGGCGACATGCTTCACGCCCAGCCCCTCGTGCAGCACATGCCGCGCGAAGCCCTCGTCGCTGAAGTTGGCCATCTCGAAGTCGAACGGCAGCACGTAGAAGACATCCACGCCCAGCGCGCCCAGCGCCCGGGCCTGCTGCTCGGCGGTCATCAGGCGGAACGCCGGCTCGTCCGGATGGAACAGGCGACGCGGATGCGGATCGAAGCTGATCACGCCCACCGGGACGTCCAGCCGCCGCCCCGCCTCGACGGCGCCGGCGATCACCTGCTGGTGGCCGCGATGGACCCCGTCGAAGTTGCCCAGCGCCACGGCCGCGCCGCGGTCGCTCTCGGGCAGGGTCTTCCAGCCGTGGACGATGCGGACGGTCATCAGGCGGCCTTGCGCGACGCCATGATCACGGCCTCGCCGTCGACCACGGTCTTGCCGCCGACGGTGCAGACGGTCGCCAGCGTGACGCGGGCCTTGGCCTCGTCGATGGCGGTGATGGTGACCGTCACCGTGACCTCGTCGCCCAGCTTCACCGGCCGCTTGAACACCAGGTTCTGCGACAGGTAGATCGCGCCCGGCCCCGGCAGCTTCCCAGCGATCAGGGCCGAGATGTAGGCCCCCGACAGCATCCCGTGGGCGATGCGGGTCTTGAACGGCGTGGTCGCCGCGAAGGCCTCGTCCAGGTGAACGGGATTGTGGTCGCCGCTGACGTCGGCGAAGGCGACGACATCCGCCTCCGCCACCGTGCGGGTCAGTTCGGCCGACTGGCCGACGGAGAGATCTTCGAGGAACAGGCCCGACATTCTGCGCTCCTAAATCACCATTCCAGATCGGCCATGGCGTAGGTCGTCTTCACGCCCTCCGCCGCCAGCAGGGCGTCGACGCCGGCCGCCGACAGCTTGCCGTCCGGCCCCATCGCCGCCTCTCCGTGAATGCCGCGGGCGATGAACAGGCAGTCGAGCCCGTGATCCTCGGCGCCCTGGACGTCGGTGTGGACGCCGTCGCCGATGCACAGCACCCGACGCTCGTCGACCGTGCGGCCGAGCAGGCGCGAGGCCTCCGACAGGCTGAGGTCGTAGATCGGGGCGTAGGGCTTGCCGGCCATCAGCACCTCGCCGCCCAGCTCCTTGTAGAGGTCGGCCAGGGCGCCGCCGCAGTAGATCAGCTTGTCGCCGCGCTGCACGACCCGGTCGGGGTTGGCGCAGATCATCGGCAGGCCGCGCGAGGCCGGGCCGACGAACCGCTCGCGGTAGTCCTCAGGGGTCTCGACATCGTCGTCGTAGGGGCCGGTCACGGTGACGAAGGCGGAAGTGTCGGCGTCGCCGAACTCCAGGCCCAGGCCCTCGTAGAGCGGCCAGTCGCGATCGGGGCCGATCCGCCAGGCGCGGCCGGTCGCCTTGCGCTGACTCAGCAGCGCGCGGGTGGCGTCGCCGGAGGTGACGAAGGCGCTCCAGGCCTCGCGCGGCACCTTCAGGGCGTCGAGCTGGGCGACCACGTCGCTGGCCGGACGCGGCGAGTTGGAGATCAGGATCACCGGCCCCTTCTCGGCCCGGAACCGGACCAGGGCCTCGCAGGCCTCCGGGAAGCTCTCCCGGCCGTTGTGGATCACGCCCCAGACGTCGCTGAGCAGAACATCGTAGCGGTCGGCGATTTCGGCGAGGCCGGCGGGCAAAGCGGTCATGCCCGGTCGGCTAACCGGCGCGGGCGGCCGGGTCAATGCGTCCTTCGAGACGCTCGCCTGAGGGCTCGCTCCTCAGGATGACGAATTCGGCAGGACGCACCCACCTCCGTCATGGTGAGGAGCGGACCCTCAGGTCCGCGTCTCGAACCACGCAGGGCCGTTCAGCTCGCGTCGTGGAAGATCACCCCCAGCACGCGGCGGCGGCCGCTGCGAACCTCCGACACCCCGTGTCGCAGCACGCGCCGGTGAACGCCGCGCACGCCGGCGTGGGGCCGCTCGCGCACGGCGAAGATCACGCCCTGGCCCTTGGTCAGCGGCACGACCTGGGGCGCGGACTGCTGGCGAGGACGCTGCTCGACCAGGACAAACTCGCCGCCCTCGAAATCCACGCCCGGTTCGTCCAGCAGGAAGGCGGCCTGCAGAGGGAAGACATGCTCGCCGTACAGGTCCTGGTGCAGGCAGTTGTAGTCGCCGGGGCCGTACTTCAGCAGCAGGGGCGTGGGCCGCTGCTGGCCGGCGGCGTGGCAGCGCCCCAGCATCTCGTCCAGCGTGTCCGGGAAGATGCGGTCGCCGACCAGCCGCTGTGTCCAGCGGTTGGCGACCCAGGCCAGCGGCGGATACAGCGTCTCGCGCAGGGTCTGCACCGCATCCGGCAGCGGATAGCTGAAGTAGCGGTACTCGCCCTGGCCGAAGCCGTGGCGGGCCATCACCACCCGGCTGCGGAAGCCGGCCTCCTGTTCGTAGAGTTCCGCCAGCGCCGCGCAGTCGTCCGCATCGAGGACGGGCCCGGTCAAGGCCCATCCCCGCGCGTCGAGGTCCGAGGCGATACGCTTCCAGTCCAGCACGCCAAGGTTCACGCCGCCGCTCCCTCGCGGACCAGCAGGGCGCGCTTGCGCTCGACGCCCCAGCGGTAGCCGGACAGGCCGCCGTCGGACCGCACCACGCGATGACAGGGCGTCAGCACCGCCAGCGGATTGGCGCCGCAGGCCTGGGCCACCGCCCGCACCGCTTCCGGCCGCCCGATGGCGCGGGCCACTTCGGCGTAGCTGGCCGTGCGGCCCGGCGGGATGGCGCGCAGGGCCTTCCAGACGGCGCGTTGCAGCTCCGTGCCGCGATCGTCGAGCGGCAGCTCGGCGCCGGCGGTCGGGTCGGCGATCAGCGCCCGCACCTTGGCCGCCAGATCGCCGAGCCCGCCGGCGTCCTGAACCAGCCGGGCCTTCGGGAAGCGTGCGGACAGGTCGGCGCGCAGGGCCGCCGCGTCGTCGCCCAGGGTGATCGCCCGCAGGCCGGCGTCCGACGCCGCGACCAGGGCCGCCCCCAGGTCGGTGGCGACCGTCGTCCAGCGCAGCGTCTCCCGCGCCTCGTCCGGCCGGCAACGCTTGCAGGCGCGGAAGCCGTCGGCGCGGGCGGCCCGGGCGGTGTCGTAGAAACGGACGTTGCGCCGCAGCGGCCGGCCGCTGCAGCCGGGCCGGCAGTAGACGCCGGTGGTGGTCACGGCGAACAGGAACTCGCCGTCGGCGTCCTGGTCGCGGGTCACGACGGCCGTCCAGCGGGCGTCGTCGGTGTCGTAGGCCATGGCATGGCTCCTTTCACGTGGTGGAGCCATGCTGCGCTCGCGCGAGCCTTGGATCATTCCGATGCTTGCGATCGAAACCGGAAAAACGATGCGTGGTTCGAGACGCCGGGCCGAAGCCCGGCTCCTCACCATGACGAATTCAGCGATGCTCTGAGCTCGTCATCCTGAGGAGCGAGCCTCGAGCGAGCGTCTCGAAGGACGCACGGCCTACTTCGTGTACTTCTTCATCCACGCCTCGACCGCACCGTACCACTGGACCGAGTTCTGGGGCTTGAGGACCCAGTGGTTCTCGTCCGGGAAGTGCAGGTACTGGGTCGGAACGCCGACACGCTGGTTGGCGGTGTAGGCCGAGATGCCCTGGTCGAGCGGCACGCGGTAGTCGCGGGCGCCGTGGATGACCAGCATCGGAACCTTCCAGTCCTTCACATGGGTCGAGGGATTGAAGCGCTCGGCCGCGGCGGGGTCGGACCAGGTGAGGCCGCCGAACTGCTCCTCGGCGAAGTTCGGGATATCGGCCGAATAGGCGAAGCCGCGGGTGTCGAAGAGGCCGGCGTGGTTGACCAGGCACTTCCACGGCTCCTTCCACTGGCTGGCGATCCAGGCGACCATGTAGCCGCCGTAGGAGCCGCCGAGCGCGCAGGCGCGGCCGCCGTCCAGGTAGTCGTACTTCGCCAGGGCCGCGGCCCAGCCCTTCTGCAGGTCTTCCAGCGGGCGGTCGCCCCAGTGGCCGACGATCGACTGCGCGAAGCCCGTGCCGTAGCCGGTCGAGCCGTGGAAATCGACCATCACCACCGCATAGCCCATGCCGGCCCAGACCTGCGGGTTCCAGCGGTAGGACCAGGCGTTGCCGAAGCTGCTGTGCGGTCCGCCGTGGATCAGGAAGGCGACGGGATACTTCTTCCCGGCCTCCCAGCCGGACGGCTTGATGACGTAGCCATAGGTCGTTTCACCGTTCCAGCCCGAGAAGCTGAACTGCTCGGCGGCGGCCATCGGGGTCTCGGCCATCTGGGTCTTGGCCGCCTCGACCAGGACACGCGGCGCGCCGCTCGTGAGTTCCTGGATCTGCGGCGGCGAGGTCAGGCTCTCGCCCATGTAGACCGTCACGCCGGCGGCGGAGTCGAACCCGCTGACCGTGCCGCCGGACACCAGTTCGGAGGGCTTGCCGCTGGCGAGGTCGATGGAGAACAGCTTGGTCTGGCCGAGGCTCGGCGCGGTCGCCAGCAGGCGCTTGCCGTCGGCCGCCCAGGCGAGGCTGACATTGTGGATGTCCCAGCCGGGCGCGACTTCGCGCACCGCGCCGGACTTCAGGTCGCGGACCATGATCGCCGAGCGCTGGGCGATCATCACCGGGCCGGTCTCGGAGACATAGGCCAGCTTCGTTCCGTCCGGCGACAGGGCGAGGCCGCCCTCCGAGGTCTTGTCGGCGGCGCCCAGGGCCTTGGGCGCCGCCGAGCCGTCGGTCGGCACCACGTACAGGCTGGAGACCGGGCCGGTCCCGCTGGAGACGCCGGACGGCAGGGCCGCGTACCAGGCCGTGCGGCCGTCTCGGCTGACCGTCGCGTCGCCGATGTCGGCCTTCAACCCCTTGGTCAGCGGAATGGCGTCGGCGGGCGCGCCGGGCGTGTCGAGCCGCACTGTGAACAGGCCGACGAACTTGTCGTCCTGGTAGCTGTCCCAGCCGCGCGGCAGGGCGCCGTCGACGAAGGTCTGGCCGCTGGCCTTCTCCTTGGCCTTGGCTTCATCGCGGGTCTTGGTGCAGGCGAGGTCGGCGCAGTCCGGATACACGTCGACGCCGACCACCAGGGTGCGGCCGTCGCCGGACAGCTCGAAATGGCCGATGTCGAGCGGCAGGCTGGTCACCTGGGCCTTGCCCGTTCCGTCCGCCGCCGTGCGCCACACCTGGCGCGAGCCGGACTTGCTGGACAGGAAGTAGAGCCATTTGCCGTCGGCCGACCAGCGCGCCGCCGTCGGCGCCTTCTCGTCGTCGCTGACGACGACCGGCTTGGCCCCGGCCATGGTGCGATCGAGCCGCCACAGCGCGTTGACGCCCTTGTTGCCGTCCCAGTCGGTGGTGCGCAGGTTCCAGACGACGAAGCGCCCGTCCGGCGACACCCGCGGATCACTGATCCGTTCCTGGGTGGCGAGGTCCTTGGCCGTGAACGGGCGGGCGTAGGCCGCGCCGGAAGCCGTCGTCATCAGAGCGAGCGCCAGGCTCGCCGCCGCGATGATCCGCATGCTGGGTGTCCCCCGAAATGAAACTGGCCGCACGCTAGGAGCGGCCAGTCATCGGGGCAAGGCCCGTCAGCGGTCCGACGCGGCCGTCAAGCTCAGTATCCGACGGCCCGGCGCATCTGGGCGCGCATGAAGTCGGCCGGCGGCTCGGACTCGGCCAGCACGGCGTCGCGGATGGCGCGCGGCTCGCCGAACAGGTGGCCCTGGCCGAACGCGAAGTCGAGCTCGAGGATGTCGACGATCTGGCGCTCGGCCTCGACCTTCTCGATGATCACCTCGACGCCGTAGCGGCGGGTCAGGCGGGCGAAGTCGGCGGCATGCAGGTCCGGCAGCGAATTCAGCACCAGCCGGCCCTCGGTCTCCTCCAGCTGCTCGAGCAGCATCTGGGCGCCGACCTTGATGAACTTCACGTCGGCGCGCGACAGATCCTGGAAGTCGAGGTCCAGGTCGACGACCTTGTCGAGGCTGAACTTGAAGCCCAGGTCGGCCAGTCGCGCCATGTGGCGGGCCTCGACCGCGCCGCGGCGCTCGAACGCCGCCTGGCCCAGCTCGAAGATCAGCGCGCCGGCCAGGTCCTTGTTGGCCGACAGGAACTCGAGGAACTGCGGGAAGAAGGTCTCGTCGGCCAGGCTGGCCAGCGAGATGTTGCAGAAGATGCCGACCTTGCGGTCCTGCTTGGCCAGCCGCCGCACGATCTGCACGCAGCGGAACAGCAGCAGGTTGTCGATCGCCGCGACCAGGCCTTCCGGCTCGGCCACCGACAGATACTCGGCCGGCATCATCACTCGACCGGTGTCGTCGCGCAGGCGCGAGAAGCTCTCGTAGAAGACGGTCCGCCGCTGCGGCAGCGAGACCACCGGCTGCAGGTAGAGGTCGACGCGGTTGTCGGCCAGCGCCGACTTCACCGTGTCGAGCAGGGCCACCGACTGCGGCGCGCGGCCGAAGGCGTGCGGGACGGCGGCGGCGGCGACGCGGCTGGAGAGCTGAGCCTCCATCTTTTCCGCCATGCGGTGAACGGCGTCTTCCAGCGTATGGACCTCGCTGGCCAACTCCTCTGAACGGCGCAGGGCGTCGTCCGTGACGGTCTCGACAACCTCGGTCAACCGGGCGTCGATCTTCTCCATCTGCTGGGCCAGGATCAGGTTGGCTTCGCGGATATTGCCGATCTCGCTGCGCAGGGCCGACATGTCCAGGCCGCGGCGCACCAGCAGATGCGCCACGCCCATCACGCCCAGGCCGCCGACCAGGGCCGAGAGGCCGGCCGCCCAGCCGCCGCCGCTGCGCCAGATGCCGAGCGCCAGGCACAGCGACAGCGTCACGTACGCGCCGGCGAGGAAGAACTGGGTCAGTCGTTGCATGTGGCGTCCGCCCCTGCGAATCGGGTCGATTATCCGACGCGCGCGTCGGAGGTGTCGATGATCTTAACGCAAGGTTTCAGTCCGCGCTCGCCGCACGCCATGCGTCGTATAGATCCAGCTCCCCCTCCGGCCTGACGGGTACATAGATCATCGGTCGCGCCTGCTCGGCCAGGGGGCGTCCCAGCTCGGCGTAGACCGCCGCCGTCGACAGCCCGTAGGCCGCGCCGTCCTCGTTGGAATAGGCGTAGGCGATCTCGTCCACCCCGGCCATCCGCATCGCCGCCAGGCACATCGGACAGGGATGCCCGCTGGCGTAGACGCTCGCACCGTCGAGCCGCGGCCGCCCCAGGGCCTTGCCGGCCGCCCGCAGCGCGTTCAGCTCGGCGTGGGCGGTCGGGTCGTTGGTCGCGAGGATGTCGTTGACGCCCTCGGCCACGACGGCGCCGTCCAGGACGACCACCGCCCCGAACGGACGCCCGCCCCGCGCGAGGTTCTCGCGGGCCAGCTTGATGGCGTGGCGCAGGTGACGCTCGGCGTCGGTCATGGCGAAACTCCTCTATGGGCAAGGCATTCTAGCGCCGGTTGCGCATCGACAGTCGGCCCATGAACTGATAATCGCTCGCAAGTTTTTGGCGGGGCGTAGAAGGCGAAGTGTTTTGAGCTGCATCGACGAAGACCGGACCGGCCGACTGCTCAGTGAAGCGGTCCCCGGCGACCGTGGCGTGATCCTGCGAGTCCATCCCCATACCCACGCGGGCGATCCGCTCACCGCGGAGGAACTCGAACGCCGGTTGCTGGAACTGGGCTTTGTCGAGGGGGCCGCCATCGAGGTGCTGCATCAGGGCCTGTTCGGCCGCGACCCGATGGCCGTGCGCTTGGACGACATGCGCGTGGCGCTGCGCCGCCACGAGGCCGCGTCGATCGAGGTCGACTTCGCCGTCCGCAACGGAGGGGGGGCATGACCGAAGCCGTCCTCAACCCCGCCCGCCTGGCGCTGGTCGGCAACCCCAACACCGGCAAGACCGCCCTCTTCAACGCCCTGACCGGCAGCCGCCAGAAGGTCGCCAACTACGCCGGCGTCACGGTCGAGCGGAAGGCCGGCGTCCTGACCGCCGCCTCGGGCCGCACCATCCATGTGCTCGACCTGCCCGGCACCTACAGCCTGCGGGCGCGCAGCCCGGACGAGGCCGTCACCCGCGACGTCGTACTCGGCAAATACGCCGGCGAAGTTCCGCCGGACGTGGTGATCTGCGTCGCCGACGCCACCAACCTGCGGCTGGTCCTGCGCCTGGCGCTGGAGCTGAAGCAGGTCGGCCGGCCCTTCGTGCTGGCGCTGAACATGTACGACATCGCCCAGCGCCAGGGCCTGCGCATCGACCTGGAAGGCCTGTCGCGCGAGCTCGGCGCCCCGATCGTCACCACGGTCGCCACCCGCAAGCGCGGCATCGAGGACCTTGTCGCCCAGGCCGAGGCTCTGGCCCAGACCATGACGCCCGGCGACAACGTCTGGCACGAACCCACGGCCGCCGAGATCCGCCACGCCCACGCCGAGGCCCAGCGCCTCCACCGCGCCTTCGTGAAGCCGCCCGAGCGTCCGGACACCTGGACCGGCCGGATCGACAGCGTGCTGCTGCACCCGGTCGCCGGCCTGCTGATCCTGTCGACCATCCTGTTCGTGATGTTCCAGGCCGTGTTCGCCTGGGCGACGCCGGCGATGGACGGCATCGAGGCCTTCTTCGCCTGGGTGGGCGGCCTGGTCGGCCAGTTCGTGACCAACGAGCTGCTGCACAGCCTGATCGTCGACGGCCTGATCGCGGGCGTCGGCAGCGTGCTGGTGTTCCTGCCGCAGATCCTGATCGTCTTCTTCTTCATCCTGCTGCTGGAAGACAGCGGCTACATGTCCCGCGCGGCCTTCCTGATGGACCGCCTGATGGGGGCCGCCGGCCTGCACGGGCGGGCCTTCATCCCGCTGCTGTCGAGCCACGCCTGCGCCATTCCCGGCGTCATGGCCGCCCGGGTCATCGACCAGAAGCACGATCGCCTGACCACCATCCTCATCGCGCCGCTGATGACCTGCTCGGCGCGGATCCCGGTCTACACCCTGATCATCAGCGCCATGATCCCGCAGAAGACCGTGCTGGGCTTCATGAACCTGCAGGGGCTGGTGATGTTCGGCCTGTACATCTCGGGCATCATCTCGGGCCTGATCGTGGCCTTCGTCATCCGCAAGGTGTTCTGGCGAAAGGCGTCGGAGCCCTTCATGATGGAGCTGCCGACCTACAAGCTGCCCGATCCCATGAACGTCCTGCGGAACCTGTGGCAGCGCGTCGGCATGTTCATGAACCGCGCCGGCCGCATCATCCTGCCGCTGATGATCCTGGTCTGGGTGCTGTCGACCTTCCCCTACCCGCCCGAGGGCGCGACCCAGCCGGCCATCGACTACAGCTTCGCGGGCATGATCGGTCACGCGATCCAGCCGCTGCTCGCCCCGATCGGCTTCAACTGGCAGATGTCGATCGCCCTGGTCCCCGGCATGGCCGCCCGTGAGGTCGCGGTCGCGGCCCTGGGCACCGTCTACGCCGTCGGCGACGTCGAGGGCGCGGGCGGGGCGACCCTGGCCAACATCCTCGCCACCCAGTGGTCGCTGGCTTCAGGCCTGTCGTTCCTGGCCTGGTACGTGTTCGCGCCGCAGTGCGTGGCCACCCTGGGCGTGGTGAAGCGCGAGACCAACGGCTGGCTCTGGCCGACCGTGATGTTCGTCTACATGTTCGCCCTGGCCTATCTGTTCGCCTTCCTCGCCTACCGGACGGCGGTGTCGCTGGGCTGGGGCTGACGCCTCAGAATTTGTGATGGTCACGCGCCGTGGTAGGCTTGACGCGTGACCATCCAAGTCAACATTGCCAAGGCGACGCTGTCGGATGTCGTCGATCAGGTTCAGGCGGGTGAGGAAGTGATCCTCCTGCGTGACGGCGAACCTGTCGCAACCGTGCGAACAACCAAGTCCAAGTCTTCGGCGACGCAACCACGCACCCTTGGCATCTGGGATGATCTCGGCCTGGACATTCCGGACAGCGTGTTTCTCGAGCCCGACCCGGAACTCGAGGACCTGATGGACAAGCCAATCGGACCGAAGGAATAGCCCGTCGCCCACCCGGCTAGCGCCGGACTGCTCCTAACAGTGCCGCGTACTCCGGAGACGCGGCTATCGGCTTGCCCTACGCCTTCAGCCGCAACGCCACGGGCTGGACGAAATGAAACTGCTGCTGGACACCCACGTGCTCGTACGGTCCGCGATCGCCTCACGCGCCCTGCCGATGCGTGTTCTCGATGCGTTGCGCGATCCGGCGAACCAGGTTCTGGTCAGCGCGGCGTCCGCCTACGAGATCGAGTATAAGCGCCCTCGCGACCCGGAGCTGCAACGCCTTCCGAGCGATCTGGCGATCGTGGTCGACCGTCAGCAGTTCACCTGGCTGGACATTTCCTGGGAGGACGCTCGCGACGCCGGGCTGCTGCCTCGGCATCATCGCGACCCTTTCGACCGCCTCTTGGTTGCTCAGGCGCAACGGCATGGCGCGACGCTCGTCAGCGCCGACCGCACCCTTCCGAGCCTTGGCGTTTCGACCTTCTGGTAGTCCGACGCTCCTAGCGGGTCGGGACCGGAACCTCGCCGCGGTAGTCGTAGAAGCCGCGGCCGGCCTTCTTGCCCAGCCAGCCGGCCTCGACATACTTCACCAGCAGGGGGCAGGGCCGGTACTTGCTGTCGGCCAGGCCCTCGTAGAGCACGTTCATGATCGACAGCACGGTGTCGAGACCGATGAAGTCGCCCAGCTCGAGCGGCCCCATCGGATGGTTGGCGCCCAGCTTCATGGCGGTGTCGATCGAGTCGACCGTGCCGACGCCTTCGTACAGCGTGTAGATCGCCTCGTTGATCATCGGCACCAGCACGCGGTTGACGATGAAGGCCGGGAAGTCCTCGGCGTTGGTCGTGGTCTTGCCCAGCGACCGGGCGAAGGTCACCGCCCGTTCGTAGGTCGCGCCGTCGGTGGCGATGCCGCGGATCACCTCGACCAGCTTCATCAGCGGAACGGGGTTCATGAAGTGCAGGCCGATGAACCGTTCCGGCCGGTCGGTGGTCGAGGCCAGGCGGGTGATCGAGATCGAGGAGGTGTTCGACGCCAGCAGCGTCTCGGCCTTTAGATGCGGCTGCAGCGCGCGGAAGATCGCCTTCTTGATCTCTTCGTTCTCGGTCGCGGCCTCGATCGCCAGATCCGTCTGACCGATGAGCGCCAGGCTCTCGGCAGGCTTGATGCGGCCCAGCGCCGTCTTCATCGCCGCGTCGTCAATGAGGCCCCGGCTGACCTGGCGGGCCAGGTTGTGTTCGATCGTCGAGACCCCGGCCTCGATCTTCGCCAGGTCGAGATCGTTCAGGTAGACGTCGTAGCCGGCCAGAGCGCAAACATGCGCGATGCCCGACCCCATCTGACCGGCGCCGATGACGCCGACCGTCTTGATATCCGTCATGAAGACTCGCCTTTGACGTTGACGCGGTTGCCCGGGAAGGCCGCGCCCAGGAGAAATGTGGCGGGCTTTCTAACACGAGAGTCCGCGACGTCGCCAAGGCCTTTGCTGCGATGCAGCGCAAAGCCACACCCTCAATGGTTGTAATGTATAGACACTAAATCGTAACTCGTCACAGTACAGATGAGCAGGTCTAGAGTTGCGGGCCGGGATGCATAGCGAACATCAAGCCGTCTTCGTCGTCGTGGCGATGGTCGTCGCGGTCTTCGGATCCTGGACGGCGCTGGATCTGTTCCGCCGCGTGCGGGCGAATGTCGATGTCGCGCGCCTCGGCTGGCTGGCGGCGGCCGCCGCCGCGATGGGCCTCAGCATCTGGTCGATGCACTTCGTGGCCATGCTCGGCTTCCAGCCGCCGGTCTCCGTCCGCTACGACGTCGGCCTGACCCTTCTGTCGCTGTTCATTGCGATGGCGACGACGGCCCTGGCCTTCTTCGTCGGATCCAGCGGCGTCCCCGGTCGCGCACGGATCGTCCTGACCGGCCTGGCCATGGGTCTGGGCATCTGCGCCATGCACTACACCGGCATGGCGGCGCTGCGCTCCAGCATGCCGTTCAGCTACGATCCCGCCATCGTCGCCCTCTCCTATCTCGTAGCGGCGGCGGCCTCGATCGGGGCTCTCTTCGCCGCCAGCCGCGACCATACGCGGTTCAGCGCCGGGATCGCGGCCCTCGCCCTCGGCGGCGGCATCGTGGCGATGCACTACACCGGCATGGCGGCGATGCGGATGGCGCCGCATGAACATACGCCCTCGCTCGACCTCCACGCGCCCGCGCTGCCCCCGATCGCGCTCGCTCTCGCGGTCGCGACGGGTACGCTGCTGCTGCTCGGGCTGACCCTGGTGGCCGCCGTGTTCGATCGCCGCCACGAAGCCGTCACGGCTCGTGAGGCCGAGACGCTCCGCAGCAGCCGAGCGCAGCTGCGGGCGGTGCTCGAGCAGATGCCGATCGGCGTCCTCGTCGCCGAGGCGCCGTCGGGCCGCATCATCTTCGGCAACGCCCAGGCCGAGGCCCTGCTGGGCGCCCAGGGCGAACGCCTGGAGCAGCTCGATGGCGACGGGCGACCGGTCGATACGCCCATGGAATGGGCGTTGCTGGGCCAGACCGTCAGCCGCGAGCGGCGACAGCACCAACTCGCCGACGGCCAGACCGCCACCCTGGAAATCAGCGCCACCCCAGTGCGGGACGCAGAAGGCTACATCGCCCTGGCCGTCCTGACCGTCCAGGATGTGACGGCCCAGATCGAGGCCGAGGAGGCGCTCAGCCAGGCCCAGAAACTCGACAGCCTCGGCCGGCTCACCGGCGGGGTGGCGCACGACTTCAACAACCTGCTCACCGCGGTCATCGGCAGCCTGGAGCTGGCCGCCCGCCGCGTCGACGACGAACGGGCCCTGCGCCTGATCGGCAACGCCGGCGAAGCCGCGCAGCGCGGCGCGCGGCTGACGGCGCAGCTTCTCGCCTTCTCGCGGCGCCAGAAGCTGGAGAGCCGGGCCGTCGACCTGAACGGCCTGATCACGCGGATGGGCGATCTTCTGGCCAGCACACTCGGCGGCACGATCCGCGTCGAGTTCGACCTGGCGAGCGACCTGCCCCCGGCCATGGCCGACCCCATGCAGCTCGAACTGGCCCTTCTGAACCTGGCGATCAACGCCCGCGACGCCATGCCGGGCGGCGGCGCGCTCACCTTCTCCACGGCCCAAGCGCGGGTGGACGGCGGCGGAGCCCTGGAGCCCAAGCCCGGCCACTACGTCTCGGTCAGCGTGACCGACACCGGCGACGGCATGACGCCAGAGGTCCTCGCGAAGGCGGTCGACCCGTTCTTCACCACCAAGCCGGCCGGCCGGGGGTCGGGCCTCGGCCTCAGCCAGGTCGTCGGGCTGGTCCGCCAGCTGGGCGGCGGTGCGACGATCCGCAGCGCGCCGGGCGAGGGCGCCTCCGTGACCCTGTACCTGCCCCGCGCCCAAGCCCCGATCGAGGTCGCCTCCAGCCAGCGATCGACCGCAGCCGCGACCGCCCGCAGCGGCGCCGTGATGGTCGTCGACGACGACGACGACGTCCGCCGCCTGGTCAGCGAACTGCTGACGGAAGCCGGCCATCAGGTGATCGCTTCGGACGACGGCGCCGAGGCGCTGGAGCGTCTTCATGCCGGCGTGCGGCCCGACGTCCTGCTCGTGGATTACGCCATGCCCGGCCTGAACGGCGCCGAGGTCATCCGGCGCGCGCGCGCGCTCCATCCGAACCTGCCGGTCCTGATGATGACCGGCTATCTGGATCATGCGGTCCTGCCCTCGGACATCGACGAGGACATCGTGCTGCAGAAACCGTTCGAGCCGGGCAAACTGCTCGATCGTCTCGCCGACCTGATGCCCAAGGTCGTCGCCTAGCCCAGCTCCCCAGCAGCCCAGAAAGTCCTTTGACGCGCCGGCGATTTCAGATATTTCTGTCTATACAGAAATTACGGAATGCCCCATGCATCTCACGCCCGTCATGCAGCGTTACGTCCTCCACTGGGGCGAGATGGGAACCCGGTGGGGCGTCAACCGCTCGGTCGCCCAGATCCATGCGCTGCTCTATCTCGCCGGCCGGCCGATGAACGCCGAGGAGATCGCCGAGACCCTGACCATCGCCCGCTCGAACGTGTCGAACAGCCTCAAGGAGCTGCTCGGCTGGAGTCTGGTGAAGCTGGTCCATCTGCCCGGCGACCGTCGGGACCATTTCGACGCCAAGGACGATCCCTGGGACATGCTGACCCTGATCGTCGAAGGACGGAAGAAGCGCGAGATCGATCCGACGCTGGAGATGCTGCGGGCCTGCGTGGCCGAGGCGGAGGCCGACGGCGCGACGCCCCCCGAGGTGAAGGCGCGGCTGAAGGAGATGGCCGGTTTCATGGGCCGCCTGGACCGCTGGTACGAGCAGATGCGCCAGGTGCCGCGGCCGGTTCTGGTCAAGCTGGTCGGGCTCGGCGCGCGCATCGTCGGGCTGTTGGGCAAGTAGAGGGAGACGGACGATGACCTGGGCGGCGGACGGTTTCGGCGGGGTCGGCAAGGCCGCCAGGGTCCGGCCGCCCGCCGTCGGCGCCCCGGACTTCAAGCGCATGCTGGGAGCGGACGCCTGGGCGCGCCTGCCGGCCGCGGTCCGGCGCCGGTTCGGCGCCCACGCGGCGGCGCAGGAGATCGTCTATCGCGGGCGGATGCGGGTGGAGGCCACGCTGGCGGGCCGCCTGTTCGCCCAGATCTGTCGCCTGATCGGCACCCCGCTGGCGCCTTGGACGGGCGATGACGTGCCGGTGGACGTCGACGTCCACCAGGATCGCCGCGGCGGCCTGACCTGGGCCCGCACCTACCACTTCGCCGGTCGTCGGCCGATCCTGGTCAGTTCGACCAAGCTGATGGACGCCCGGGGCGACCTGCTGGAGGTCGTCCGCGGCGGGCTCGGCATGGCGCTGGACGTCATCGAAGCGGACGGCGCCCTGCATTTCCACAGCCGCTTCTACTTCATCGAGGCGATGGGCTTGCGGCTGCGCATCCCCGACCTCGCCACGCCCGGGCGGGCGCATGTCGTGCATGAAGACCTCGGCGGCGGCGCATTCCGCTTCACCCTCGCCTTCAACCACCCCTGGCTGGGCCGCACGCTCCACCAGGACGGCGTCTTCCACGATCCGGAGGCCTGACGACCATGACCGCGGTGCTGATCCTGCTGGCCTGCCAGGGGCTGCTCGGGGCGATCGACACGTTGTGGCACCACGAGGCGACGGCGCGCCTGCCGTCCAGCCCCACGGCGCGTCAGGAACTGGTGCTGCACGGGCTGCGGGAGGCGATCTACGCAGTGATCTTCCTGACCCTGCCCTGGCTGCGCTGGGAGGGCTGGCTGGCCGGCGTCCTGGCGATGCTGCTGGCCATCGAGATCGTCATCACCCTGCAGGACTTCCTGCTCGAGGACCGCACGCGCCGCCTGCCGCCGAGCGAACGGGTGCTGCACACCGTCATGGCCATCGGCTACGGCGCCTTGCTGGCGCTGCTGGCGCCGGTCCTGCTGGATTGGGCCGCCCGCCCCGCCGGCCTCGCGTTCGAAAGCCACGGGGCGCTGTCCTGGATCTGCACGGCCCTGGGGCTGGGCGTGCTGGCCTGGACGGTCCGAGACCTGGCCGCCGGCGTACGCCCCGCGGAGGGCGGGATCCGGCCCGCGACGGCGAGCGGCCGGACCGTCCTGGTCACCGGCGCGACGGGCTTCATCGGCGCCCCGCTGACGGCGCGGCTGCTGGCGCGAGGCGACCGGGTCGTCGTCCTGGCCCGCGACGATATCGCCGCCCGCCTGCGCTGGCCCGACGCGATGGTCGTTCGCAGCCTCGCCGAGGTCCCGTCGGACATGCGGATCGAGGCGATCGTCAACCTGGCCGGAGCGCCCGTCGTGGCGGGTCCCTGGACGCAGGCCCGCCGCCGCGCCTTGCTGGCCAGCCGCGTCGAGACGACCCGCGCCGTCAACGCCCTGGCCGCCAGGCTGGACCGCGCCCCCGCCGTCATCGTGGGCGCCTCCGCCGTGGGCTTCTACGGCGACCGGGGCGAAGAACCTCTGGACGAGGCGGCTCCTGCGGGAATGGGCTTCATGGCCGACCTCGTCCGGCTGTGGGAGGCGGAGCAGACACGCGCGGACGGCGTGCGGATCTGCCGCCTGCGCCTGGGCATGGTCTTCGACTGGAGCGGCGGACCGCTGCCGTCCCTGGCGCTCCCCGCCCGTTTCGGCGCGGCGGCGGTGCTGGGAACCGGCGGCCAGTTCGCGCCCTGGATCCACCTCGACGACGCCCTGCGGCTGATGGAGACCGCGCTCGTCGACGCCCGCTACGTCGGCCCCGTCAACGCCGTCGCGCCGGAGCAGGTCACCCAGGCGGAGCTTACCCGCGCGCTCGCCTGGCGGTTCCGCCGCCCCTGCTGGGCGCGCGTCCCCGCCTGGCCGCTGCGGCTCATGCTGGGCGAGATGTCTGACCTGTTCCTGGCCGGCCAGCGGGTCGAGCCGAACCGCCTCCGCGCCCTGGGCTTCCGCTGGTCACGGCCGCTGCTGGCGGACGCCCTGGAGCCGGCCGAGCCCAGCCGGGCCGGCGGCCTGCCCCTGGCGCCGCACGCCGGCCGCAGCGCCGCCGCCTGAAACGCCGTCCGCGACCAGCCCCTCGTCGGGGCAGCGGGTCATCGCGACCCGCGCTTCCTCGAGCAGCCAGTCGCGCAGCGCCATGATCCGCGGCAGCTTGGCGGAGTCGGCCCGCCAGACGAAGCAGTACTCCGCCTCGGCCTTGATCGACCCCGGCAGCGGCTTGAGCAGCCGGCCGGCGCGGATGTCCTGCTCGACCAGCCACTCCCGCACCAGCGCCAGGCCCAGGCCCTGAAGGCAGGCGTCGGTGAGCACCGCCGAGTCGTCGAACCGGGCCCCTCGCGGCAGCCTCGGCGTGCGCAGGCCGTGCCCCTCGAACCAGAGGTTCCAGGGATAGCCGGTGTGGTGCAGCAGGGGGACCTTGGCGATATCCTCCATCGACCGCACCGGATGCCGATCGAGGAACTCGGGACTGCCCACCACGAAGAAGCTCTCGGTGAACAGATGGACGCTTTCGACCCCCGGCCAGGGCCCCTTGCCGTGGCGGATCGCGGCGTCGACGCCGTCGGTGACGAAGTTGGACAGCTTCTGATCGACGTTGAGCTCCAACTGACCGACTTCGGCGGGCATGCGGCTCATGCGGTGGGTCAGCCAGCGGCCGGCGAAGGCGTGCACGGTCGACAGCACCAGGGGCGACTCCGTCGCCGCGCCGCGGACCAGCGTCTCGACGCCGGACCGCATCAGGTCGATCGCCTGCGCCACCTGCGCCGCCAGCTTCAGCGCCGCCTCGGTCGGCTCCATGGCGTTGCCGTCGCGGGTGAAGAGGCGGGCGCCGAGCTCTTCCTCCAACCGCCGGATCTGCTGGCTGACGGCGCCGTGGGTGACGTTCAGCTCCGCCGCGGCGCGGCTGTAGCTGCGATGGCGCGCCGCCGCCTCTAGAGCGCGCATGGCGATGAACGGCGGCAGGCGCGTCACGGAGCGAATGTTAGTTCCCCTTACAACCCGAGCCAAAAACTATCGTTCGCTATTTGGTGTTCGTCGGACGATGTTCCAACCCGCAGCGCTGCTTTCCTCCCTCCGAACTCCGAAAGTCAGAACCATGAAGACCCAGCTTCTCTCGCTGGCGGCCGGGACGCTGCTGTCCGCCGCCCTGTTCGCCAACGCCCAGGCCGCGACGCCGTCCGAGCGCTGGATCGCCGAATCCCGCGCCGCCCTCGAAGCCAGCCTCGACGCCGCCGGCCTGGCCGACGACGGCAAGGCCGTCGCGATCACCATCAAGGCGGCCGAGGACCAGAAGGGCTACGCCCCGCGCATCGTCCGCTCCAGCGGCTCCACCGACTACGACGCCGCCGTCCGCGAGGCGGTGAAGACGGTCAAGCTCGGCGCGCCGCCGGTCGAGCTGCGCGGCCGCGGCGTCACCTTCACCCTCGGAGCGGCCTCGGCGGGCGGAGCCTCATCCGCCGGCGCCCGCTGAGCGTGGTCCGGGAGCGGGACTGGACGCCCGCTCCCGGACATCTCTGCAACGAAAAAGGCCCGGAGCGCGCGCTCCGGGCCTTCTCGTTTGGGCTGGTCGGCCGGGCTTAGCCCAGCGCGGCCATCAGTTCGGGGACGGCGGTCTTGTAGTCCGCCACCAGGCCGTAGTCGGCGACCTGGAAGATCGGGGCGTCGGCGTCCTTGTTGATCGCGACGATGACCTTCGAGTCCTTCATGCCGGCCAGGTGCTGGATGGCGCCCGAGATGCCGACGGCGATGTACAGCTCCGGCGCGACGACCTTGCCGGTCTGGCCGACCTGGTAGTCGTTCGGGGCGTAGCCGGCGTCGACGGCCGCGCGAGACGCGCCCACCGCCGCGCCGAGCTTGTCGGCCAGCGGCTCGATGACCTTCGAGAACTCTTCGGCCGAGCCCATGGCGCGGCCGCCCGAGACGACGATCTTCGCGGCGGTCAGTTCCGGACGGTCCGACTTGACCATTTCCTCGCCGACGAACTTCACGCCCGAGGCCGAAGCCCCGGCGATCTTCTCGGCGGCGGCCGAGCCGCCGTCGCCGGCCGGCTTGAAGGCGGTCGGGCGGACGGTCAGGACCTTCTTGGCGTCGGCGGTCTGGACGGTCTCCAGCGCGTTGCCGGCGTAGATCGGGCGCACGAAGGTGTCGGCCGACACCACTTCGACCACGTCCGAGATCGGCGAGGCGTCCAGCTTGGCGGCGACCCGGGGGGCGAAGTTCTTGCCCGAGGCGGTGGCCGGGATCAGGACGGCGTCATAGCCGCCGGCCAGGCCGATGATGGTGTCGGCGACGGCTTCGGCGATGCCGTGGCCCACGTCCGCGCCCTCGGCCAGGATGACCTTGCGCACGCCGTCGATCTTGGCGGCGGCGGCGGCCACGGCGTCGGCGCCCTGGCCCAGGACCAGCACGTCGACATCGCCCGACAGCGCCTTGGCGGCGGTGACGGTCTTGTTGGTGGTGTCGCGCAGGTGCGCGTTGTCGTTATCGGCGACGACGAGAACGGCCATTACAGCACCCCCGCTTCGGACTTGAGCTTGGCCACCAGTTCGGCGGCGTTTTCGACCTTCACGCCGGCGGAACGCTTCGGCGGCTCGGTGACCTTCAGGACCTTCAGGCGCGGCGCGACGTCGACGCCGTAGTCGCCGGCGGTCTTGGTCGCGATTTCCTTCTTCTTCGCCTTCATGATGTTCGGCAGAGAAGCATAGCGCGGCTCGTTCAGGCGCAGGTCGGCGGTGACGACCGCCGGCAGGGCCACTTCGATGGTCTGCAGGCCGCCGTCGACTTCGCGGGTCACAGTCGCCTTGTCGGCGGCCACGTCCAGCTTCGAGGCGAAGGTCGCCTGCGGCCAGCCGAGCAGCTGCGACAGCATCTGGCCGACGGCGTTGTTGTCGCCGTCGATGGCCTGCTTGCCCATCAGGATGAGATTCGGCTTCTCTTCGTCGGCCACGGCCTTGAGCAGCTTGGCGACGGCCAGGGGCTCAACGTCCGAGTCGGACTGGATCAGGATGCCGCGGTCGCCGCCCATGGCCAGCGCCGTGCGGATGGTTTCCTGAGCCTGGGCCGGCCCGATGGAAACGATGACGACCTCGGTCGCCACGCCCTTTTCCTTGAGACGCACGGCTTCTTCGACCGCGATCTCGCAGAAGGGATTCATGGACATTTTCACGTTCGCCAGGTCCACGCCCGACTGGTCGGGCTTCACCCGCGCCTTCACGTTGTAGTCGATAACCCGTTTGACCGGGACCAGCACCTTCATGGCTTCATTCCGCCCGTGTTGCATTGCGAAAAGTCTTGCGCGCACAGGCTGATAACGACTCTCGCGCGCAATGCAAGTTTCCCTACGGGTCAATTCACGCGACGAATTTGCCCTTCCCCAGCGCCTCCTGGGGCGCACCGCTAGGCGGGCGCTGGGCTTTCCGGTAAACGGCGCGCCATGAACCGCACCATCGACCGCCTCAAGATCGTATTCCTGATCATCTTCGCCGTCGCCTGCGCGGCGCTGTGGGCCTACCAGCTGCTCTATGTGCTGCCCGCGAAGAACTGCGAGGCGCAGAAGATGTGGTGGGACGCCGGCCGGCGAATCTGCGCTCAGCCGCTCTACATCCCCGACATCACGCGTCGTCCCGCGGGCATGAGCCGCAAGGAATGGTCGGAGAAGCAGGCCGCCCGCCAGGTCGAGCGCGAAGCCGAAGGCTATCCCTCGCCCAACGGCCCGGAGAAGACCGAGGCCCCCGCCGCTCCGGCTCAGCCGGCCCCGGCGCCCGCGCCCGCCGGCAAGGCGCCGGCCGCGAAGTAGCCGTCAGCGGTTTCCGCCCGGGACCCACAGCACGTCGCCGGCCCCTTGGCCGTTCGCCCAGCGCGCGGCGACGAACAGCAGGTCCGAGAGCCGGTTCAGGAACTTCAGCGCCTCGGGGCTGACCGGCTCGTCCGGCTCGGCCGCCAGGGCGACGCACAGCCGCTCGGCGCGGCGGCAGACCGTGCGCCCCAGATGCAGCGCCGCCGCCGCCGGCGTCCCGCCCGGCAGCACGAACGAGGTCAGGGGCGACAGGTCGGCGTTGAGCTGGTCGATCTCGCGCTCCAGCCGGTCGACCTGCGACTGCAGGACGCGCAACGGCTCCCACTCGAGTTTCTTGCCGCGATCCGGCGTGGCCAGGTCGGCGCCCAGATCGAACAGGTCGTTCTGGGCGCGCGCCAGGATGCCGTCGAGCACAGCGTCGCCGGCCGTGTGCAGCCGCGCCAGCCCCAGGCAGCTGTTGGTCTCGTCGACCGTGCCGTAGGCCTCGACGCGCAGGCTGTTCTTCGGCGTCGGCTCGCCGGTCGAGAGCCGGGTCAGCCCCTTGTCGCCCGTGCGGGTGTAGATCTTGTTCAGGGTGACCATGGTTCGCCCGTCAGCCGCGCGTGCGCCACCAGAAGGCCGCCACCAGGACGACGACGGCGACGAACTGGAGCACGACGCGCAGGCGCATCAGCCGGTTGGAATAGGAGCGGCCGAAGTCGCCGCCCTTGTAGAGAGAGTACAGGCCGGCGATCAGGGTGATCAGCACGGCCCCGAGCGCGATCGGGATCAGATAGTCGAAGATGTCCATGGGCGGCGAACCTACCGCTCCGCCGCCCCTTCCGCCACTGGGCTTGAAGAACGTCCAGGGCGTGCATGGATGACATGTTCGCCGAGCGCGTTCACTGACGAGCGATATCGCCTCTTGGGACGCCTCTCACGCGAATATCCGCGCGCCTTGCGGCGGTTTCCGTCAATTTTCTTTCGCACTGAGCCTTGATTCGTATCCGCGTTCGCCGTACATGCGCATCACGACATTCGTTGAGCACGTTCAATGAACGCGATCGACACCACCGCTAGGACCGCTGGAGGGCGTGGCGCCGGCGGCGGTGGAGATCTCGCTCAGCGGGGCGCCGCCGTCCCCCCACGGTCGGTCGCACCAGTGCAGCGTTGAAATTCGAGACTACGCGCCTAGCGGCGCGGCCCCGTTTAGGAGGCGGGATCGATGAACCATATTCCGATGCGTATGAACGCCCCGGCCGTCCGGCCGCAAAAGATGACCCGCCGCGCCCTGGCCAAGCAGCAGACCCGCGAGAAGGTGCTGCAGTCCGCGCGGGACCTCTTCATCGAGCGCGGCTACGAAGGCGCCACGATCCGTGACATCGCCCGCGCCGCCGGCATGTCGACCGGCGCCGTGTTCGCCAGCTTCACCGACAAGACCGAACTGTTCGACGCCATCCTGAACGACGACTTCGCCGCCCTGCAGGATCCGATGCAGGACGCGCTGGTGAACGGCAAGACCACGCGCGAGGCGCTGGTCGGGATGTTCGGCGCCGCCTATCGCGCCCACGCCGACCAACTGCCGCTGATCCAGGCCGCGCTGGCCGCCTCCTGGACCCGCACCCCGGAGGCCGAGCGCCTGCGTCGCGAGTCGCTGCGACCGATCCGCGCGCTGGTCATCCAGGCCCTGGAACGCGGCGTCGAACACGGTGAACTCGCCGCTCGGGTCGATCTTCGCCTGGTCGCGGACATGCTGTGGGATCTGTATCTCGCCGGCTACCGTCCCGCGGCCTTCGACGGTCTGTCCGTCGAAAATCAAACCGAACGCCTGGCGCAGCGGATCGACGTGATCCTGGCCGCGCTCAAGGCCTGAGGCAAAAGCCGCGCCCCGGTCACCGGGGCGCGGCGGTCCGGGGGGACACAAGTTGGGCGTTCGCGAGACACAGAAGCTTGAGACGCGCCGCAAAGTGCTGGAAGCGGCGCGCGATCTCTTCAACGAGATCGGCTACGAGGAAACGACGATCCGCGCCATGGCCGAACGCGCCGGCGTGTCGGTCGGCAGCGTCTTCACCACCTTCGCCTCCAAGGCCGAGGTGCTCAGCCAGGTCATGGACGACCGCGTCGAGGCGCTCTACCGCGAGCTCGAGCACGTCGCCAAACATATGCGCGGATCGCTGGCCGACCGCCTGCGCTCGCTTTTCGCCATCCACTACGACTTCGAATGCCGCAGGGTGCGCCTGTTCCTGGCCCACATCTCGGCGTCGTTCAGCCCTTCGCTGGACAAGAACACCGTCCCCTACGGCCGCAACCCGCGCTTCAAGGACATGATCCTGCACATGCTGGCCGACGGCGTGAACAAGGGCGAGGTGCGCGCCGAGGCCGACCTGACCCTGGTGCTCGACACCCTGATGGCCGTCTACGCCTGGAACTATCGCCTGGCGGCCGCCCAGAACTCCGACGCCGGCCATATGACCTCGATCATGGATCGACAGATCAGCCTGATCTTCGACGGGCTGAAGCCGCGCTAACGGGCCTAGGATCCGGCCTAGGTTGGGGGCCCGGAATTTCAAAGCCTTAGCCCTTTTCCAGCCGGTCGTCCCGGCGAAGGCCGGGATCCAGATCATAGGGCTGTGCTTTGACGGAAGATCTCCCACCGCAGAGCCTGAAAGCTGGGTCCCGGCCTTCGCCGGGATGACCGGTGTAGATTCGCCCCTAGGCCCAATCGATCGCGCGGACAGCGGCGGCATAGCCGCGGCTGACCGGCGCGGTCAGGCCGCCGACCAGGACCAGGTCGCCGCGCCCTCGTCGCCACAGAGCCTCCTCCACCGCCGATCGCGCCACCCACCAGGATCTGTGCGTCTGCAGGCCGTCCATGGCTTCCAGCGCCTGCAAGGCGTCGGCGAACCGCATCAGCAGCAGCGCGTCGCCCGCATCGGTATGGACGCGCAGGTAGTGGTCCTCGGCCTGGACCGCCAGCAGGCGGGCCCGCGCCAGCCGGGGCGGCAGCTTCTCGCGCAGCAGGGGCGGCGGAGCGGCCTCGGGCGGCGTCGGAGCGGGCGTCGCCGGCCGCAGCGCTCGCCGGGCGGTCCAGGCCATCGCCACCAGCGGGATGCAGATGATGGTGACCTGCGGATAGAGCCGGACCAGGCTCTTGAACGAGGCGTGTCCGGAATACAGCGCCACCGCCGTAAACATCACGATCACCGTGGACGGCGCGGCCATGGCCAGGACCAGGACCGGCGCCCGTAGCCAGGGCCGGTTCGCCAGCAGCGGCCAGCGCTCCAGCCAGGGCTCGATGGCGCCGCCGCAGGCCCCGCCCGCCACCAGCACGAAGATCCAGTAGGCCAGCCGGCGATCCAGATCGATCTGGTCGCTGTCGAAGGCGCCGATCAGCGCCAGGAACAGGCCGATGAGCGCCAGCACCGAAAGCTCCGCCAACCCCAGATGGCCGACAAGCGGTCGGGTGAGGGCGGCGATCGCCGGGTGCTTCGCGCGCTGCGTCATGGGGCGATGAGTAGCCGACTTCGCGCCGACGCCAAGCCCCGTCCCCATTCGCGAAGCCGGCGGCGCCAACCGCGAAGAGGCCGTTGCCGAGGCCGGCTCGGGCTGGGAGCGGAAGGCCTCATCTCCTCCCGACGAGTTCCTTCATGCCCATCGTTCTCTCCCGTTCCGCCCAGGCCCTGGCCGCCCTTCTGGCCGTCGCCGTGGGGCTGTTCTCCTTCCGCTACCTGCTGCCCGAGATCCCGCTCGCCGCGCCGGACGTGGTCGCCAACCGCTTCGCCCACCTGGCTCTGCCGATACACGCCGGCCTCGGCGCGGCGGCGCTGATCCTGGGGCCGTTCCAGTTCATCAGACGGCGCGACGGCCGGCGCGCACGCTGGCACCGCCTGACGGGCGCGCTCTATATGGCCGCCTGCCTCGGCTCGGCGCCCGCGGGGCTGATTCTGGCGCTTGGCGCCACGGCGGGCCCGATCGCCACGGCCGGGTTCGGCCTGCTGGCGATCATCTGGTTCTGGGTCAACGCGCAGGGCCTGCGCGCGGCGCTGGCCGGGCGCTACGCCGAGCACGGCCGCTGGATGGTCCGCAGCTTCGCCCTGACCTTCGCGGCGGTCACCTTGCGCCTGTACCTGCCGCTGGGCGCCCTTCTGCCCGTGGCCAGCGTCGACGCCTATCGCGCCATCGCCTTCCTGGCCTGGGTTCCGAACCTGCTCGTCGCCGAGCTGTGGCTCAGTTCCCGTCTTCGAGCAGCCGCCGGGCGATGACCTGAGCCTGGATCTCGCCCGCGCCCTCGAAGATGTTGAGGATGCGGGCGTCGGCCAGCACGCGGCTGACCTCGTACTCCATGGCGAAGCCGTTGCCGCCGTGGATCTGCAGGGCGTTGTCGGCGGCCGCCCAGGCGACCCGCGCGGCGACCAGCTTGGCCATCCCGGCCTCCAGGTCGCAGCGCTTGCCCTCATCCTTCTGGCGGGCGGCGTAGTAGGTCAGCTGGCGCACGCCCATGATCTCGGCCGCCATCATCGCCAGCTTGTTGGCCACCCGAGGGAAGCCGAAGATCGGGCCGCCGAACTGCTTGCGGTCGAGGGCGTAGTTCAGCCCCAGCTCCAGTCCTCGCTGAGCCACGCCGATGGCGCGGGCGGCGGTCTGGATGCGGGCGCTCTCGAAGGTGGCCATCAGCTGCTTGAAGCCTTGCCCCTCGACGCCGCCGAGCAGGTTCTCCGCCGGGACGGTGAAGCCGTCGAAGCCGATCTCGTACTCCTTCATGCCGCGGTAGCCGATCACCCCGATCTCGCCGCCGCTCATGCCGGGGGTCGGGAACGGCTGGGCGTCGTCGCCGCGCAGCTTGGGCGCCAGCAGCATCGACAGGCCGCGGTAGTCGGCGGTGTCGGGATCGGTCCGGACCAGCAGCGTCATGACGTCGGCGCGGGCCGCGTGGGTGATCCAAGTCTTGGCGCCGGTCACCACGTACCGGTCGCCGTCGCGCACCGCCCGGGTGCGCAGGCTGCCCAGGTCCGAGCCCGTGTTGGGCTCGGTGAACACCGCCGTCGGCAGGATCTCGGCCGCGGCGATCTTGGGCAGCCAATAGTCCTTCTGTTCCGGCGTGCCGTTGGCCAGGATCAGCTCGCCGGCGATCTCCGACCGGGTGCCCAGCGAGCCGACGCCGATCCAGGCGCGGCTCAGCTCCTCGGACACCACGCACATGGCCGTCTTGCCCAGGCCCGCGCCGCCGTAGTCCTCCGGCAGGGTCAGGCCGAACACGCCCAGCTGGCCGAGCTCCTGCAGCAGCTCCAGCGGGATCAGTTCGTCCTTCAGGTGCCACTCATGAGCGTGCGGGACGACCTTCTCCTCGGCGAAGGCGTGGAACTGGTCGCGGATCATCTCGAAGACGTCGTCCAGGCCGGTGGCCTCGACCGTGGACTTTCCGCGCGCGTCGGCGATCAGCTGAGCGATCCGGGTCTTCACCGCCTGGCCGCCGCCGGTGGTCATCAGCGTGATCAGAGCCGGCGCGAACAGGCGGTTCATCACCTCGCGATCGGCGGTCAGGTCGGCCGGACGGATGATCTCGCCCTGATTCATCGGAATGCCGCCGACCAGCTGAGCGGCGTACTCGGCGAACAGCAGCTGGGCGAGCAGGGCCTCGGTCTCGCCGAACGCGCCGTCGGCGGTCAGGCGCTCGGCCCAGCCGGCGACCTGGTTCAGCAGCTCGGCGTAGGAGGCGTACCAGCCGTAGCCGTGCACGGCGTGTTGTTCGGCGTCGGCCCGCTTGCGGTCGATCTTGCCGCCGGCGGAGATCTTCGCCTTCACCGCCCCCTTGGCCTCGGCCACGAAGACCCCGGCGGCGTCGGCGGCCTCGCGCAGCAGCGGGACCAGTCCCGGCAGGACCAGGTCTTCGGCGGCGGACTGGGCGGCGGCGCTCATGGGCAGGACTCCCCGGATTATTGTTGCGTCGCACTATATTCGCTTCGCAGATGCACACAATCAGGCGACGCCGGGGAGGAATTTGCCTCACGCGCCCCGCCGCCTATGGTGACGGCCAGCATCATCACATCGCCCCGGGAGGCCCGCCTTGCTCGTCGTCCATCACCTCAACGAGTCGCGCTCCCAGCGCATCCTCTGGCTGCTGGAGGAGCTGGGCGTCCCGTACGATATCCGCTTCCACCAGCGCAACGCCGAGACCCGGCTGGCCCCGCCGGAGCTGATCGACATCCACCCCCTGGGCAAGTCGCCGGTGATCACCGATAACGGCCGGGTCGTGCACGAGTCCGGCGCGATCATCGACTACGTCATCCGGCGCCACGGCGACGGCCGCCTGGCGCCCGATCCGGCGAGCCCCGACTACGACGTCTATCAGCAGTGGCTCCACTACGCCGAGGGCAGCGCCATGCTGCCGCTGATGCTGTTCATGTACGTCGCCCGCCTGGGCGAGGCCGGCGCGCCGCTGCACCCCCGCATCGAGAGCGAGATCGCCAACCACATGTCCTTCGTCGAGGGGGCGCTGGAGGGGCGGGACTATCTGCTCGGCGCCAACCTGTCCGGCGCGGACATCCAGATGAGCTTCGTGCCCGAGGTGCTGAAGGCGTTCGGCAAGCTGGCCGCCTATCCGAACATGGCCGCCTGGATCGAGCGCCTGCACGCGCGGCCGGCGTGGAAGGCGGCCCTGGACAAAGGCGGGCCCTACGCGCTGGGGCGGTGAGGCGTTGGGGACATGCTCCCGCAGGGTGCGTGTCCCCCTACTTAGATGGCGGATCGACGGGGACACGCACCGCTTCGCGGAGCATGTCCCCGGCCTCCCCCTCACATCTCGTCCAGATAGCCGTCCAGGAAGTCGAATACGGTCGCCTTCAGCAGACCGTGCGGGATGGCGTTGAAATGGTCGCAGCCGGCCAGGGTCACCGCCTTGGCGCCGCGAATGACGTCGGCCAGCGCCTGCGGGTCGCCCGCGAGTTCATCGCGAGTCCCCGCCACGATCAGCGTCGGCGCGCGCACCGCCAGCAGGTCGTCGGCGGTAAAGCCGCGGGGCGGAGTCCGCGCCAGGGCGGCCAGGGCCAGGCGGTCCTCGCCCTGCTCGTCGGCGAACTGACGGAAGCTGCGCAACAGGGGCTCGGCGATCGCGGCGGGGTCATCGGCCTCCATCGCCTCGGCCGTGATGTCGCCCGGCGGCGGCGGCTCCAGCAGCCGCCCGCCGACGCCGCCCAGCACCAGGTAGCCGACCCGCTCATGGGCCTGCAGCGCCATAGCCAGCGCCAACCGCGCGCCCATCGAATAGCCGAACACGTTGGCCCACTCGACGCCGAGATGATCCAGCAGCCCGACGATGTCGCCGAGCATGAGGTCGCGGTCGTAGGCGGCCGGATCATGCGGCTTGCCGCTCTCGCCATGTCCACGCAGGTCGAGGGCGATCAGCCGCTGCCCCCGCTGGGCGAGCGCCGCATACCAGCCGGTCCGCTTCCAGCCCTCCTGCCGATTGGAGACGAAGCCGTGGATCAGGAGGAAGGGCGCCCCATCCGGAGGACCGATATCGTCATAGGCGATGACGACGCCGTCAGCGGCTGTGTACTCCGGCATCACGCCCCTCCTCGCCCGCCCGCGCGCTCGCGGCGCGGTTGACGGCCAGCCTGCCGTCACAGGCTCGGCGGTCAAGCCCAAACCGCCAGGTCAGCGCCTGGCGTCGATCCCGGCGATCCAGGCCTCGACGCCGGCGGTGTCCGACAGCGCGCCCTTCCATTCGTAGGCCGGAACGGCGGTGACGTTCGAGCCGCGCGCCCGGCCGCGATAGACCTTCATCGGCACGACGACCTTGGCCCGCATGCTCGGCAGGAACTGCTCCCGGACGTCCATGTAGAGGGTGTCCGCCGAGGTCTCCTGCCCGACCTGAACGCCGCCGAGGGCCTTGAGCAGATCCACGGCGTCGAGGCAGGCGGAGGCGCAGCCGTAGTCCGTCAGGATGTAGACCCGGGCCTTCATGGCCGTGACGGCGTCCTTCGGCGCCGCGGAGGCTTCGCCGCCGCCCTGGCGCCACAGCGCCTGCCCACGTGCGCGCGCGCCCTTCATGCCGTTCTCGAGCTCCTCGAACCAGGTCCTGAGGCGAGCATCGCTTACGAACTGCTCCCGATAGGCGGCGATGGCCTTGATGTTGTTCACGGAGGTCCGCCAGTCGACGCCCGTCGACCGCTCCGCCTTGGCGTCCACCCAAGCCTCGCCCCACAGGATGCGGGTGACGGCGGCGCTCCACTCCGATGAGCCGCCGTTGTTGCCGCGCAGATCGAAGACCACGACCTTCGACGCCCGGATCGCGTCCGCCTGGCTCTCGATCCTGGCCTGGAGCGCCGTCAGCGCCTTGCCGTCGTCGCTGGCGGGGTCGGATTCGAACGAGCCCCAACCGACCCAATAGCCGTCGGCCCCGTAGGCGCGGAGCTCGAGCGGCGCGAAGTAGCGCGGGCTGCGGGCGGCGGCGAACCCCTCGTCGCGCACCTCGGTCGGCAGGTCGCGCCAGGCCAACGGATAGGTCCGCTCGGCGCCGTCGACCTGGAAGACGCAACGCTCCGGTCGCCGGACGTAGGGGTTCATCTGGTCGACGAACAGGGACGAGGCGTAGGTCACCCGCCGCGACCGCAGGTTCCAGCGCCCCGCGCCCTTGCCGATGAAGTCGGCCGCGAAGGCGTCGGCCGGACGCCCGTCGCAGGAGGTCAGGACCGCCCCGACCGGCGGAGCGGCGGGATCTCGATTGAACGCCACGACATAGCGGCCGCCCTCAAGCGCGGTCAGGAACCCCGGCCAGCGCGAACGCCATGCATGCCCCATCGGGGCGTGTTCGTAGAGGGTGAGATGCCCGTCGTTGAACGAGGCCTGGTACTCGTTCAGGGCGAAGTACCAGTCCTCGTAGCGCTTGGCGGTCTTGGCCCGCTTCAGCGCCGTCGTCAGGCCGCCCTTCAGCACCGCCTTGAAGCCCGGGTTCTCGACGTCGACCGGGCCCGGATGCGACTCGGCGACGATGTCGTGGAAGGCGCGGGCGTCTTCCGCCAAGGCCTTCCCCCAGTCCGCCGGAGCCGGCGGGGGCGGGGCCGCGGCGGGCGGGGGCGTCTGCGCCAGCGAGGCCGACGCCAGGGCGCCGACAAGGGCGGCGGAAAGGACGGAAAGTCTGTGACGCGACATGGAACACCCCCTGCCCGGCCACCTTCGCAGGGCCGGGCAGGGGGCGCCACTTAATCCGCAGTAACGTCAGCCGAGCAGGTCGGGCGGGGTCGCTTCCGCGGCCAGGATGGCGACGGCCTCCTCGAGCGTGACCGTCTGCTGTTCCTGACTGCCCAGGCGGCGCAGGACGACCTTGCCCTCCTCGGCCTCCTTGCGGCCGACGACGGCGATGACCGGCACCTTGGCCACCGAGTGCTCGCGGATCTTGTAGTTGATCTTCTCGTTGCGAAGATCGGACTCGACCCGCAGGCCCGCCGCCGTCAGCGCGGCGACGACCGTCTCGCCATACGCGTTGGCGTCCGAGGTGATCGGCGCGACCACGGCCTGGACCGGAGCCAGCCACAGCGGGAACTTGCCGCCGTAGTTCTCGATCATGATGCCGATGAAGCGCTCAAAGCTGCCCAGGATCGCCCGGTGCAGCATGACCGGACGCTGCTTCGAGCCATCCTCGGCCACGTACTCGGCGCCCAGGCGCTCGGGCAGGACATAGTCGAGCTGCAGCGTGCCGCAGGTCCACTCCCGGCCGATGGCGTCCTTGACGATGAAGTCGAGCTTGGGCGCGTAGAAGGCGCCGTCGCCCTCGGCGATGATCGGCTCGACCCCGGCCTGGCGGGCGGCGTCGGCGAGCATGCCCTCGGCGCGATCCCAGAACTCGTCCGAGCCGGCGCGAATCTCAGGCCGCGTGGCCAGGGCGATGTACTTGGTCTCCATGCCGAGGTCGGCGTGGATCATCTTCGTCAGGCGGATGAACCGTTCCGTCTCGTCGACGATCTGGTCCTCGCGGCAGAAGATAT
The DNA here is from genome assembly GCF_002749615.1 of Caulobacter mirabilis. GTDB lineage: Bacteria > Pseudomonadota > Alphaproteobacteria > Caulobacterales > Caulobacteraceae > Caulobacter > Caulobacter mirabilis. The sequence continues at coordinate 4,026,792 of NZ_CP024201.1, forward strand.
GGGCGTCGTCCTGCGTGAAGGCGCGCACCCGCATCAGGCCGTGCAGGGCCCCGGACGGCTCGTAGCGGTGGCAGGCGCCGAACTCGGCCATGCGCACCGGCAGCTCCTTGTACGACCGCTGGCCGACGTTCCAGATCTGCACGTGACCCGGGCAGTTCATCGGCTTCAGGGAGAGGATTTCGCCCTCGACCGTCTCGCAGACGAACATGTTCGGGCGGTACTTCTCCCAGTGGCCCGAGTTCTCCCAGAAGGTCTTGTCGAGCACCTGCGGCGTCTTGACCTCTATGTAGCCGGCCGCCTTCAGGCGACGGCGCATGTAGGCTTCCAGCGTCTGCCACAGCGTCCAGCCCTTGGGGTGCCAGAACACCATGCCGCGGCCTTCCTCCTGCATGTGGAAGAGGTCCATGGCGCGGCCCAGCTTGCGGTGGTCGCGCTTCTCGGCCTCCTCCAGGCGCGTCAGATAGGCCTGAAGGTCGGCGTCATTGGCCCAGGCCGTGCCGTAGATGCGCTGCAGCTGGGCGTTGTTCTGGTCGCCGCGCCAGTAGGCGCCGGCCAGCTTCATCAGCTTGAAGGCCTTGCCCACCGCCTTGGTCGACGGCAGGTGCGGACCGCGGCACAGGTCCGCCCAATTGCCTTGGCGATAGAGGGTTACGTCCTCGCCGACCGGGATGCTCTCGATGATCTCGGCCTTGTAGTCCTCGCCGATCGACTTGAAGTGGGCGATGGCCTCGTCGCGGGCCCAGACCTCGCGCGTGATCTTCTCGTCGCGGTCGACGATCTCGGCCATGCGCTTCTCGATCGCGGCGAAGTCGTCCGTGCTGAACGGCTCATCGCGGGCGAAGTCGTAGTAGAAACCGTCCTCGACGTTCGGGCCGATCGTCACCTGGGTGCCGGGGAACAGCTCCTGCACCGCCTCGGCCAGGACGTGGGCCGTGTCGTGGCGGATCGTGTCGAGCGCGTCCGGATCGTCGCGGCCGACCAGCTCGATCCTGCCGCCATTCGGAAGCGGGCGGTCGTAGTCGAGCAACTGGCCGTCCAGGCGGACCAGCAGGGTGCGCTTGGCCAGCGAGGGCGAGATGGAGTTGGCGACGTCGCGGCCCGAGGAGCCCTCGGGAAACTGTCGGACGGAGCCGTCGGGAAACTGAAGATCGATCATGGCGTCGGTTCGCATTTTCGCGGCGGGACCGGATCATAGCCGGAGCCGCCGAAGGGATGGCATTTGCACAGGCGCTTCGTCGTCAGCCAGCCTCCGACGAGCGGTCCGTGCGTGATCAGGGCCTCGCGCGCGTAATCCGAACAGGTCGGAAGAAAGCGGCACTGGCGCCCGATCAACGGGGACAGCGTCAGCTTGTAGGCGCGGTGCGCCACTGTAACGCTGCGTTCGTAGAGGTTCATGCCGACGCTTGCGTGGGTGAACGAGTCCCGGCGCTTATCGGCGCGCCAGCGCGCGCGATCAAGCCGCGTCGGCGCCGCTAGTTCGCGTCGTGGCCAATTTGGACTGGGCCTGGCGGACGGCATCGACCGCGGCCTCGAACGCCAAAAGCGTCGAGGCGTAACGGGCGGGATAGTCCTTCACGGGCGCCAGCACGGCCAGATCCTCGAAACGGCCGACGGGCGCGGGCCCGCCGGATTTCAACATCGCTGCAAGCTGATCGCGCGCGGTTTCGATTTCGTCAAGGCTCGCGCCAAGGACGTGCCCGCCCAGCACCGACGCCGAAGCCTGGCCCAGAGCGCAGGCTTTGACGTCCTGGGCGAAGTCGGCGACCCGCCCCTCGGCGTCCAAAACCACGTCCACGACGATGCGGCTGCCGCACAGCTTGGCGTGCTTCTCCGACGAGCCCTGCGGCGCGTCGAGACGCCCGATCCGTGGAATGTTCGCGGTCAGGGTCAGGATCTTGGCGCTGTAGAGGTCGTCGATCATGAAGCCTTATGTAGCAACGGCATCGGGGACATGCACCCGTCGGGTGCGTGTCCCCGTATCCGGGGCTCACCGAGAAAGGGGGACATGCTCCCGCAGGGTGCGTGTCCCCGGCTGTTCTATTTCCCGCTGACCCGGCGCTCGTTCCAGACCGCCTCGGCCTTTTCCTTGAGCGCCATGTTCAGCGCCTCGAACCCCTGCAGGATCGGGTTGCGCATCCGGCCGACGTAGTAGCCGCCGAGCCAGCCGTCATAGATCTCGCCGTTGGAGAAGATGACGTTCTCCTCGCCCATCTTCTCCAGCTCCAGGAACCGCACGGTGGTGACCCAGCCGCGCAGCTCCTGCGTCCGCCAGTGGATGTGGTCGTACGGGGCCCAGTCGAGGATCACCGGGTTGATCGTCCGCACACTCTGCCCCGGCAACGCCAGGTCCAGGGTCCAGCGGTCGCCGATGCGGATCACGCCCTGGGCCTTGGGATAGATCGGGTTCCAGGCTTCCCAACCGGGAATGTCCGACAGGATGTCCCAGATCACGTCGTCCGGCGCGTTGATGCCGATCCGGCGTTCGAGTTTCGTGGCCATTTCAATACCGATCGTCCTCGCGAAGGCGGGGACCCAAGCCGAGCCTGAAACCGCTCAGGCGTTCAACGTGTCATACAGATCAAGCCACTGCGGATTCAACGCCTCGATGAGGCGGATTTTCCACGCGCGGTTCCATTTCTTGAGCTTTTGCTCCCGAGCCTTGGCGGCCTCCCGGGTATCGTGGACCTCGTACCAGACCAGACGGACCACTTCGTACTTCGCTGTGAAGCCCGAAAGTTGCTTCTCGCGATGCTGCCAAGCGCGCTTTGAGAGGCTTTCCGTGTGACCGACATACAGCGTGCCGTACGGCCCGCTGGCCATGATGTAGGTATAGAAGGCCACCCCCTCCCCCGAACGTTCCCGCGGAGGCGGGAACCCAAGCAGAAATTCAACCCGAGATCGAGTCGAGAAGCTGTCTCAGCTTGGATCCCCGCCTTCGCGGGGACACTCGGATTGAAGGGAGGACTGGAGGGAAGCCTACACCGGCTCCTTCAGCCGCCACGTCGCCCCTTCGGCCGAGTCCATCACCACCACGCCCATGGCGTCGAGTTCGCCGCGGATGCGGTCGGCCTCGGGCCAGTTCTTCTCGGCGCGGGCGGTCTTGCGGGCCTCCAGCAGGGCCTCGACCTTGGCGCGCAGGTCGTCGTCGGCGCCGCCGGCGAACCAGACGTCCGGATCGTCCTGCAGGAAGCCGAGCAGGTTGGCGCCGGCCAGCAGCGCGGCCTTGGCCGTCGCCTTGGCGTCGCCGTGGGCCGTCTCCAGCGTCTTGGCCAGGGCGTAGATCTCGGCGTAGGCCTTGGGCGTGTTCAGGTCGTCGGCCAGGGCCTCGACGACCCCTTCCGGGACGTCGGCCTCGTCGACCTCCAGACCCTTCACGCGCTGAAGGACGCCGTAGAGGTAGTCCAGGCTCTTGCGGCTCTGGCCGATCAGGTCCTCGGTCCAGTCCAGCGGCTGACGGTAGTGGCCGCTCAGCAGCGCCCAGCGGATCGCCTCGCCCGGCACCTTCTCCAGCAGTTCGTGCGGGATGACGACGTTGCCCAGGCTCTTGGACATCTTGACCCCCTCGATGTCGAGGAAGCCGTTGTGCATCCAGTAGCGGGCGTAGGTCGGCAGATCGTGCGCGCAGCGGCCCTGGGCCACTTCGTTCTCATGGTGCGGGAAGGTCAGGTCGATGCCGCCGCCGTGGATGTCGATCGGCAAACCCAGCTGGGCCTCGATCATCGCCGAGCACTCGATGTGCCAGCCAGGGCGGCCCGCGCCCCAGGGCGAGGCCCATTCCGGCTCGCCCGGCTTGGACGGCTTCCACAGCACGAAGTCGGCCGGGTGGCGCTTGTAGGGCGCGACCTCGACCCGGGCGCCGGCGATCATGTCGTCCAGCGGGCGGCCCGACAGCTGGCCGTAGTCGGGGAAGCTCTGGGTGTCGAACAGCACATGGCCTTCGGCCGCGTAGGCGCAGCCGCGCTCGATCAGGGCGCCGATCTGGGCCAGCATGGCGTCGATATGATCGGTCGCGTGCGGCGCCAGGGTCGGCGGCAGGGCCTTCAGCGCCGCGGCGTCCTGGTTGTAGGCGGCCAGATAGCGGTCGGTGATCACCTTGATCGGCACGCCCTCGTCGGCGGCCTTCTTGTTGATCTTGTCGTCCACGTCCGTGACGTTGCGCGCGTAGATCACCTGGGCGTCGCCGTAGACGTGGCGCAGCAGGCGGAACAGCGCGTCGAACACGACCACCGGCCGGAAGTTGCCGATATGGGCGTAGCCGTAGACCGTCGGCCCGCAGACATACATCGTCACCCGATCGGGATCGGCGGGAACGAAGGCCCGCTTTTCGCGGGTCATGGTGTCATGGAGCTTCAGAATCATTGTCACGTTGACGTTGCGAGAGAGGTTGCCGGGGCGGCGGGCCGTCCCATATAGCTTTCTGCAGCAGGCGAAGCCACGGCTGCCTGCGATGTGAATGGGTGGCACGCGTAATTCCGGGGCGACAGGCGCTCCGGCGCAACTCAGCCCAGGAAAGAACCTACCGCCTCATGGACTCTTCCGCTCGCGAGCGAACCCTGGTCAGCGTCCCTGGCCTTGATCTTGAACCCGTCCAGCGGCCGTCGCGCGAAGAAGCGATGGAAGCGGTCCGCACCCTCATCGCCTGGGCCGGCGACGACCCCCGTCGCGAAGGCGTGATCGACACGCCCAAGCGCGTCGTCGACGCCTACGAGGAATGGTTCGAGGGCTACCGCGCCGATCCCTCCAAGGAGCTGTCGCGCATCTTTGAGGACGTGCAGGGCTACGACGACATCGTGTTCCTGAAGAACATCGAGGTCGAGAGCCACTGCGAACACCACATGGCGCCGTTCCTGGGCAAGGCGTTCGTGGCCTACATGCCGACCAACCGCGTCGTCGGGATCAGCAAGCTGGCCCGCGTGGTCGAGATCTTCGCCAAGCGTCTCCAGACCCAGGAGACCATGACCCAGCAGATCGCCGACGCCATCAGCGACAGCCTCAAGCCGGCCGGCGTGGCGGTGCTGATCGACGCCGAGCACCAGTGCATGACCACCCGCGGCGTGCACCACCGCGACGTCTCGACGATCACCACCCAGTTCCGCGGCGTCTTCAAGACCGACGCCACCCTGCGCCAGCGCTTCCTGGACTTCGTCGCGAAGTCGTAGGCGGCGATCGGGGACATGCACCGAAGGTGCGTGTCCCCTTCCGGGCCGAGAGAAAGGGGACACGTACCTGCCGGTGCATGTCCCCTTTCTCGTATCAGCCGCCCAGGTAGTCCCGCTTGCCGACCGGCACGCCGGCGTTGCGCAGGATCGCGTAGGCCGCCGTGACGTGGAAATAGAAGTTCGGCAGGGCGAAGCCGGTCAGAAAGTCCGCCCCCACGAAGTCCAGCGACGTCTGCTGGGTGCGCAGCTCGATCTTCCGCGTCTCCGCGCCCTCGAACGCGGCCTCCTCGACCCCCTTGAAGTAGTCGACGGTCTTGGCGATCCGCGCGTGCAGGTCGGCGAAGGTCGCCTCGTTGTCCTCGAACGCCGGCGCCGCCACGCCGGTCAGACGCGCGACGGCCAGCTTGCTGGTGTCGCTGGCGCGCTGGATCTGGCCCGACAACGGCAGCATGTCCGGCGCCAGGCGGGCCTCGAACAGGTCCTGAAGGTCGGTCCCGGTCTCCGCGGCGTGCGCCTCGGCCTTGGTCAGGATGTTGTCCAGCGCGGTCATGCCGCGGATGAAGGCCGGCACGCTGAGCTGGTAGATGGAAAGGGCCATGGGGTTCCTCCGATGATGCGGAAGGAGACATAGGGGGTCGCGGGCGGTCCGCTACGTCCGCCCCGCATCGCGCCTGTGGACGAGCGTGACCAGGACGAAGCTGAGCAGCATCAGCAGGTACCAGCTGCCCATCTTGGCGATCCCGACCGGCCGCCAGCCGTCGCGCTGATCCGGGTAGATCCAGGCGTTGGCGAAGGTGCCCAGGTTCTCCGCCACCCAGATGAAGAAGGCCACGAGGACGAAGCCCAGCAGCATGGGCATCCGGTAGGTCGTCCGATACGGCGTGAACACGAACCGGGCCCGCCGGAACAGGACCGCGGACAGGGCGAACAATCCCCAGCGCATGTCGACGACATAGTGATGCGTGAAGAAGTTGACGTAGGCCGCCGCGGCCAGCGCCCAGGTCGTCCAGGCGGGCGGATAGCCTTCCAGCCGCAGGTCGAGCAGCCGCCAGCCCCGCGCGAAGTAGCTGCCCACGCAGGCGTACATGAAGCCCGAGAACAGCGGCACCCCGCCGATCCGCAGCAGGCTGGGCTCGGGATAGATCCAGGATCCCTGCGCGGTCTTGAACACCTCCATCGCCGTGCCCACGACGTGGAAGATGAGGATCACCAGCGCCTCGTCGAGCTTCTCGGCGCGCGTCGCCAGCAGGACGATCTGGATCACGACCGCGGCGACGACCAGGAAGTCGTAGCGGGCGATCGGCGCGCCCTCCGGCCACCACAGGCTGGTGCCGACCAGCAGGACGAGCATCAGGCCGGCGAACAGGCAGGCCCAGGCCTCCTTCAGCCCGAAGACGAGGAACTCCAGCGCCCAGGTCCGCCAACGCGGGCCGTCGGCGGCCCAGCGCCGGGCCCGGCTTTCCACGGCGGCCCACTTGCCCCCTAGCCCCGGCCCCGCCGACGGCGCCATATGCATTTCCATGAGCGAGCCCCTGTTCCCCACCGCCGCCGACACCGCCTCCCTGGAGCGCGGCGCCGCCCTCGCGCCGCGTTTCGACGCCAACGGCCTGGTCGCCGCCATCGCGCAGCACGCCGACACCGGCGAGGTCCTGATGCTGGCGTGGATGAACGCCGAGGCGCTCAAGCTCACGGTCGACACCGGCCAGGCCCACTACTTCAGCCGCTCGCGCAACGCCCTTTGGAAGAAGGGCGAAACCAGCGGCCAGCTGCAGGACGTCGTCGAACTGCGCGTCGACTGCGACCAGGACGCGGTGCTCATGAAAGTGCGCCCGCGTGGAGACGGCGGCGCGTGCCACGTGGGCTTCCGATCCTGCTTCTATCGAGTCGTCGTGCAGGACGGCTCTCTGGAGGAACGCCCGTGACCCTGACCGCCGCCCTTCTGTCGTTCACGGTGGCCGGCGCGCTGCTGGCGGTCACGCCTGGGCTCGACACCGCGCTGGTGCTGCGCACCGCCGCCGTCGACGGCCCGCGCAAGGCGGTGCTGGCCACGCTGGGCATCCTCACCGGATGCCTGATCTGGGGCGCCGCCGTGGCGGTCGGCCTGGGCGCGCTCCTCACGGCCTCGCAGACCGCCTTCATGATCCTGAAGTGGTGCGGCGCGGCCTATCTGGCGTGGCTCGGGATCGGGCTTCTGCTGAAGCCCCGCAAGGCGTTCGAGATCGATACGGGCAAGACGCCGCTGCGGCGCGGGAGCGCCTTCGCCCGCGGGCTGATGACCAACCTGCTCAATCCCAAGGTGGGGGTGTTCTACGTCTCGTTCCTGCCGCAGTTCGTGCCCGAGGGCGCGCCGGCCGGTCCGTTCATCTTCGCCCTGGCCGCCGCCCAGGGCCTGATGGGCACGGCCTGGCTGTTGACCCTGGTCGCCGCCACCCGGCCGATCGCCGGCCTGCTGAAGAGACCCGCCGTCGTCACCTGGCTGGATCGGGTGACGGGCGGGGTGTTCCTGGCCTTCGCCGCCCGGCTGGCGACCGCCCGGACCTAGGGCAGGACGTCCCGGCGAACGTAGACCACAGCGACGTCGTCGCCATAGAGCCGTTTCCACGCCGGCCGCTGGGCGAGCAGGGCGTTCACGGGGTCCGCCGGCTCCAGGATCGTCCAGACGACGCCATGGCGGGCGAAGTCCTCGTCGACGGCCCTGGCGTCGGCCTTGGCCAGGCGCGCGTAGCGGCGCAGGAAGGCGTCGCCGTACATGTCGGCGCGCCCGTCGATGTAGGGCTTCACGCCCTTGAACACGAGGAAGCCGCCGAAGTTGTAGTCGTTGAACACCGGCCGCCGCGCGACCTCGGCCGGGACGCTGGCCAGCGCCGTGATCGGGGCGTTTCCGCTGTCGGTGCGTGAGGCCGGCCAGGCCAGCCGCGCCGCGGTCGCCGCCAGCAACAGCGCCGCGCCGATCAGGGCCCAGACCAGGGTCGCCTTGCCTTGGGCCGCCGCGCCGGGGCGATTGTCCAGCGCGGTCGCGAAGAAGGGCGCCAGGACCAGCGGCGCGACGATGGCCAGGACGAACTGGTGGCGGCCGTGCTGCAGCGCCATGTGCAGCAGGAACAGCAGCAGCGCCAACCGCAGCCAGGGCACGCGGACGCCGCGGCTGAACCCGACGAACAGGACGACCAGCAGAGCGATCTCGAAGGGGCTGATGCGGCTGAAGTCGGTCGGCAGCCACTCGTCGATGAACGGCAGGCTCTCCATGCCCATCAGCTGGAACGGGAACAGGATCCCCGGCGGGCCGTGCGGCGTCGCCATGGCGGCGGCCAGGGCCAGAACGCCGAACGGACCCCAGCGCCAGACCACCTTCATCCGCTCGCCCGGCGCCGCGGCCAGCAGCGCCTCCAGCGCGAACGGGCCGATCAGCGCCAGGCCGAGGACATAGCCCCCATGCATGTTGGCCCACAGCGCCATCAGCAGGACGAACGGCAGGCGCGGCGCCCGCCCGGCGTCGCGGGCGGCGAGCAGCTCGGATGTCCAGGCGACCAGGACCGGCAGGATCAGGACATGCGGCCGCGCCAACAGGCTCGGAGCGAGACAGGCCAGCGCCAGCGTCAAGGTCACGACAAGGCTCAGCCCGCCCAGCGAGAGCGCCAGCCTCCGCCCCATCAGCCAGGCCGCCAATCCGACCGCGCCGGCGACCAGGACGGCGACGCCGCTCCAGCCGGCCGCCCTGTGCGCCAGGGCCATGATCAGGTCCGACAGCCACTCATGCGCATGCCAAGGGGCGCCGGCCATGGTGTGCGAGAACGGATCCGTCTTCGGGACCCGTCCGTGAGCCAGGATCCAGTCGCCGGTGGCCAGGTGCCACCAGGTGTCCGGATCGTTGAAGATCTGCGGACTCGCCAGAAGGAACGCGTAGACCAGGACCGCGGCGATCAGCGGCGCGACGAGCCCCGAGGGCGCGGTCAGGGTCGGGCGGTTCAAAACGTCGTCCTCGCGAAGGCGATCACGGTCTGGTTAACCGGCGCCCGTGACCAAAGCGTTCACAGTCGCCTTCGCATGCTGGTAACCCTTTCGGCGGAGGCTGCCGCGGCGACTGACGGAGGGAACCGAACAGATGGAGCGCGTCGTCTACGACCGCATCCGGGTGCTGGAGCAGGACCACTGGTGGTTCGCCGGCCGCCGCCGGATTCTGACCGGCCTGATCGGCGATCTGCCGCTGCCCTCCGACGCGCGCATCCTGGAGGTCGGCTGCGGCGCGGGCGGCAACATCGGCATGTTGCGCCGGTTCGGCTCGGTCCGCGCCATGGAGCCCGACGCTCCCTCGCGCGCCTATGCCTCAGAGCGCCATGACATGACGGTCGACGACGGCCGGCTGCCGGACGGAACGCCCTACGCCCCCGCCAGCTTCGACGCGGTCTGCGCCTTCGACGTGGTCGAGCATGTCGACGACGACGCGGCCACGGTCAGCGCCCTGGCCCGGCTGCTCGACCGGAGCGGCTATCTGGTGGTCACCGTCCCGGCCTACGGCTGGATGTGGAGCGCCCACGACGAAGCTCACCACCACAAGCGCCGCTATGGCCGTGCCCAGATGGAGCAGCTGTTCCGCGACGCCGGACTGGAGATCGTCCGCGCCAGCTACTTCAACAGTCTGCTGCTTCCCCTGGCCGCCGGCGTTCGTCTAGCCAAACGGCTTGTCGGGATCAGGAGCGAGGACGACGCCATGCCGCCGGCCTCGGTCAATCGCCTGCTCGAACAGATCTTCAGCTCGGAAGCGGGCTGGCTGCGCCGCCGCTCCCTGCCCTTCGGACTGTCCATCATCGTCATCGGCCGGCGTTCCGCTTGAGCTGGAAGCGGCACATCAGCGGCTATGCGGTGGTGGGGCTGGTGTCGACCGGCGTGCATTTCGCCGTCGCCCTGGGGCTGGCCGACCTGGCCGACTTCACGCCGCTGGCCGCCAACGCCTGCGCCTTCGTCAGCGCCCTGCTGACCTCCTACGTCGGCAATGCGGTGATCACCTTCGGCTCGCCGATCCGAAGTCGCGAGGCTTTCATCAAGTTCTGCGCCGCTTCGCTGCTGGCCTTCGCGCTGAACCAGATCATCGTCCATCTGCTCAGCGACCGACTCGGCGTGCCGTTCGTCGCCTCGCTGTTCGTGGTCCTGTTCACGGTGCCGCCGATCACCTTCCTGTTGGCGAAGTACTGGGCCTTCGCGCCGCGCAAGGACGGCTAGGTCAAAGGGCGTTCAGCCTGGGCCCAGCCATTTTCATCCGAAGGTCCTCGCGAAAGCGGGGACCCAAGCTGATCCTGAGGGCTGGCCCGATCGACGAAGCCGTACAGAAGCCGACAGTCGGCTTGGGTCCCCGCCTTCGCCGGGACATACGGCTCATAGGGCGGAGACGGCGGAAATCTCGATTCAACCTAGGTCAGGCGCGCCGGCGCGGCCGCTCCGCCTCGACAGCCGGCTCGGCCGCCCTCGGCGCCTGGGCTGGCTCCTCGAAGCCGAAGGTCTGGTCGACGATGTAGAGCGGACGCCCCTTCACCTCGGTGTAGGTGCGGCCCAGGTACTCCCCGATGACGCCGAGCGACAGCAGATTCAGCCCGCCGAACATCAGCACCACCACCATCAGCGACGCGTAGCCGGGCACGTCGGCGCCGAAGGCGAGAGTCCGCACCACCAGGAAGGCGGCGTAGGCGAATGCGGCCAGCGCGGCGATCCCGCCCAGATAGCTCCAGATCCGAAGCGGCACGGTGGTCGAGCTGGTGATGCCGTCGATGGCGAAGTTCCACAGCCGCCAGTACCGCCACTTGCTGGTCCCGGTCTCGCGCTCGGCGCGGACGTAGTCGACGTGGCAGGTCTTGAACCCGACCCAGGAGAACAGCCCCTTCATGAACCGCGCCCGCTCGGGGAAGCGATTCAGCACCTCGACCACCCGCCGGCTGAGCAGACGATAGTCGCCCGCGTCGGCCAGGATCGGCCGGTCGGCCATGTGGTTGAAGATCTTGTAGAAGCCGCGCGCGGTCGTGCGCTTCAGCCAGCTGTCGCTCGACCGGTCGGCTCGTCGCGCGGCGACCACGTCGAAGCCGGCCAGCCAGCGCTCGACCATCTGCGGGATCAGCTCGGGCGGATCCTGCAGGTCGACGTCGATCGGGATCACCGCCATGCCGGCGGCGTGCTCCAGCCCCGCGGCCAGGGCCACGTCCTTGCCGAAGTTGCGCGACAGCGAAACGATGCGGATGCGGCCGTCGGCGGCCCGCGCCTGGCGCAACTCGTCCAAGGTGGCGTCGGTCGAGCCGTCGTTGACGAACAGCACCTCGAAGGTCGCCGCCGGCCCGAACGAGCGGGTCACCTGCTCGAGCACCGGCCGGGTGCGATCCAGAAACGGCGTGATGCCGCCCACCTCGTTGTGCACGGGCACGATCAGGCTGAGAACGGTCTTGGCGGTCATGGGCCGCACAGTGCCGCGCGCGCTCTAAGAAATGCTGAACCAGCGATCTCTGAACGCCAGCGGGCCGACGGCGACGGCCAGGAAGGCGATCAGGCCCAGCGGGCCGAGCCAGGGGAAGGTGCAGACCGACAGCAGCAGGACCCCGACGATACGCAGCGACCAGCTCGGCCGGTCGAGGTCGCGCAGCAGCAGCCAGACCCCGGTCGGCGCCAGCAGCGCGGCGTCGTAGTAGATGGCGTAGGGCGCGGCGAGCAGCGCCCCGCCGAACAGGCCCGCCATCCGCATGGCGAGGTCCTTCGTCTTGCGGAAGACCAGGATCGCGAACAGCGCCCCGGCCCCGATCCAGAAGATCCGCCAGGCCGTCCGCCAGCCGCCCTCGAAACCATAACGGTCGGCGATGCTGATCGGAGTCAGGTTGCCCCGCAGGAGGCCGTCGTTCCAGGCGACCAGATTCGAGAACGACGAGAGGCTGGCCAGCCAGTCCAGCCACAGGCCCAGTCCGAACAGCGCCAGCGACAGCAGCCCCGCTAGAGCGCCGGCGGCCATCGCCCCCGCCAGCGCCCGGAACCGACCTGCCGCGACCAGGACCAGCGGCGCCATGACCAGCGCCTGGGGCTTGATCGCCGCCGCCAGCCCCAGCAGCACGCCGGCCACGATCGGCCGGGCCTCCAGCATCCGCAGCGCCAGCAGGGCCATCGCGCAGATGAGGAAGGTGGTCTGCCCCACATGCAGGACCGTCAGGCTCGGCGAGACGGTCAGGACCAGCACCGCGGCCAGGACCCGGCGCGGCGTATCCCGCGCCACGGCCCAGGCGAACAGCGTCGCGGTCAGCGCCGTCCAGACGGCGTAGGCGACCCCGTAGGGGACCAGGCCGAAGGGAACGAACAGCAGCAGGGCGCTGGGCGGATAGACGAACGGCCGCTCGCCGGCGTCGTCCTGGCGGATGATCCAGCTCTGCGCCTGGGTGATGTGGTCGAAGTCGTAGAGGTCGAGGCGGCCTTGCAGGACTTCCCGCGCCGCCGTCCACATCGGCAGGAAGTCGAAGCCGACGGGCTGCGTGCGCACCACGACCGTGAGCTCGGCCAGGCCGGCGGCGCTGAACGCGAGGATCAGCACCCACACCACGATGAGGCGCAGGCGCACTTCTCCCGGACTTGCGACGGTCGCCGTCTCCCCCATGCCTCCGTTAGACTTCGCGCAGCGCGGCGAGTCCAGCGCCGCCGTCGCCGGCCGTCGCGACGAAGGTCTTCAGCGCGGAGACCGTGTAGTCCTCGGCGTGGATGGTCGAGACGGCCATCATCTGGGCCTTCGCCTCGGTCCGGGTCAGGGTCAGCAGCACGAAGCCCTTGGCCGCCGAGTTGGCGTACTTCACCTCGGGATTGCGCTGGACCAGCGCGGCGCCCAGCGGCGCGCCGACCAGGATGTCCTCGAAGCCGGGGCTGGTGATCCCGGTCGTGCCGAACTCGACCGCGACCCGGCTCTTGCGGCCATCGTCCCACAGCTCGTTGGCCCAGAAGCTGTGGCTGTCGCCGGCCAGCACCACGGGCCGGGCCCGGGCCGCCTTGAACATGTCGTAGACCCGCTCGCGCTGGACCGGATAGCCGTCCCAGGAGTCGAGGTTGACCGGCACGTCGACGGCCGACAGCGCAGCCGATTGGGCGACCGGCTGCTTGGCGTAGTCCGGCAGCTTGGCGAAGAACTCGGCCCAGGCCTTCTCGCCCATCACGGCCGGCAGGTTGGGCGCGCAGACACGGGCCATGACGATCTGGTTGCCCAGCACCTGCCAGGCCTCGCCGGCCTTGACCGAGCGGTCGAGTTCGGCGGCGAGCCACTGCTCCTGGCGCTCGCCGAGCAGCTTGCGGCTCGGATCCCGCCAGACCTTCATGAAGTGGGCGAAGTCGGGCTTGCCGTCGACGGTCGGCAGGGTCTGGGCGTCGTAGTCGATCGGCCTGTCCCGCGCGGTCAGCCGGGTCTCGATCATCATCAGGCTGGCCAGGTCGCCGAAGCGGAAGCTGCGGTTGATCGTTTCCGGCAGGCCGCCGGCGACCGGCTCGCGGATCGGCATCCACTCGTAGTAGGCCTTCAGCGCCGCCGCCTTGCGGATCGCCCAGTCGCCTTCGCCCTTGTCCGGATTGTGGTTCTCGGCTCCGCCGGTCCAGCTGTCGTTGGCGGTCTCGTGGTCGTCCCAGACCACGATCCAGGGGGCGCGGGCGTGCGCCGCCTGCAGCTGCGGGTCGGCTTTGTAGAGGGCGTGGCGCGTCCGGTAGTCGGCCAGGGTGATGATCTCGTGCGGCGGCTGCGGCGTCCGCTTGGCCGCCGTCGGCGAGCTCATGCCGTAGTCGCCCGGCGCCGCGCCGTACTCGTAGATGTAGTCGCCCAGGTGCAGCACCGCGTCGACCCGGTCGAGCCTGGCGATCGCGCCGTAGGCGTTGAAGTAGCCGGCGGGGTAAAGGGAGCAGGAGGCCACCGCCAGGACGACGTCCTGGGTCGGGCCCGCCGGCAGGGTGCGCGTGCGGCCGACCGGGGAGGTCACGCCGCCGATCCGGAAACGATAATAGTAGTCGGTCCCGGGCTTCAGGCCGGCGACGTCGGCCTTCACGGTCCAGTCGCGATCGGCGGCCACCGGCGTGGCGACGGCCTTCACCAGGGACTTGAAAGTCGGATCGAGGGCCACCTCGACCAGGCTGTTCGGCGCCGGCTTGGCCGGATCGGCGGGGGTCGCGCGCGTCCAGAGGATCACCCGATCCTGAAGCGGGTCGCCGCTGGCCACGCCATGTAGGAACTGGACCGCCTGTCCGGTCGCCGCCTCGGCCTGCGCCCCGATCGGAGCCGCCGCGCCCATGCCCAGCAGGGCCAACGCCCCGCGCCTGCTGATCTTCATGGACATGTTCCCCCTGCTGACTGACCGGCCGCTTATCCACGGCTCGGGCGACAGCCGCATGACGCACCGTCGCGCGCCAAAAGAAAAGCCGTTACGGGGGTTGGATCAAGAATAAATCTAGTGACCGCTTGGAATCTTTCGCCGAGAAGCAGAGGCCGGCGGGGCTCGCCGGCCTCGCTCGCGATCAGTACTTCCAGCTCACCGAGACGCCGGCCATGCGCGGCGCGCCGGCGATGAAGGTCGGCAGGCCCAGGGCGTCGCCGGTGTTGCCGGCGTCGATGATGTACTCTTCATCGGTCAGGTTGGTGGCGAAGGCGCCCAGGGTCCAGTTGCTCCCGTTCGGACGGTAGCTGATCCGCAGGTCCAGCAGGCCGACGGCGTCCTGGAACTCGTCCTGGACCCGATCGGCGACCAGGTTGCCCGAGGCCACGGTCTGCAGGTCCGGCCGGTCGTTGTTGTCGTCGAAGAACACCTTCGACCGCCAGCTGTAGGTCGGGCGCACGTCGAACCGGCCGCCGAGGGCGTCGAAGGTCCACAGCGCCGCCAGCGACAGGCTGTGGTCCGGCGACAGGCGGAAGCGGTTGCCTTCGTAGGCCCCGCCTTCGAACCGGGCGTGGTTGAAGGCGTAGGTGGCGTACAGGTTCAGGCCCGTGGCGACCCGCCATTCCGCCTGGCCTTCGAAGCCGTAGGCCTTGGCCTCGCCGGCGTTGGTGATGGTGAACAGCGTGCCCTGCTGCTCCACCGTCTGGAAGTTGTCGTAGTTGTAGTAGAACACCGCCCCGTCCAGCCGCAGACGGCCGTCGAGCAGGGCGAACTTGCCGCCGACCTCGAAGCTGTCGACCTTTTCGGCCGCGACCACGCCGAAGCGCGGCGTTCCGAACGGCGCCGTGGGGCTGGACACCGCCAGCACGTCGGGCCGACGGCCGCGGGCGTAGCTGGCGTACAGGTTGGCGTCGTCGGTCAGGGCGTAGCGCGCCACCAGGCGCCAGGTGAAGCCTTCGTCCTTGAGCGACTGGGTCGCCAGGGCGCCGTTGCCCGTGGTCGGCTGGAAGGTCAGGCCGAACAGCGGCAGCGGCAGGGTCGGCGAATGGGCCAGCGGCGAGGCCAACCCGCCGAGGATGGCGTTGGCCTGGGCGATCATGGCGTTGCCCTGGGCGACCTTGACCGGATCGCCGGTGGCGACCAGCGCCGCCCCGCTGCGGTAGACCTGGGAGGCGCCGACCACGCCGCCGAGCACGCTGCGCTGGCCGACGCTGGAGCCGAAGCCGGTGTCCTTGTCGTCGCGCGTGTAGCGCAGGCCGGCCGAGATCTCGAGCTTGTCGGTGACCTCGAACGTGACGTCGCCGAACAGGTCGACGGCGGTCAGGTCGCTGCTGTTGGACGCCGTCTCGGTGTGGTTCGAGACCAGATTGCCGGCGATCGCGCGGGCCTGAGCGGTGCTCAGCAGGATGCCGTTGCCGGTCTGGTTGGCCACCAGGCCCTGGATCAGAGCGCCGGTGAAGGTGGTGTCGCCGAAGTAGGCCATCGGCGCCGGGGTGGTCGCCGGTAGGCCCGAACCCGCCGCCGCCGCGTTCAGCTGGCCGGTCAGCACCGCCAGGCTGATGCGCTCGTCGAACTGCAGCGGCAGCACCTGGTCGTCCTCAGCCTTGAAGTAGCTGACGCCCACGAAGCCCTTCACGCGGCCGCCGGCGTCGTAGTTCAGGCGCAGCTCCTGGCTCCACTGCTTGCCCCAGCCGTGGTTGGCGCCGGTCAGGATCGGCAGCGACGTGCCGTCCGGATCGAACACCTCGGTGGAGTCGTACTCGCGGTAGGCGCTGATCGAGTTCAGGGTCAGACTATCGGACAGGTCCCAGGAAGCCAGCAGCGTCGCGCCCTTGACCGAGCGGTCGAGACCCAGCGGCCCCGCGGTGAAGCCGGCCGGCGCGGCCAGCGCCGCGGCCTCCCACGGCTTGCGGCCGGCCAGGACGGCGCCGGTCGTCGGATTGGTCGGCGAGAAGCCGCCCGACTTGAAGGCGGTGCCCGCCGGCTGATCTTCCTGCCAGTTCAGGATCAGGTCGGCCCGGAAGGTGTCGGTCGGGGCGAAGGCCAGCGAGCCGCGCAGGGCGATGCTGTCCAGCGACTGGAAGTCCTCGCCGCCCAGGGCGTTCTCGACATAGCCGTCGCGCTGGCGGACGCTGCCGGCGATCCGCACCGCGAACGCATCCGACAGGGCGAGATTGAACATCCCCTGGCCCAGCCGGTAGCCGTAGTCGCCGGCCTCCAGCTTGGCCGAGGCGTCGAAGCCGGTCAGATCGGCCTTCTTCTGGATGACGTTGATGGCGCCGATCAGAGCGCCGCGACCGTACAGGGTCGACTGCGGCCCCTTGGCCACCTCGACGCGGTCGATGTCGAACAGCTCGACGTAGGACCCCTGGGCCTTGGAGATCGAGACGCCGTCCTGGAACACCGAGACGCGGGCTTCCGAGAAGGAGTCGGTCGAATCGGAGGTCACGCCGCGGATGACATAGCCGGGGTTGTTCGGCGACTGGTCCTGGACCACCAGGCCGGGCGTGAACTTCGACAGCTTGGCGAAGTCGTCGACGCCCAGCGCCTGCAGCCGGTCGCCGCTGTAGGCGGTCAGCGACATGGGCACGTCCATGGCCTGCTGCTCGCGCTTCTGGGCGGTGACCACGATCTCCTCGACGGCCGTGACCTCCTGGGCCTGGGCGACGCCGGCGATCGGCAGAATGGCGGAGAAGCCCGCTGCGGCCAGCAGCAGGCGACGGTAGCTCGTCGTCATGTCCGTATCCCCTCGAACCTGAACATTGTTCAGTCCGTGGGGTAGCGACGGTCGATGACAGAGGGAAGACGACGAACGGCGTCCGCGGAAAATATTTCACCAAACCGAGAAAACACCGGTTCGCGACTTGCGGGTTCCACCCTTCTCATCCTCGACGCCCACACCTCACACCGGTCATCCCGGCGAAGGCCGAGACCCAGGTTCAGCCTCGGCGACGGGTGATTTCGCGTCGAATCGTAGCCCTACGATCTGGATCCCGGCTTTCGCCGGGACGACCAGGCTGGAGGACGCCGATGGAATCTCGCCCGCCTAGGGACTTGAACGCCGACGCGCTACTGATCGCGTCATGACCCCGCAGGAACTCGACGTCATCGTCCGCGCGGCCGGCGCCACCCTGCTGATCTGGGCGGCGATCCGGCAGCGTTCGGCGGAACGTCCCTACTTCATCGCGCTGGCCGCCTGCCTCTGCGGCTTCCTGGCGGGCAACACGCCGGACTCCTCGCTCCAGCTCTCAGGGCCGCTGGGATCCCTGGCCGTCATCCTCGCCGGCTACGCCGCCGTGTTCCTGTGGTGGTACTGCCTCGCCGTCTTCGAGGCCGGTTTCCGACCGAGGGGACTGGTCCTGGCGGTCGGCGGGATCTGGATCGTGGTCGCCAGCGTCGACCGCGGCCTGTTCGGTCCGGCGCTCGCCCAGAAGGGCCTGTCCTGGGGCCTCATCGGCCTGGGCCTGGTGATGGTCGGGCATCTGGCCTGGCGGCTGATGAAGGACCGGTCCGGCGACCTCGTCGACCGCCGCCGGCAGGCGCGCCTGTGGGTGGTGGCGGTCCTGGCGGCGCAGCTCCTCGCGGACCTCTGCATCGACCTGGTCCTCGGCCTCGACTGGCAGCCCCGCGCCTTCTCGATCGTCCAGAACGCGGCCCTCCTGGCCTTCGTCGCCTGGTTGTCGAGCCTCGACCTGGCCCGGCCGGCCTCGGCCACGACGCCCCCGCCGCCGCCGCCGGACGCCGATCCCGTGCTGGTGGCGCGGCTGAACCAGCTGATGGAGACCGACCGCGTTCACCTTGATCCCGGCCTGACCTTCGAGGCCTTCGTCCGCGCGATGGGCGCCCCCGAGCGCACCGTGCGCCAGCTGATCAACCAGCGCCTGGGCTACGACCACTTCCGGACCTTCCTCAACGCCTATCGGGTGCAGGAGGCCCGCCGGCTACTCGCGGACCCGGCGCGCGCCGACGACAAGCTGATCGCCATCGCCTTCGACAGCGGCTTCGCCTCGCTGCCGTCGTTCAACCGCGTCTTCCGGGACATCGAAGGCCGACCGCCGAGCGCCTACCGGCAGGCCATGCTGGCCGAGCCGCCTTCTGAGCAACGGTCCGCCGACTTCTGAGAAGCCCGCGCCGCCGGGATCGGCCAGATCCTGCTCCGCTCAACAAACGGAGGCGACATGCCGGACGGAGTCATCGGAATTGCGGGGATCCTGGCGATCCTGCTGGGAGTCGGGAGCCTGATCGGCCTCACGCAGCGCGACCGGTTCTCGTTCAGGTGGCTGCTGGCCGCCGCCGGGCTGGTCCTGCTCAACGACCTGCTCCTGACCGGGGCCTACGGCCACCTGCCGCGCCTCTTCCCGCCGAGCGACTGGAACTGGCAGGGCAAGACGCTCGCCCTCCTGGCCACGCTCGCCGTCGCCGCCCTGCCCGCGCTGGGCTGGAAGGCGTCGGGCCTGACCCTGCGCCAGGCGCCGGGCAGCCTGAAGGTCGCCCTGCCGGCGGTCCTGGCCTACGTCGCCTTTTTCACGGCCTTGGCGCTGATCTTCCCGAACGAGCCGGCGTCCCGCGAGACCATCGCCTTCCAGCTGACCATGCCGGGGTTTGAGGAGGAGCCCTTCTATCGCGGCCTTCTGCTGCTCGTTCTCTGCCGCGCCTTCACGGCGGAGAAGGCCTTCCTCGGCGTCGGCTGGAGCTGGGGCGCGATCCTGTCCTGCGTTCTGTTCGGTTTGGCCCACGCGTTCGGCTACTCCGACGGCGGCTTCCACTTCGACGCCATGACCATGGTGCTGACCGCCCTGCCGTCGCTGATCGCCGTGTGGCTGGCCCTGCGGACCCGCAGCGTGCTGCTGCCGGTGCTGATCCACAACTTCGGCAACGCGGTCATGCTGCTGATCTAGCGGTTCGCCCTCCAGTCGGCGGCGGAGCCGTTCGCCCCTGCGATTTCCCTTTCGTCGGCGTCGCCTGTACGACTGCCGCGAGATGACCGCCGCCGACACCCTGCCCGACGACGAGGACGACGACGCCCCGGCCGGCGCCTTGGCGCTGGAGATCGAGATCGCCGCCGACGCCGCCGGCGGACGCCTGGACAAGACCCTGGCCGAGGCCGCCGCCGACCTGTCGCGCGCCCGCATCCAGGCCCTGCTGGCGGACGGCCTGATCAGCCTGGAGGGCGTCCCGCTGTCGGACGCTTCGGCCAAGGCGCGGCCCGGCCTCTATCGCATCCTGGTCCCGCCGCCCGCGCCGGCGATCCCGGAGCCCGAGGCGATCCCGCTGACGGTGCTCTACGAGGACGCCCATCTGATCGTCATCGACAAGCCCGCCGGCATGGCCGCCCATCCGGGGCCGGGGACCGAGCGCGGGACCCTGGTCAACGCCCTGCTCCATCACTGCGGCGACAGCCTGTCGGGGATCGGCGGCGTCGCCCGGCCGGGCGTCGTCCACCGCCTCGACAAGGACACCAGCGGCGTGATGGTCGCGGCCAAGACCGACGCCGCCCACCAAGGGCTGTCGGCGCTGTTCGCGGCGCACGACATCGACCGGGTCTACGTCGCCCTGACGCGCGGCGCGCCGAACCCGCCGAAGGGAACCGTCGAGACCCGCATCGGCCGCTCGGCGAGCGACCGCAAGAAGATGGCGGTGCTCAAGAGCAGCGGCCGCGAGGCGATCACCCACTACCGCGTCGAGCAGGCCTTCGGCCCGCAGGAGCGGCCGCTGGCCGCCCGTGTCGCCTGCCGCCTGGAGACGGGGCGGACGCACCAGATCCGCGTGCACATGGCCCACAAGGGCGCGCCCTGCCTGGGCGACCCGACCTACGGCTCCGGGCCGCCGGCCCTGCCGGTGCGCGAGGCGATCGCCGCCGCGGGCCTGGCGCGGCAGGCGCTGCACGCCGCCGTCCTGGGCTTCGTCCACCCGATCACCGGCGAGGCCCTGCGCTTCGAGACCGAGCCGCCGGCGGACATGCGCGACCTGGAGCGGCGGCTGGCCGAGCTCTGAAGCGGGACACCCGGGACGGATAATCCCGGGACAAGGCGCGACAACGCGGGACAATCGACCCCGGACCTTTCCCTTCGTCCGCCGCTCGGTCAGTCTGCCGCCCACGGAGGGCGGGCGGATCATGCGCATCATGGTTTTGGCGGCGGCCGCGGCGTTGCTGACGGGCGGCTGCGACCGTTTCGCCAAGACGCCGCCGGTCAAGCCCGCGCCGGGTCTGGTCGCCCTGCCCTGCGACGCCGGGAACGGCCCGCTGCGTCCGCACAGCCGCTCCTACTGCGTCGGCCAACGCCACTACGTGACCGCGCCGGCCCGGGCGGGCCTGGCCGGCGCCGCCGAGGCCCTGATGATCCATAGCCCCGGAACGCCGGTGATCTACATGGAAGCGTCCTGGCCGCTGGGCCGTCGGCCGATGCCGCCGCACCTGTCCCACGGCGATGGACGGCAGATCGACCTGGCGCTGTTCTACACCGACGCGAAGGGCGCCGCCCTGCCCCGGCCGCCCACCAGATCAGGCTTCGGGGCCTACGAGCCGCCGAGGCGCGAGAGCGAACGACGCTGCACCGGGGCCGAGAAACGGTCGGCCCGCAACGACGGCAAGGATCCGCCCGCCGACCGGACCTGGCGTCTCGACGAGACCCGCACGGCCGAGCTGGTCCGTCTGCTGTCCGCCGACAGGCGCGTCCGCCGCATCTTCCTGGAACCGCATCTCAAGGCGCGGCTGGGATTTTCGAACGACCCGAAGGTTCGTTTCGCCGGCTGTCAGGCCGCCCGACACGATGACCATCTTCATGTCGATTTCTTCTGAGATGCTTCCCTTGCGTGAGCGCCTGCATCTTTTCTGACAACGCACTCACGCAAACTCGATTTCCGACTCCCATAGTCGGACATTACAAATCGGTCACTGGCCTTAAAAATTCCGATCGGGCTTCCTATCTCAGGACCCGAATGGGGGCGGACGACGGGGTCTTTTTGTGTCCCGACGGTCCGCTGAGTACGAAAGGGGATAGATATCATGGCTGCAAACGCGCTCGCACTCATGTCGCCGGAAGGCGGTCTGTCGCGCTACCTCACCGAAATCCGCAAGTTCCCGATGCTGGCCAAGGACGAGGAGTTCATGCTCGCCAAGGCCTGGCGGGAGCATGAAGACTCCGAAGCCGCCCACAAGCTGGTCACCAGCCACCTGCGCCTCGTGGCCAAGATCGCCATGGGCTACCGCGGCTACGGCCTGCCCATCGGGGAAGTGATCTCCGAGGGCAACGTCGGCCTGATGCAGGCGGTGAAGAAGTTCGAGCCGGACAAGGGCTTCCGCCTGGCCACCTACGCCATGTGGTGGATTCGCGCCTCGATCCAGGAGTACATCCTGCGCAGCTGGTCGCTCGTGAAGATGGGCACCACCGCGGCGCAGAAGAAGCTGTTCTTCAACCTGCGCAAGGCCAAGAGCCAGATCAGCGCCTTCGAGGAAGGCGATCTGCTGCCCGAACATGTGTCGCAGATCGCCACCAAGCTGGGCGTGCAGGAGGACGAGGTCATCTCGATGAACCGTCGCCTGTCCGGCGGCGACGCCTCGCTGAACGCGCCGATGCGCGCCGACGGCGAAAGCGAGTGGCAGGACTGGCTGGCCGACGACAACGCCGTCAGCCAGGAAGAGATCGTCGCGGAAAACGAAGAGAAGACCCTGCGCATGGGCCTGCTCGAAGAGGCGATGGCGGAACTCACCGACCGTGAGAAGCACATCCTCACCGAGCGCCGCCTGAAGGACAGTCCGACGACCCTCGAAGATCTGGCCGCCGAATACGGCGTCAGCCGCGAGCGGGTTCGTCAGATCGAAGTCCGCGCCTTCGAAAAGCTGCAGAAGTCCATGCGCGCCGCCGCGCTGGAGCGGAACCTGGTCGAGGCGTAGAGCTTCGATCGCCTGAACGAGAAAGGCCCGGACGGTCTCGACCGTCCGGGCCTTTTTCTTGCGCCAAGGCGGATCAGGCCGCGCGGGCCGCGGCCGCTTCCTCTTCCTTCGGCATGAAGGTCAGCAGGGCGCCGATGGCGACCCGCAGGCCGGACTTGTCGGGCGAGCCCTCGGTCGGCAGCAGCCGGGCCATGGCGGCGGCGGCTTCGACCAGCTTCATGTCGCCCACGGCCACGCCGGCCTTCTGCAGCTCCAGCGCCTGGGTGGCCAGGGCGCGGCGGGCCTGCATCCAGTCGTCGTCCAGCGAGCCGGCGGCGGCGCGGACGATCTTCAACGCCTGCAGCAGCCGCGCCTGGTCGGGCGTCATCCGGGCGTCGGTCTTGCGCTTGCGCGGGCCCTGGTATTCGGCCGAGTTGAACCGGCGGCGATCGGGGCCGACGTACTGCACCGCCTCGACCCAGTCGCGCGGCTTCAGCGCCACGGCCTCGAGCCGGCGCAGCAGGTCCTTCATCGTGAAGGGCTTGCGCAGGAACTCGTGCACGCCGGCGTCGCGGGCGCCCAGGATGGTCTGGGCGGTCGCCTCGCCGGTGACCATGATGATCGGAGCCTTGCGGCACGGGAAGTCGCTGCGCCGAATCGCGCGGGCCAGGCGGGCGCCGTCCAGGCCCGGGCCGGAGTGCTCGACGAAGATCAGCTGTGGATCGATCATCTGCACGGCCTGCATGGCCTTCGCGTCGGTCGGCGCGTGCCACATCTGACCGGTCGAGATGGTCCGCAGCAGTTCCTGCAACAGCTTGACCGACGCCGGCTGCGCGTCGACGACCAGCACGCGCTGCAGGTGGGGCGCCAGTCTCTGGAAGAGCTTCTGTTCGTCGTTGAACACGGAGAGCCTCGGAAGATTGGCGGCGATGCTGGCCCGGATCGGGTAAACAGCGCCTTGACGTCAGGTCATATCGCGAGCGGTTCGCCCAGGCTGGCCTCGAAATCCTGGAAGATGTCCACCGCCTCGTCGACCGGCGCCACCGGCGGCCGTCCGTGCGGGAAGCGGTAGCGCCAGAAGCTGGCGATATGGGACGCGGCGCCGACCTTTTCGCCCAGCGACAGGAACATCCGCGGCGCATCGAGCAGAAAGTTGCGGAAGGCCTTGGGATTGCCGTCGCGGGTCAGGCTGGCGAAAGCGGCGTCATAGATCCCGAGGGTGGCGTTGACGTGGCTGCGCTGGGCGGCGATCGACCGCTTCAGCCGCCGCCGGGCGCCGTCCAGATAGAGGCCCACCTCGACGTCGCGAGGTCCCGACACGGCCAGGTCGCCGATCTCCTTCATCACCGCCTGCAGCTGGGGCTGCAGGGTGGTGAGCATCCACTTGTAGTAGAGGAAGCCCTTCCAGCTGAACACGCCCTCGCGGAAGTCCTCGCCTTCCAGCATCAGGGTGACGCGCAGCGGCTCGAGCCGCTCGTCGACGTCGGTGGAGAGGAGGGCTTCGACCAGCCGCGCCGTATAGGCCCCGCCGCCGGCGTTCTCGTAGGCCAGCCGGATCAGTTCCTCGATCTGCATGGCCACATAGCCCTGCATCGCGTCGAGGTCGGCGGGCGAGATGGCGAAATAGAAGGGCGCGACCTCATGGCCGTGCCGCCGCAGGTGTTCGCGCAGCAGGAACGGGTCCAGCGACGGCAGCCTGTCGAGCAGGCGCAGGATGCGGATGTCCTGGTCCAGCGACCGGCTGTCGGCGCAGGCCTCGCGCAACAGCTCCATCCAGCCGCGCTGGCCGATGAAGAACGACTGGCCGCCCAGACCCAGATCGCTGCGCTCGAACGGCACGATGATCTTGGTCGCCGACGTCCGGTAGTCGTCGAACAGATAGGTCTCGTCGAGCCTCAGCCGGTGCTTGAGGATGAAGCAGGCGTTGAGCACCCGGTTGCGGAACAGCGGCCGCTCTTCCCAATCCGGGCGCTCGCCATGCTTCTGGGCGACGGCCAGCAGGTTGAGCACGCGACTGGTGGACGCCGTCCGCTCCAGCGCCCGCAGGCTGCGGGAGGTGCGGTCGGCGTTCGCCGTCAGCCCAATCGCGCGTCTCTTCCCCCGCACTCGATCCCCCGCCAAGTCCAGCGAAGGGGTCTAAGCCAGGAGCCTATAAGCAATCCCTAACCCTGATTGGGCTAGCGGGCCTCAGCCCTGGAACGGATCGCGCATCAGGATGGTGTCGTCGCGCTCGGGGCTCGTCGACAGCAGGGCGACCGGCGCCTGGATCAGTTCCTCGATGCGCCGCACGTACTTGATGGCGTTGGCGTTGAGGTCCTTGAACGAACGGGCGCCGGCGGTGCTTTCCTCCCAGCCGTCCATCTCCTCGTAGATCGGCACGGCCGCGGCCTGATCGCGCATGCCGGCGGGCAGGTAGTCGACCACGCGGTCGCCGATCCGGTAGCCGACGCAGATCTTGAGAGTCTTCAAGCCGTCCAGGACGTCCAGCTTGGTCAGGGCGATGCCGTCGATGCCGTTGATGGCGACCGACTGGCGCACCAGGATCGCGTCGAACCAGCCGCAGCGGCGCGGCCGGCCGGTGTTGACGCCCACCTCGCGGCCGACGGTGGCCAGGTGCTTGCCGACCTCGTCGTCCAGCTCTGCGGCGAAGGGGCCCTCGCCGACGCGGGTGGTGTAGGCCTTCACGATGCCCAGGACATAGCCCGGCCCCTTCGGCCCCATGCCCGAGCCCGCCGCGGCCTGGCCGGCGACGGTGTTGGACGAGGTCACGAACGGATAGGTGCCATGATCGACGTCGAGCAGAGCCCCCTGGGCGCCCTCGAACAGGATGCGTTGGCCCTTGCGGTGGGCTTCGTCCAGCAAACGCCAGGCCGGCCGGGCGTAAGGCAGGATCTTCGGGGCCAACGCCATCAGGTCGTCGAACAGGGCCTGGGCGTCGGCCTCAGGCAGGCCCAGGCCCTTGCGCAGCGCGCCGTGGTGGGAGAGCAGACGATCGATCTTGGGCTTCAGCGCCTCGGGATCGGCCAGGTCGGCGACGCGGATCGCGCGGCGGCCGACCTTGTCCTCATAGGCCGGGCCGATACCGCGGCCGGTGGTGCCGATCTTCTGGCTCGAGGCGGCCTCGCGGGCCTGGTCCAGGTCGCGGTGCAGCGGCAGGATCAGGCAGGCGTTGTCCGCCAGGACCAGCAGTTCGGGCGTGATCGCCACGCCCTGGTCGGCGATCTTCTCGATCTCGCCCAGCAGGTGCCAGGGGTCGACGACGACGCCGTTGCCGATCACCGACAGCTTGCCCTGGACCACGCCCGAGGGCAGCAGGGCGAGCTTGTAGACCTTGCCGTCGACCACGAGCGTGTGGCCGGCGTTGTGGCCGCCCTGGAACCGCACGACCACGTCGGCGCGGTTGCTCAGCCAGTCGACGATCTTGCCCTTGCCCTCATCGCCCCACTGGGCGCCGACGACGGTCACGTTGCTCATTGGATGCGATCCTTCCGCCTGCCGGGACGATCCAGCGCGCCCTTCGACAGGCTCCTCGGCGCGTGGACTTGGATCAATTGTGGGGCCGTTCGAAACGGCCGGGCGCCGTATAGCGAGATCGCCCGCGGACGTCCAGCCTCAGGAGCCGCTGCCCCGCATCGCGTCCCAGGACCGGCCCTGGCCGGTCGGCGCGCGCTCAGTGGCGGCCTTCAGCCAGGCGACATTGTTGGCGGCCTGGTCGGGGGGGAGGTCCTGGCGCACCAGCTGCTCGGCCTCGGCGACGCGGCCCTGCAGCCCGATCACCAGGGCCAGGTTCTGGCGCACCTTGGCGTCGGCGCGCCCCGAGGCCGCAGCCTGGCGCAGCATCTGTTCGGCGCGCGGCAGGTCGCCGTGACCGGCGTAGTACATGCCCATGTTGCTCAGCACCGCCGGCTCGTTCGGCGCCAGCGCCAGGGCCTGCCGATGGTAGGCCAGGGCCTCGTCGTCGCGCCCGGCCTGCTCGGTCGCCACCGCCAGCAGCGACACCGGCCGCCAATCCCGCGGCGCGAGGGCCTGGGCCTTCTTCGCCGGCTCGATGGCGTAGAAGCCCTGTCCCCGGCCGATCTGGGCCCGGGCCGACTCCAGCAGCAGGTCGAGATTGTCCGGCGCGATGATCAGGGCGCGGGCCGCCGCGTCGGCCGCCTCCTCGTACCGTCCCATCTGGCGCATGGCCTGGGTCACGCCCAGACCCGCCTCTATATCGCGCCCATCGACCTCAAGCTGGCTGGCCCAGAAGGCGGCGCGGGCGAAGGGATCGAGCCGGCGGGCTTCTGCACGCTGCTGCGGCGTCGCCTTCACGGCCGCCGGAGGCGCGGCGACGGCCGGCGCAGTCGCCGTCGCCGTCGCCGTCGCGACGTCCTTGGCGGGCTTCGGCGCCTCGACGGCCAGAACCGGTCCGGCGGCGAGGGCCAGGACTGTTGCGACGAGGGCCGGCGTGCGACACATGAGGGGCGAGCCTTTCGCGAGGGTGGCCCCCAGCTTCCACCGCCCGGCTCAAGGAATCGTTAAGCATAATTCCAAGGCCATGACCGAAGTCCTGCTGACCGCCGCCGAGCGCGACCCGACCCCCATCATCATCATCGCCGAGGATGCGCTGGACGCCCTTTCCCCGTTCGAGCGCGGCCTGGCCGAGGCGACCGACTTCAAGGGCAAGGCCGGCCAGGCGCTGGCCGTGCCGGGCGACGACGGCAAGACGGTGCGGGTGCTGTTCGGGATCGGCGATCCGGCCAAGGCGTCGGCCATGCTGTTCCGCGGCCTGCCCTCGAAGCTGGCGGTCGGCGACTATCGCCTGGACGGCCTGCCCGACGGCGTCGACGCCGGCCAGGCGGCCCTGGCCTTCGCGCTGGGCAGCTACGGCTTCGACCGCTACCGCAAGGCGCGGGACCAACACGCGCGGCTGGTCGTCGGCGACCTGGCGGAGGCGGAAGAAATCCGCACCATCGCCCACGCCTGCGCCCTGGCCCGGGACATGGTCAACACGCCGGCCAACGACATGGGGCCGCTGCAGATCGAGACCATCGCCCGCGAGATCGCCGAGCAGTACGGCGCAGCCTTCACGGTCACGACCGGCGACGACCTGCTGGCGGAGGGCTATCCGGCCGTCCACGCCGTCGGCCGCGCCGCCGATCCGGCCCGCGCGCCGCGCTTCGTGGAGATCCAGTGGGGCGAGGCCGACAAGCCGCTGGTCGCCGTGGTCGGCAAGGGCGTGGTTTTCGACACCGGCGGCCTGGACATCAAGCCGGCGGCCGGCATGCGGCTGATGAAGAAGGACATGGGCGGCGCCGCCCACGCCCTGGCGTTGGGCCGAATGCTGATGGCCGCCGATCTGCCGATCCGCGTGGCCGTGCTCGTTCCGATCGTCGAGAACGCGATCAGTGGCGACGCGATGCGTCCCGGCGACGTGCTGGACACCCGCAAGGGCCTGACCGTCGAGGTGGGCAACACCGACGCCGAGGGCCGGCTGATCCTGTGCGACGCCCTGACCCGCGCCGGGGAGCTGGAGCCGGTGCTGACCGTCGACCTGGCCACGCTGACCGGCGCCGCGCGCATCGCGCTGGGCCCGCAGGTGATCCCTTTCTACACCGACGACGAGGACCTGGCCGCCGACCTGGCCGCCGCCGCCGCCGCCGTCGCCGACCCGCTGTGGCGCATGCCGCTGTGGCCCGGCTACGAGGAGGCCCTGGACGGCGACATCGCCGATCTGAAGAACGACCCCGACGCCTGGGCCCAGGCCGGCTCGGTCACCGCCGCCCTCTATCTGAAGCGGTTCGCCCCAGCCGTCGGCAGCTGGGTCCATTTCGATATCTTCGCCTGGAACCCCAAAGGCCGTCCGGGCCATCCGGTGGGCGCCGAGGCCCAGGCGGTCCGCGCCCTGTACGCGATGATCAAGGGCCGCTTCTCGTGAGCCAGCCGGATCGCCGCCTGACCCTGATTCGTGACGGCGTGGCCGCCCGGGTCCTGGAGGGCGTGGTCGCCGCCGATCGCTACCTGGACCCTACGGCGCGCCAGTGCGCGGTCACCGCCGCGGCGATCCGCAAGACCCCCGCACCCGACGCGGAGCAGGAAGACCAGCTGCTGTTCGGCGAAGTCTTCGACATGCTGCTTGAGGAGGGCGGGTTCTCGTTCGGCCAGGCCCGCCGCGACGGTTATGTCGGTTGGGTCGAGACGGCCGCCCTGCACAGCCCGATCGAGGCCGCCACCCACCGCGTCCACGCCCTGCGCACCTACGGATTCAGCCGGCCGGACATCAAGTCGAGGCCCATCGGCCTCTACACCATGAACGCCCTGGTGACGGTCGAGGCGCGCGAGGGCCGGTTCGTGAAGGCGGTCGGCTCAGGCTGGTTCATCGAGGCGCATCTGGCCCCCGTCGGCCTGGCGCTGGCGACCGATCCGGCGACGGTGGCGGAGAAGTTCCTGGGCGCGGTCTATCAGTGGGGCGGCCGCGAGAGCCTCGGCCTGGACTGCTCTGGCCTGATCCAGCAGGCGTTGACCGCCTGCGGCCGCGCCTGCCCGCGCGACACCGACATGCAGCAGGCCGGCCTCGGAACGCCGATCCAGGACGACCATCCGCGCCGCGGCGACCTGGTGTTCTGGAAGGGCCATGTGGCGATGATGCTGGACGAGACCCGCATGATCCACGCCAACGCCCACCATATGGCGGTGGCGATCGAGCCCCTGGCCGACGCCATTGTCCGTATTCGCAACAACGGCGGCGGCGAGCCCACGGCCTATCGGCGGCCGTGATCGGTCAGGCCGCCAGGATCGCCTTGAGGATGTCCTCCGACCGGCGCTGCCCGTAACCCCGACCGTAGGCGGCCGAGGCGATCGCCACCACCATGCGGCGCGAGGGCACGACGTAGATCTTGTTGCCGCCGTTGCCGGAGGCGAACCGGACCTGAACGCGCTGTCCGCCGATCTCGTGGGTCTTGGCGTACCAGAAATAGCCATAGCCGTCGGCGTAGCGATCCACGGCGGCGATGCTCACCGTGGGGGCGAGGCTCTCGTCGATCCAGGCCTTGCTGATCACCTTCCGCCCCTGCCAGGCGCCGCCATCAAGCGCCATCTGGCCGATGATCGCCATGCTGCGCGGACTGAGGGACAGATTGCCCTGGCCCTTGGTGTGGCCTGAAACGTCGCTGGTCCAGTCGAACCGCTCGATGCCCAGCGGCTTGAACAGCGCCTCCCGCGCGAAGTCGGCGCCATGCCGTTTCGTCGCCTTTTCAACCACCAGGCCGGCAGCGAAAGCAGTGAGCGAGTTGTACTGATAGCGGCTTCCCGGCCGCTCGGCCTGCGGCGCGGCCAGCAGGAAGGCTTCCGTGTTCGCCGCCTCGTCCAGGCGGTCCTCGTTGCCCGGCGAGGTCGGGTCTTCGTCATTCGCCGCCAAGCCGGAGCGCATGGTCAGGATGTCGGCCAGACTCACGTCGCCGATCGCGCTTCCCCGAGCCTTCGGCCAGTAGTCGGCGACGACGTCCCGGACCGACCGGATCAGCCCGCGATCGCGCGCCGCGCCGACCAGCAGCGAGGTCACGCTCTTGCCCGCTGACCGCATGTCGTGGAGCGCATCGAGATCGGCGCCCCCGTAGGCGCGCTCGGCGACCACATGACCGCCGAGCCGGATCACGACGCCCTTCAGGTCTGGATGCTCGTCGGCGTCCCAGCGGGCGAGGAGGTCATCGAACCTCGGCGCCGCCGCCCAGGCCGATCTGGCCGCCAGGCCGCCCGACGCCAACATCGCCGCGCCCGCCAACACGTCCCGTCGCCGCATGGTCGCCTCTCCCTGGAACGGCGACGAGCAAACGAAACAGGGCTGTGCGACGCAAGCCCGCGTGGCCCTCGATCTCATGAATTCGCGGTAAGCTCCGGCGGCCTACCTCGCGGGTCCGCCGCTCAGCCAATGCAGCAGGTTGAGGGCGAACTGTTTGTTGCGCGGCGCGCGCGGGCTGTTGAATCCCATACGGAAGTCGTTCTGACGCACGATCTGGGCGGAGAACATGCCGGCCTCGCCGAAGACCGCCAGGCGGCCCTTGCCGTAATCCATCACCGCGCCCTGGAGCCAGCCGCCGACATCGACGCCGGAGCCGTCGCGGACGATCCGCCCCTCCGCGTCCGGCTTGATCGCCTTGCTGCCCGCCGGGAGGGTCAGGATCGGAACCGCACCCGCCGGCGCGGTGAAGGCTGAGCCCGTGAAGGTGGCCAGCTCGTCGATTCGCTCGGACGCCGACCGGCCGGTCGTCACCGCATGCCGGCCGAGCCCCTGCCCCGGCGTAAAGATGTCCGGCAACGGACCTTCACGCGGGATCTGGGTGTAGCCGTCCTCAAAGGTGAAGCCGAAGGCCTGGCCCAGCGTCGTCGCCGCGCCGGCGAACGGCATGTGGTCGGCGATCAGCAGCAGAGAGCCGCCCTGCCCGACCCAGGCCTTCAGCATGGCGATCTCCTCGAGCGTGAAGGCCGACGACGACCCTTCCGGCGCGCGGGCGTTGGCGATCATCAGGACGCGGACGCCCTTCAGGCTCTCGGCGGTGATCGGCCCCCTGGCCGCCCGGACCTGGTAGCCGTCGCTGCGCAGCAGAGCCGCGAACGGACCATAGCGACCGTCGAGGGTGTGGAAGTTACGATGTCCCTCGTCCAACGCCGCCACGGGACCTGCGCCGGCGGGCCAGGCTGGGCGGGTGACGCTCACGTCGGCGGCGGCGTCCGGCTCCTGCTGCGCCAGCGCCGGCGAAGCGAAGGTCAGGGCGAGGCCCAGGGCGGCGACGGCGGCGAAACGCATGGCGACCTCCGGTTGGAAGCGCCCACCAAACGCAGAAAGGCCGCGCCGAGCAAGCCCGACGCGGCCTTCCGTGATTCGAAATCGAACCTGGTTTACTTCGCGGCCGGAGCAGCGGCCGGGGCCGCAGCGGCGGGCGCCGCGCCGGCGGCCGGAGCGCCGGCGGCGGGAGCCGCAGCGCCTTCCGCCGGGGCCGCCGCGCCTTCGGCGGCCGGAGCCGCGGCCGGACGAGGCGCCGGTACCGGCAGGGTCGAACCCAGGCTGTGCAGGTAGGCGATCATGGCGATGCGCTCTTCCTGCTTCTTCAGGCCGACGAAGGTCATCTTCGTGCCCGGCAGGTGCTTCTGCGGCGCCTTCAGGAAGGCGTCGAGCTCATCGTAGTCCCAGATCGGGTGGGCGTTGCCTTCGGCGGCCATGGCCGGCGAGTAGGCGAAGCCGGCGTGCGTGCCCGGCTTCTTGCCCAGGGTGCCGTACAGGTTCGGGCCGGTGCCGTTGGCGCCGCCCTGGGTGAAGGTGTGGCACGAGGCGCACTTGGCGCTGACGGCCTGCCCCTGGGCGATGTTGGCCGGCAGCAGCAGCACCGAACCCCAATCGGGCGGGACTTCGGCCGTCGCGCCGCCTTCGCCGGCTTCTTCAGCCACGGCGACCGCGTAGCCCGGCTTCTCGGGCGGGTGCTTGTCGAAGGCGATGGTGGTCAGCTCGCGCAGACCGAAAATGACGAGCCCGGTCGCCAGCAAGCCTGCGGCGATCTTGTTGAACGTCAGGTCGCTCATGTCCGCCTGTCTTCGTCCTCTAGAGGGCCCGGGGCGCCGGGCCAGTACTGGCGCCGTAGAGATTCCCCCCGACGCGCCCTGTGTTGCGCCGGGCTCTCTTACACGCTACCGCCCCTCGCGCAAGCCGGGCCAAGGGGTCCGGATGCCGCACAGGCTGTTTGGACGACCATGAATCCGATCGTCATCATCCCCGCGCGCATGGCCGCGACCCGCCTTCCGAACAAGCCGCTGGCCGATATCGGCGGCCTGCCGATGATCGTCCGCGTTCTGCGCCAAGCTGAAGCCGCGAACATCGGACCGGTCGCCGTCGCGGCTGGAGACGCGGAGATCGTCGAAGCGGTGAAGGCCGCCGGCGGCCAGGCGGTGCTGACCGATCCCGACCTGCCGTCGGGCTCGGACCGCATCCAGGCGGCCGTCGAAGCGCTGGATCCGTCGGGCCTCCACGACGCCGTCATCAACCTGCAGGGCGACATGCCGTTCGTGCGCACGGAGATCCTGTCGGCCTGCGCCGCTCTGCTGGCCGACCAGCCGACCTGCGACGTGGCCACGGTCGTCGCCCCGGAAGCCTCTCCCGCCGACCGGTCGAACCCCGACGTCGTCAAGGCCGTGCTGGCCCTGGCCGAGGGCGCGACCACCGGCCGAGCGCTCTACTTCACCCGCTCGACCCTGTACGGCGACGCGCCGATCTGGCGGCACGTCGGCATCTACGGCTACCGCCGCGAGGCGCTGGGCCGATTTATCACCGCTCCGCCCTCGCCGCTGGAGCAGCGCGAGAAGCTGGAGCAGCTGCGGGGCCTGGAAATGGGCCTCTCGTACTGGGCGGCCGTCGCGGACGACGCCCCCATATCCGTCGACAACCCGGCCGACCTCGAGGCGGCGCGGGCCCACGCAAGAGATCACGACGCATGAGCGTTCTTCCCCAAAGCCCTCTTCCCAAGATCGCCTTCCAGGGCGAACCCGGCGCCAACAGCCACGAAGCCTGCCGGACCTATTTCCCGAACCACGAAGCCGCGCCCTATCCGACCTTCGAAGAGGCCTTCGAAGCCGTGAAGAGCGGCGTCTGCGAACTGGGCATGATCCCGGTCGAAAACTCGATCGCCGGCCGGGTCGCCGACGTCCACCACCTGCTGCCCAGCTCCGGCCTGAAGATCATCGGCGAGCGCTTCAAGCCGATCCGTTTCCAGCTGATGGTCAACAAGGGCGTCAAGCTGGAGGAGGTGAAGACCGTCTCCAGCATGGCCATCGCCCTGCACCAGTGCCGCAACTCGCTGAAGAAGCTGGGCGTGAAGACCGAGGCGGTCGGCGACACCGCCGGCGCGGCCCGCATGCTGTCGCAGACCCCCGACCGGACCCGCGCGGCCATCTCGCCGGCGCTGGCGGCGGAGATCTACGGCCTCGACATCCTGATGCGCGACATCGAGGACGAGCGGCACAACACCACCCGCTTCCTGGTCATGACGGCCGACAAGTCTCCGCCGCCGCCGCCCTTCACCAGCCGCTGCATCACCAGCTTCTGCTTCCGAGTGAAGAACCTGCCGGCGGCGCTCTACAAGGCCATGGGCGGGTTCGCGACCAACGGCGTGAACATGACCAAGCTGGAAAGCTACATGGAGGGCGGCGCCTTCACGGCGACCTTCTTCTACGCCGAGGTCGACGGTCGTCCGGAAGACCGCGGCCTGGCCCTGGCCCTGGAGGAGCTGAGCTTCTTCTCCGAGAAGATCGAGATCCTCGGCGTCTTCCCGGCCGATCCCTTCCGCGACCGGGTGTAACGCCTCGGGCGTCATCCCGGACGCCGTAGGCGAGCCGGGGCCCAGTTCGCCGTGCTGGGTCCCGGCTCTCCGCTACGCTCCGGCCGGGACGACAAAGCGCGGGCTTCCCCACGGTCACGCTTTCGCCGACCAGCGTTCCCGGGCTAGCCTCCCCCAAACAGCTCGGGGGAGGGCGAAATGATCCAAGGGGTTTCCTGTCTGCAGTCGGTGCTGGCGCCGGTACTGGCGCTGATCGGCTGGTCGCTGCTGATCTGGCTGTGGATGTACGCCAAGCGCATCCCGGCTATGTCCAAGGCCAAGATCGATCCGCAGGCCGCGCGCTTCCCGGGCTCGCTGAACGGCTTGCCGGACGACGCGCGCCAGGCGGCGGACAACTACAACCACCTGATGGAACAGCCGACGATCTTCTATGCGTTGGCGTTCTTCACCTATCTGGCCGGTCAGCAGAACGACCTGACCGCCGGCCTCGCCTGGGCCTATGTCGGCCTGCGGATCGTACACAGCCTGATCCAGCTGACAGTCAACCGCGTGACGCTTCGCTTCCTGGTGTTCAGCCTGTCGACGATCGTGCTGATCGCCTGGACCGTTATCGTGGCGCTGGGCGCGCTGAGCTGAGCCGTCGTGCGTCCTTCGACACGCAGCCTTCAGCTGCTGCTCAGGATGACTAGCGAATAGTCATGGTGAGCAGCGCCGAAGACGCATGTCGAACCACGCGACGCCTGTCAGCCCTCCTCCGCCCAGCTCTTGATCAGCTGGTGGGCGATGGCCAGCGGCGGCGGGGCGAAACAGCCGTCGAAGCCGCCGTTGATCAGCTGGCGCGCCTCCTCGCGGGCGAACCAGCGCACGGCCTCCAACTCGGTCTGGTCGGGCGCGGCGTCCTCGCTGTCGACCTCGGCGATCAGGCCGATCATCAGCGAGTTCGGATAGGGCCAGGGCTGGGTGGAGTGATAGCGCACCGCCACGGCGTTCAGGCCGGCCTCTTCCTTGAGCTCGCGGGCGCAGGCCTCCTCGATGCTCTCGCCGGGCTCCAGGAAGCCGGCCAGGGCCGAGAACATGCCCGCCGGCCACATCGCCTGGCGGCCGACCAGGCACTTGTCGCCCTTCACCGCCAGCATGATCACCACCGGGTCGGTGCGCGGGAAGTGTTCGGTGCGGCAGGCCGGGCAGACCCGCTTCCAGCCGCCGTCGCTGACCTGGCTCGGCTCGCCGCAGCTGGCGCAGAAACGGTGTTTGCGCCGCCATTCGAACATGCCCTTGGCCGTGGCCGCGATCGCCGCCTCCGAGCCCGGCAGCGCCATGGCGACCTGACGCAGGTCGGCGAACTTGCCCAGGCCGCTCAGCGGACCATCGGCTGGATCGGGCGCACCCTCCATGTCGACGGCGAAGACGGCGGTGTCCTTCCATAGCCCCATGAACAGCAGCCGCTCCCAGCCGCCGGCCAGCTCGTTGGCCATGCCGCCGGGCACATAGGCCAGCTGGATCTTCCCGTCCGCGGTCTTCTCCGTGAACGGTTGGCCGTTCCACAGCGGCAGGCACAGGCTGTCGGGCCCGGCCTGCAGCGCCTCCAGCCAGGCGGCGTCGCCGCGCCGCTCGCTGGCCCGGTTCAGGGGGTTGCCGGAGAAGACGTTGGAGTTCTTGGAAAGAGGCATGGCCGACTTGGTGGCGCAAACCAGGCGGCCCGGCAAGCGCCCGCCGCTTGCATCGGGGCCCTCAAACGACGATATAGGCCTTGGAACCGGCGCGGGCGGACGCCTCGCCAACCTGGTCAGGGCCGGAAGGCAGCAGCCACAACGAGTTTCGCTCCGGGTCGCGTCGGTTCCACCTTTCCCTACATCGCTGAGAGCCGTCGCCTCATTCAAGACGCCCGTATTCGCGGGCGCCTCAGGATGACGAGGGGTGGTGGAATCCGCTAAGGGTCGTCATCCTGAGGCGCGAGCCCTCAGGCGAGCGTCTCGAAGGACGCACAGCAGCGAGTCCAATGCCCGACGAACCCTCCATGTCCGAGCCCCCCTGGGAAGTCGAACAGGACGACGCGCCCGAGCGCGATCCCAACACGGCGGACATCTTCGGCGCGCCCGAGCCGGCCCCCGTGGCCGAGCCGTCGCCGCCGGTCGGCGCGGCCGAGGGCCAGGCGCCGGCCGACGGCGGCGCCTATACGGTGTTGGCGCGGAAGTACCGCCCGCGCACCTTCGAGGACCTGATCGGCCAGGAAGCCATGGTCAGGACCCTGACCAACGCCTTCGCCACCGGCCGGATCGCCCACGCCTTCATGCTCACCGGCGTCCGAGGGGTCGGCAAGACGACCACCGCCCGCCTGCTGGCGCGCGCGCTGAACTTCGAGAGCGACACCGTCCACCAACCCTCGGTCGACCTGAGCCACGAGGGGCGCCACTGCCGCGCCATCGTCGAGGGCCGGCACATGGACGTGCTGGAGCTCGACGCCGCCAGCCGCACCAAGGTCGACGAGATGCGCGAGCTGTTGGACGGGGTGCGCTACGCCCCGACCGAGGCCCGCTACAAGGTCTACGTCATCGACGAAGTGCACATGCTGTCGACCGCGGCGTTCAACGCGCTCCTGAAGACCCTGGAAGAGCCGCCGCCGCACGCCAAGTTCATCTTCGCCACCACCGAGATCCGCAAGGTCCCGGTCACCATCCTCAGCCGCTGCCAGCGCTTCGATCTGCGCCGCGTCGAGCCGGAGGTGCTGAGCAAGCACCTCGGTAACATCGCCGAGAAGGAAGGCGCCCGCGTCGAGACCGACGGCCTGGCCCTGATCGCCCGGGCGGCCGAGGGCTCCGTCCGCGACGGCCTGTCCCTGCTCGACCAGGCGATCGTCCAGGCCGAACGCGGCCAGGCAGTGGACGTCGGCGTGGTCCGCGACATGCTCGGCCTGGCCGATCGCATCCAGACCATCGAGCTCTTCGAGCACGTGATGAAGGGCGGCACGAGCGCGGCCCTGATGGGTTTCCGCACCCTGTGGGGCTACGGCGCCGACGCCTCGCAGGTGATGCTCGATCTGCTCGAGCACTGCCATGCCGCCTCGGTGTCCAAGGCCCTGGGACCGGACGCCCTGCACCTGCCCAAGGACCAGGCCGGACGCCTGGCCGCGATCGGCGCCACGGCCTCGGCCGGGACGCTGTCGCGCCTGTGGCAGATGCAGATGAAGGCCTATGAGGAGGTGCGCCGCGCGCCCGACCCCTCGGCCGCGGCCGAGATGGCCCTGATCCGCCTCTGCTACGCCGCCGACCTGCCCGGGCCGGAGGAAGCGCTGAAAGCCCTGCGCGACGGCGAGCCGATCCCCGGCGGGCCCGGCGGCGGCATGGTTCCGACCGGCGGCGGCTCGGCCGGCGGCGGCGGAACCAGCGCCTTCGCGGCGGCTCAGCCGGTGACGATGGCCTCGGCGGCGCCGACGCCTCAGGCGACCACCGCCCTGGCCTCGTTCGACGACGTGCTGCGGCTGATCCAGCTGAAGCGGGACATCACCCTCTACATGGATGTGCAGCGCTTCGTGCGGCCGATCAGCTTCCGGCCCGGCGCCCTGGAGTTCGAGCCGGCGCCGCGCGCGCCCGCCGACCTGACCAAGCGCCTGTCGCAGCGGCTGAAGGAATGGACCGGCCAGACCTGGCTGATCGCCACCTCCGGCGGCGGCGGGGCCGAAAGCGCCTGGGAGCGCGAGAAGCGCGAAGAGCGCGAGGCCAAGGAAGCCATCCTGGCCGACCCCTTCGTCCAGGCGGTCATGGAGGCCTTCCCCGGGACCGAACTTCTCGGCGTGAAGCAGCTTGTGGTTCCCCAGGGTGATGCGACTAGCGTCGATCCCGAAGAGGACGGCGAGGAAGACTGATCTTCCCTGCGTCCTTCGAGACGCTCGCTCGAGGCTCGCTCCTCAGGATGACGAACTCAGAGTGCGTCATGGTGAGGAGCGGCGAAGCCGCGTCTCGAACCACGCAACGCCTGTCCGCGCCGCCAGATGCTCGGAGGCATAGGGAGACGGAAAATGAACCAGGCCAACGGCCGGAAGGCGATCTTCATCACGGGCGCTGCGTCCGGCATGGGCCTCGAAACCGCCCGCCTGTTCGCGAGCGAGGGCTGGTTCGTCGGCGGCGTCGACGTCAACGACGAGGGCCTGGCCAGCCTGAAGGCGGAGCTCGGCGACGCCGGTTTCGTGACGCGCCTGGACGTCACCGACCGCGAGGCCTACCGCAAGGTGCTGGCCGACTTCGCCGAAGCGACCGGCGGCAAGCTGGATATCCTGTTCAACAACGCCGGGATCGGCCGCGGCGGTCCCTTCCAGGACATGCCCTGGGAAGACGCCCTGGCGGTCGTGAACATCAACCTGATCGCCGTGCTCAGCGGCATCCACCTGGCCATCCCGTTGCTGAAGGCCACGCCCAATTCGCTGTGCTTCTCGACCTCGTCGAGCTCGGCCATCTTCGGCATCGCCAACATCGCCGTCTATTCGGCGACCAAGCACGCGGTGAAGGGCTTCACCGAAGCGCTTTCGGTCGAGCTGAAGGCCGCCGGCGTGCGTGTCGCCGACACCCTGCCCGGCCTGATCGACACCCCGATCCTGCCGCCGGAGGCCAAGACCAGCGCGCCGACCGAAGGCATGTGGCGGCTGATTCCGCCGGTCGAGGTGGCCAAGGCGGTCTGGGGGGCCTACCACAACGACAAGATCCACTGGTATGTCCCTGTCGAACTGGAGGCCTACGACCTGATCGTCACCCAGCACCCGGAGCAGGTGCGGGACCAGATGGTCCAGGCGGGCCTCTTCAACCGAACGGAAGAGTGAGCATCGCGATGAAAGACCTCGGCGGACTGATGAAGCAGGCCCAGGCCATGCAGCAGAAGATGGCCGAGGCCCAGGAACGGCTGAAGCTGATCGAGGTCGAGGGCAGCGCCGGCGGCGGCATGGTCAAGGTGACCCTGGTCGGCTCCGGCGACCTGAAGGGCGTGGTGCTCGACGAGGAACTGCTGCAGCCCGGCGAGGGCGAGGTCGTCGCCGACCTGCTGGTCGCCGCCCACCGCGACGCCAAGGCCAAACTCGACGCCAAACAGGCCGAGATGCTCCGCGACGTCGCCGGCCCGCTGGCCGGGATGAACATCCCGGGCCTGAAGTTCTAACGTCATTCCTCCCCTCTTGGGGGAAGGGGACCACCCGGAGGGTGGTGGAGGGGGCCTAGAGGCGCTCCCGCCCCATCCGATGGTGAAGCGGCTCCACCGAGGGCCCACTCCACCCTGCTTCGCAGGGTCCCCCTCTCCCAGAGGGAGAGGACTGGACCGTTCCGCCCAACGCCCCATATGACAGCGTCATGGCCGCCACCGCCGGACCCGAGATCGAGCGACTGATCGCCCTGCTGGGCAAGCTGCCTGGGCTTGGTCCTCGGTCGGCTCGTCGCGCGGCCCTGGCGCTGCTGAAACGGCGCGACACGCTGCTCGATCCGCTGACCGCGGCCCTGGTCGAAGCTCAGGCCAAGGTGAAGACCTGCTCGGTCTGCGGCTCGCTGGACACCACCGATCCCTGCGCCATCTGCGCCGACGCTTCGCGCGACAGGGCGCTGATCTGCGTGGTCGAGGACGTCGGCTCGATCTGGGCGATGGAGCGGGCCGCAGCCTTCCGAGGCCGCTACCACGTCCTCGGCGGGCTGCTGTCGGCGCTGGACGGGATCGGGCCCGAAAAGCTCCGCGTCGGCGAACTGGTCGCGCGCGCCGCGGACGGGGTCGCGCGAGAGGTGATCCTCGCCCTGCCCGCCACGGTCGACGGCCAGACCACCGCCCACTACCTCGCCGACCGCCTGGCCCCGACGGGGCTCCAGGTCACCATGCTGGCGCGAGGCGTTCCTGTCGGCGGCGACCTCGACTGGCTGGACGACGGCACCATCGCCCAGGCGCTGCGCGCGCGGCGGCCGGCGTAGAGGTCGTGCGTCCTTCGAGACGCTCGCAAGGCTCGCTCCTCAGGATGACGAGGTCAGTAGTCCGCCGCCCACCTTGGTCATGGTCAGGAGCGGGGCCTCAGCCCAGCGTCTCGAACCCCGCAGGACGCCCCTACCCGCCGATCTCGTTTCCCGCTAAGAACGGAGCATGAACGAACTCGATCCCCTTCTGATGGTCGCATTGGCCGCCGGCCTGCTGGCGCTCGCCTTTCTGGGCTGGGCGCTGCTGGAGCGCCGCCGGGCGGGGGCCGCGGAGGCCAAGGCCTGGACCCTGCGGGAGCAGTTCATAGAGGCCGAGACCCGCATGCGGCTGATCGAGGACCAGGCCGCGACCCAGGCCGAACTGCTGCGCGCCCAGGCGGCGCAGTCCGCCGGCGCGGTGGCCGAGGAGCTGCTGAAGCGGACCGATGAGACCTTCCGCAACCGCGAGCAGCTGGCCCAGCAGCGGCTTGA
This sequence comes from Caulobacter mirabilis, assembly GCF_002749615.1. GTDB lineage: Bacteria > Pseudomonadota > Alphaproteobacteria > Caulobacterales > Caulobacteraceae > Caulobacter > Caulobacter mirabilis. The sequence continues at coordinate 4,066,884 of NZ_CP024201.1, forward strand.
AGCCCAGCTGAAGCCGGTCGCCGAGACCCTGGCCAAGTTCGAGGCCCAGGTGCAGGCGGTGGAAAAGACCCGCGCCGAGGAGACCGGCGGCCTCAAAGCCCAGATCGCCCAGCTGATGGAAGCGTCGACCGCGACCCAGGCCGAGGCCCGCAAGCTGTCCGCCGCCCTGCGTCGGGGCGCCGGCGTGCAGGGCCGCTGGGGTGAGCAGACACTCCGCAACGTGCTGGAAGCCGCCGGCCTCGCGGCGCAGTACGACTTCGTCGAACAGTTCACGCTCGACAGCGAAGAGGGCCGCCGTCGCCCCGACGTGAAGGTGAAGATGCCCGGCGGCGCGGTCTTCGCCATCGACGCCAAATGCTCGCTCAACGCCTTCCTGGAGGCGCAGGAGGCGCCGGACGACGCCAGCCGCGAGGCGGCGTTGATGCGCCACGCCCAGAGCGTGCGCGGCCATATGCAGGGCCTCTCCAGCAAGACCTACTGGGACCAGTTCTCCGGCGAGCGCTCGCCCGACTTCGTGGCCATGTTCGTGCCCGGCGACGGCTTCCTCGCGGCGGCCCTCGACCGGTTGCCCGACCTGATGACCGAGGCGATGGACAAGCGGGTCCTGCTGGTGACGCCGACGACCCTGTTCGCGCTCTGCAAGGCCGTCGCCTATGGCTGGCGCGTCGAGGAGCAGGCCGCCAACGCCGACAAGATCGCCGCCCTTGGCCGCGAACTCTACAAGCGGATGTCGGTGATGGGCGGGCACGCCGCCAGTGTCGGCAAGGCGCTGGAAGCGGCGGTGAGTCGCTACAACCAGTTCGTCGGCTCGCTGGAGACCCAGGTCCTGACCCAGGCCCGCCGGTTCGAGGACCTCAAGGTCGATCATGAGGGTAAGGAAATCCCCGAGGCGTCGCCCGTCGAAACCGCCGTCCGCCCGCTGTCGAAGCTGTCGACCTCGGATGCGCCGCACCTGCGGATCGCCGGACAGGACGAGGGCTGACCCGCGAGGATTGCTGACGAACGCTGGTTGCCGTCCTCGTCGGCGGCCTTTTCCTGGCCCAGTTCGTGTGGTTCATCATGACCCGCGTCCAGGCCTAGGACCTTCTCCCACCTTGACGGTCGGGAATGACGCCCCTACCTGCTGAGCCAAATGACCATTCGCCGTATCCTCACCGTCGACAACGCCGCCGACCTGGCGGTTCTCAAGCGCGTCTCCGATCCCGTCGAAGGCGGCGTGACCGATGACCTGCGCGCGCTGATGGACGACATGCTGGAGACGATGTACGCCGCGCCCGGCATCGGCCTGGCCGCCGTCCAGGTCGGCGAGACCAAGCGCATCATCGTCATGGACCTGGGCGATCGCGACCCGAACGCGGCTGAACCTGTCCCAGGCGCCGAGGAGCCGAAGCATCCGCGCTACTTCGTGAACCCGGAGATCGTCTGGCGTTCCGAGGAGCTGTTCTCCTATGAGGAGGGCTGCCTGTCGGTGCCGGAGATCTACGACGCCGTCGAGCGTCCGGCCCGGGTGAAGGTGCGCTATCTGAGCTACCAGGGCGAACAGGTCGAGGAAGACGCCGTCGGCCTCTACGCCGTCTGCATCCAGCACGAGATGGACCATCTCGAAGGGGTCCTGTTCATCGACCACCTGTCGCGCCTCAAGCGCGAGCGGGCCATCACCAAGGTCAAGAAGGCCGCCCGCGCGGCCTGATCACCCTTGATCCAGATATGAGAACGGCGCCGGAGACCCCTCCGGCGCCGTTCCGCTTTGTGGAGCCTGGAAAGGCTACTTCTTCTCGGCTTCGCCGCCGCGGCTGGTGTCGCCGACGGCGGCCTTGGCTTCCTCGGCTTCCTTCTTGGCGTCGGCAGCCATCTCTTCCGCGCTCTTCTTGACGTCCTGCGCCGCGTCCTTGACCGCGCCGGCGGCTTCCTCGCCCGCGGCGCCGATCGCCGCGCCGGCTTCCTTGACGTCCTTGTTGTTGGCGATGTCCTGGGCCGCTTCCTTGACCTCGGAGCCGGCGGCCTGCGCGCCTTCCTTGACCTCGGTGCGATCCTGCTGGTTGCAGGCCGCGAGCGACAGGCCGGCGACGGCCGCGAAGGCGACGAGCGTGAGTTTCTTCATGGGATGGACCCCCTTCCGTTGTTTCCGACCGATCAACGATCTGTGAGCGAGCGGGTTCCCGCCCTCGCTCCAGCCCTGTAAAGCCCCGTCATGCGCCTCGCCTTCATGGGAACCCCCGACTTCGCCGTCCGCAGCCTCGCCGCCCTGGTCGAGGCCGGGCACGAGATCGCCTGCGTCTATTCCCAACCGCCCGCTCCGCGCGGTCGCGGCCAGACTCTGCAGCCGTCGCCGGTCCACGCCTTCGCCGAACGCCACGGCCTGCCTGTCCGCACGCCGGTCTCGATGAAGGCTCCGGAGGAGATCGCCGTCTTCCAGGCGCTGAACCTGGACGCCGCCGTGGTCGTCGCCTTCGGCCAGATTCTGCTTCGCGACGTGCTGGAAGCGCCCCGGCTGGGCTGCTTCAACGTGCACGCCTCCCTGCTGCCGCGCTGGCGAGGGGCGGCGCCGATCCAGCGCGCCCTGATGGCCGGCGACCCCGTCACCGGCGTCCAGGTCATGCGCATGAGCGAGGGCCTCGACGAAGGCGACGTCATCGCCACCGAGACCGTCCGCATCGGCCCGCTGGACACCGCCGGAACCCTGACCGAGCGGCTGGCAGAGGCCGGCGCCCGGCTGCTGCCCCCGACCCTGGCCGCGATCGAGGCCGGAACGGCCATCGAAACGCCCCAGTCCGCCGAGGGCGCGACCTACGCCCGCAAGATCAAGAGCGCCGAGGCCCGCATCGACTGGTCGCGCCCCGCCGCCGAGCTCGACCTGCATATCCGCGGCCTGTCGCCCTTCCCCGGCGCCTGGTTCGAGGCGTCGTCCGAGAAGGGACCGGTCCGGGTCAAGGCTCTGCTGTCCCGCGTGGAGGAGGCCTCCGGCGCACCGGGGACGGTGCTGGACGACGACCTGCTGATCGCCTGCGGCGACGGCGCGGTCCGCCTGCTCCGCGCCCAGCGAGAAGGCAAGAGCGCCCAGGACGCCGCCGACTTCACGCGCGGCTTTCCGCTGGCCGCCGGGACGGTGCTGGCCTGATGCCCCGCTACCGCATGACCATCGAGTACGACGGCCGTCCCTACCGGGGGTTCCAGGCGCAGGGCGCGCTGCCCAGCGTCCAGGGGGCGATCGAGAAGGCCGTGCTCGGGTTCTGCGGCGAGGCCATCCGCGTCCACGCTTCCGGCCGGACCGACACCGGCGTCCACGCGACGGGCCAGGTGATCCACATCGACCTGATCAAGGACTGGAAGGCCGAGGTCGTGCAGAACGCCCTCAACGCCCACCTGGTCCCCGAACCGATCTCGATCCTGGACGTCCAGGTGGCCGAGGAGGGCTGGCATGCCCGCTTCTCGGCCAAGGAGCGGCGCTATCAATACCGCGTCCTCAACCGCATGGCCCCGCCGGCGCTGGAACAGGGCCGGGTCTGGCACGTGAAGAAGCCGATCGACGCCGAGGCGATGCACGCGGTCGCCCAGGTCCTGGTCGGCCACCACGACTTCACCACCTTCCGCGACATGCAGTGCCAGGCGAAGTCGCCGATGAAGACGCTGGACGTCGCCGCCGTCCGGCGCGAGGGCGAGGTGGTGTTGCTGGAGTTCGCCTCGCGATCGTTCCTGCACCGCCAGGTGCGGTCGATGGCCGGATCTCTGGTCGAGGTCGGCGTCGGCCGCTGGACCCGCGACGACCTGAAGGCGGCGCTGGAAGCGAGAGACCGCCGCGCCTGCGGGCCCGTGGCCCCGGCGGACGGTCTCTACTTCACGGGTGTGAGCTACTAGAGGGTCGACCTAGTCGATGAGTTCGGCCGGGATCTTGCCGCCGTTCTCGGCCAGCTTCCGCAGCACCTGCTTGTGCAGCCAGATGTTCATCGTGGCGCTGTCCGACTTGTCGCCGGTGTAGCCGAGCTCGTCGGCCAGCTCCTTGCGCTCGGCCAGGCTGCTCTCCATCCCGACCAGCTTCATCAGGTCGACGATCGAGGTCCGCCAGTTCAGCTTCTGCGGGTTCTGGCTGGCCAGTTCCTCGAGGATGGCCTCGACGTCGACCGGCTCGGGCGGCGGTGCGGCGGCCGGCGCGGCAGCGGCGGGAGCCGCCGCCGCGGGCGCCGCCGCAGGCGCTTCGGCGGGCTTCTTCCGCGAGAAGATCTTGCCCATGATGTTGCTGAAGATACCCATACGACGTCTCTCCGCAGGCCATGGCCGGCCGCAAGGCTCCCCGACGGACTCGACCTTGGAACGAAAAACGCCGGTCCGTCCACCTCCCGAGTGTAAAAGATCAGCGACTCTCCCTTGGGAACGGCGTGACGAACTGCTGGCCCGACGCACGGGCGACCAAGTCGCCGTCCTCGCTCCGGAAGTCGACCTCGACATGGATCAGCGACCGTGAGCGTCGGACGACCCGCCCCTCAACGATCAGCGGCCCGCTCCGGACCAGCTTGAAGAAGCGGATCTGAAGATCCGTGGTCCGCATCGCCTCCGCGTCGGTCAGCACCGTCATCGCGGCGAAGGTCAGCATCTGGTCGGCCAGCGCCGCCAGGTAGCCGCCGAAGACCGTCCCGTCGCCGTTCAGCAGGCCGGCGTCCGGCTCCCACCGCTTGCGCGCCCAGCCCTCGCCCCAGTCGTCCACCAGCCCCAGCCGCAGGGTCTCGACCACCGGCGGCGGCGTCGCCTCCCGGCGTTTCAACGCCTCCAGTCTCTCCGTCGCCCAGGTCATGGCTTGCCTCCGCTCCCTTGTTGCGGCGACAAATCTGAAGCTTGCTCGGATTTAGGAAACTCGCATGTCGGACAGCGCCGTCGAAGCCCGTCGCAGGCCACGTCAGGCGCGCTCGAAGGCGACCGTCGACGCCATCCTCGAGGCGGCTACTCGCATTCTGGAAGCCGGCGAGACCTTCACCACCAACCACGTCGCCGAGCGCGCCGGCGTCAGCGTCGGCACGCTGTACCAGTACTTTCCGGACAAGGCGGCGATCGTCCAGACCTTGGCGGCCCGCGAGCGCGCCCGGCAACGCATGGCCATCCGCGAGGGTCTCGACGGCGAGGAGCCCGACCGCGCCGCGATCCGGGCCATGCTGACCGCCTTCGACGGCCGGGAGGGCGCGCGGCGCGCGATCCTCGCCCAGATCCTCCGCACACCGACGGTTCCCGGCATGGGCGACCAGATCGACCTGGGCGTCGCGCCCTTCATCAAGGCGGGCGAGCGGCCCGTCCACGCCTTCGTCCTGTCCCGCGCGATCATGGGCGTGGTCCGCGCGGCGGTGATGGAGAACTCGCCCCTGCTCGGGACCCAGGACCTGGAGGACGCGCTGGTCCGCCTGGTCCGCGGCTACCGCGACGCCTCGCCGAAACGTTCGAAGTAGCGCGCGATGATCCGGGCGTAGGCCGCTTGAAGCCCGCGGATCTCGGCGACCGGGACCTGTTCGTCGACCGCGTGCATGGTCGTGCCGACGAGCCCGAACTCGACGACCGGGCATAGGCTGCGGATGAAGCGGGCGTCAGAGGTGCCGCCGGTGGTCGACAGATCCGGCTCCTCGCCCGTCGTCTCGCGGATCGCTTCGGCGACGACATCGGTGAAGTCGCCCCGCCGGGTCAGGAAGGCCTCGCCGCTGATCAGGGTCTTCACCTCGACCTTGCCCTCGAAGCCCTCGGCGACCGCCTGGGCGGTTTCCTCGAACCAGGCCTGCAGCTCGGCGCCCTTATGGGCCGGATTGAAGCGGACGTTCACCCGGGCCTTGGCCTCGCGCGGGATGACGTTCGTCGCGGTGTTGGCCACGTCGATGGTGGTGATCTCGAAGTTCGACGGCTGGAAGCCCTCGTAGCCGTCGTCCAGCACCCGCGCCTGCAGCTTCGCCAGGATCTCGACCAGGACGGGGATCGGGTTGGCGGCGCGCTGCGGATAGGCGACATGCCCCTGCTTGCCCTCGACCGTGATCCAGCTGTTCACGCTGCCCCGGCGGCCGATCTTGATCATGTCGCCCAGACGCGCGGCGCTGGTCGGCTCGCCGACGATGCAGTGGTCGATGACCTCGCCTTCCACGGCCAGGGCCTCCACCACCTTCTTGGTGCCGTCGAGGGCGACACCCTCTTCGTCGCCGGTGATCAGGAAGCTCAGCGACCCCGTCGGCTCGCCCTCGGCCAGAACCTGGGCCACAGCGGCCGTGAACGCGGCGATCGCGCCCTTCATGTCCACCGCGCCCCGGCCGATCAGGACCTCGTCGCTGACGGCGGCGTCGAACGGCCCGCTGGACCAGGCGGCGGCGTCGCCCGCCGGAACGACGTCGGTGTGGCCGGCGAAGCAGAGGTTCGGCCGCGCCGTCCCGCGCCGGGCGTAGAGGTTCTCGATCTCCCCGAACCGCATCCGTCGGCACGCGAAGCCGAGGTCCTCGAGCGCACGCTGAAGAACATCCATCGCTCCCGCGTCGGCGGGGGTGACGGACGGGCGACGGATCAGGTCGCGGGCGAGATCCAGGGCGTCGAGCGAAGACATCGACAGGTCGTTTAGGGCCCTTGTCGCGACGGTGCAAACCGATGCGCCCAACGCTGGCGGGCCGACGCGGTTTTCAACCGCACACCGGCCCATTCTGGGCCGCCCAGACCGGGCGGGCGCTTCATTGAGGCGAGGGCCGGCTCCCTGCCAGATCAAGCGGTCGCCAAGGAGATCGCCCATGCAACTGCTCGATCATCACCTCCCGCCTCCCGCCCTGTTCGCGCTGTTCAGCGGCATGGGCTCGCGCCGCACGCCGGCCAAGAAGACCGAAGCCGGCGACCGTCGGCCGGGCGAGGCGCGGGCCGACCGGTTCTTCCTGCACGTCCGCTCGGTCTCGGCCGACGGCTTCGCGCACCTGTTCCAGTTCGCCCTGGTCGACGACTTCGGCAACGTGGCGGTCAGCGTCTTCGTGCGCGGCCGCAGCGACGTCGGCGGCCGCGATCCGTTCGCGGAGGAGAACGACGGCCCGCCGCCGCCGATCCCGGCGATCACCTGGGATCAGCTCGAGGACGCCCTCAAGCCCTGCCGGAACGGGTGGATCATCGCCTTCGGCCGCGTCCTGCACGGCAGCTTCCTGCCGGAAGGAATCCGCAGCGAGATCGCCAGCCTGGACTGCGCTCGCGCCCGCTTCACCAAGGTCGCCCGGCGGCGTGGCATCCACGTGGGCCCCGCCGACCTGAGCGACGTCAACGACGCGCGCCGCCTGATCGGCCTGCCGCCGGTGCGGTCGTCGGACGCGGCCTTGCGCGCGCTGGGCCTTCGCGAGCTGTGGCGTTGGATGGATGCTGTCGAGGAAGGGCTTTGACGGGAACCGTCTCAGTCCGGCTTCACGCCTTCCCAGAACAGCGGGCTGAGGGCGTAGAAGAACTGGTCGATGTCGCTGGACGGCCCCGAATAGTACAGGCCGTCCTCTTCACGGACCACCAGCTCGCGCTCGACCATCGAGGCCAGCTTCCGGCGGACCGTCTCACGCGGAATGCGGGTGATGTCGGCCAGGCTCAGGACGTTCAGGCCGCGCCGCCGGACGATCACCGTCTGGGCGCCCTTGGCCTTGGCCTCGGCGGCGTAGTTGGCCGAGGCCAGCTCGGTCAGCATGAACACCAGGTGCAGCAGAAACTGGTCCAGGTCACCGTCGTAGCGTCCCCGCAGCTTGACCAGCACCGACGAGAGCGAACCGCCCCAGCGGTAGAAGAAGCGGGACACATCGCGGCCGAGATAGTCGTCCACCCACTGCGCCGTTTGCGGGGGCGCGGGCCGGCGGCTTTCGACATGGATGGCCGGCGCGCTCAGGGAAGCGCCGGCGGCCCCGGTAAGATTAACACCCGCAAACCCGACTTCGGAATCAGGAACACGCGTGTAATCAATGGCAACTCCGGCCCTATCGCGCATATGGTTTACCCATCGTGCCGCTCGGCACCAAATCATCGCCCCCGACGAACGGAAGATGGAGCCGTTCGACTTCGAACAGCAACACCAAAGGACATGTCTTCGGAGCATTTCCTGTGGAAACAATGTTAAGGTTACTTTTAAATAAACCAATATTGTTCATCGAGTTCTTCAACCAAACCGGGCCACGGTGCGCCCAGAACGAGAAAGGCCGCCCCGTGAGGAGCGGCCTTTCGAAGCCGATGACGATGTCCGCAGCCCTGCGGCGTCAGTCGCGCAGCAGATCGTTGATCGAAGTCTTGGACCGCGTCTGGGCGTCGACCGTCTTGACGATCACCGCGCAGTAGAGGCTCGGGCCGCCATGCGGATCGGGCAGGCTGCCCGGCACCACGACGCTGTAGGGCGGCACCTTGCCGACATGGACCTGGCCCGTCTTGCGATCGACGATCTTGGTGGTGGCCGACAGGTAGACGCCCATCGACAGCACCGCGCCCTGGCCGACGACCACGCCCTCCACGACCTCGGAGCGGGCGCCGATGAAGCAGTCGTCCTCGATGATGGTCGGATTGGCCTGCAGCGGCTCCAGCACGCCGCCGATGCCGACGCCGCCGGACAGGTGGACGCGCTTGCCGATCTGGGCGCAGCTGCCGACCGTGACCCAGGTGTCGACCATCGTGCCCTCGTCGACGTAGCCGCCGATGTTCACGAACGACGGCATCAGGATGACGTTCTTGGCGACATAGGCGCCGCGGCGGACGATCGCGCCCGGCACGGCGCGGAAGCCGGCCTCCTCGAACTGCGGCGCTTCCCAGCCGTCGAACTTGTTCGGCACCTTGTCCCACCAGGGGCCGACCGCGCCGCCCATGGCGCCGGCGCGCATGATCTCGTTCGGGTTCAGGCGGAACGACAGCAGCACCGCCTTCTTGGCCCACTGGCGGACGACCCATTCGCCGTCGATCTTCTCGGCCACGCGGATCTTGCCGGAGTCGAGCTGGGCGAGGGTCTCCTCGACCGCGGTGCGCACCGCGCCCTGAGTCGCAACGCTGACGCCGTCACGGGCGTCCCAGGCGGCTTCGATCTCGAGTTCCAGGTCGGCGAGACTGACGGTGCTCATGCGGGGCTCCCCTTCATCCTGGCTCCGGCGAGGAAGCCGGGCAGGTCATGCGTGCGGTGATGGACGAAGTCGGCGGTCGAGGCGCCGGCATGCGGCCCGACCAGAACGGTGGTCATGCCCAGGGCGGCGGCGGGCGCCAGATTCTTCTCGCTGTCCTCGAAGAAGGCGGACCCGACGGCGGCGACGCCGTGGCGGCGCATCATCTTTTCGAAGGTTTCCGGCGCGGGCTTGGGAATGTAGTCGGCGGCGGAGATGTGGAAGACGTCCTCGAAGGCGTCGGCGATCTGCAGCCGCTCGAGCACGCGCTCGGCATGGGCGGCCGAACCGTTGGTGAACACCAGCCGGCGCCCCGGCAGGCGCCGAAGCGCCGCCGCCATCGCCGGATCCGGCGTCAGCAGGTCCAGCGAAACCTGATGCACCTCGTCCAGGAACGCTTCCGGGTCGATCTGGTGGTTCTTCATCAACCCGGCCAGGGTGGTGCCGTGCGTCTGGAAGTAGGTCTTCTGGATCGCCCGCGCCTCGTCGCGCGGGAGGCCGGTAAACCGTTCCATGAAATCGGTCATCCGCTCCTCGATCTGGCGCATGAACCCGGTCTCGAGCGGGTACAGCGTGTTGTCGAGGTCGAACAGCCAGACGTCGATGTGGGCGAGGTCGGTCACGCCTTGATCAGCGTCCCGGCGCCGAACTCGGTGAACAGCTCGACCAGCATGGCGTGCGGCCGGCGGCCGTCCAGAATGACCACCGCCTCGACGCCGTCCGCGATCGCGGCCATGGCGGTTTCCAGCTTGGGGATCATGCCGCCGTTGGCGACGCCCGTGCGGATCAGCTCGGCGGCCTCGGCCACCGTCATCTGGCGGATCAGCTCGCCATTGCCGTCCTTCACGCCGGGGACGTCGGTCAGCAGCAGCATGCGCTTGGCCTTCAGCGCCCCGGCCAGGGCGCCGGCGACGGTGTCGGCGTTGACGTTGAAGGTCTGCCCCTCTTCCGACACGCCGATCGGCGCGACGACGGGGATGTAGTCCTTCTCGGAGTTGATCAGCACCTCGATCAGCTCGGCGTCGACCTTTTGCGGCTCGCCGACGAAGCCGAGGTCGACGACCTGCTCGATGTTGCTGTCCGGATCCTTGCGCGTGCGCTCGGCCTTGGTGACGGTGATCAGCCGGGCGTCCTTGCCGGACAGGCCCACGCCCCGGACATCCGCTTCGCGGCCGGCCAGGGTGATCCAGTTGGCGATCTCCTTGTTGATCGCGCCCGACAGGACCATCTCGGCGACCTCCATCGTCGCCTCGTCGGTGACGCGCAGCCCGTCGATGAACGTCGACTTCACCCCGGCGCGGTCGAGCATGCGCGAGATCTGCGGCCCGCCTCCGTGCACCACCACCGGGTGAAGGCCCATCAGCTTCAGCAGCACGGCGTCGGCGGCGAACAGCTTGGCCACCTCGTCCTCGCCCATGGCGTGGCCGCCGTATTTGATCACCACCGTCTCGCGGTCGTAGATCTGGATGTAGGGCAGCGCCTCCGCGAGGGTCTTGGCGGTGGCCCAGCCGGCTTCTTCGGACTTGGTGATCAAGGCAGGGGACTCCGTCGCGGCGCGCGGGTGCGATAGCGGATGGGGCCCCCGCTGTCACGTCGCGGGTGTCCCTGTTTCTCGGTTCCGCGGTCCCAGGCCTGGGCGGTTGGGGGGACAGATTCCCCATTCGCCGGGCGGGCCATACCCGCCGATCGCCCGGCAGGCGCATCCACGCGACCGCGACCCGCGTCCTCAACCACTTCGCGGACAACGCTTTCAGGCGGCAGGCTGGCGATCGGATCCGGTCTCATGCCTTCAGTCTAGGACCGTGGCGGAGGCGGCGGCGGAAACGCCGTCTTTCCCCTTTCCAAAGGGGACCGATTGTCTCCTAAAGTCCCGCCTTGTCCCCGGACTATCCGTCTCGGGAGTCCCGTCTCCGGAGGCCGCATGACCGTCACGACCACAGCCTTCGCCAGTTTCGACGGCGCGCCGATCGCGGTGCACGAGATCGGCGAGGGGCGGCCGACGCTGATGCTGCACGGCTTCATCGCCACGGCGGAATTGAACTGGATCCTGCCGGGGATCGCCGACCGTGTCGCCGCCGCCGGCCGCCGGGTCATCATGCCCGACCTGCGCGGCCACGGCGGCTCGGCCGCGCCGACCGACCCGGCGACCTGGTCGCCCGACATCCTGCCTCGCGACCAGGAGGCGCTGATCAAAGGCCTGGGGCTAAGCGACTACGACCTGGTCGGCTATTCGCTGGGCGCGCGGACCGCCGTCCGCATGCTGGTGCGCGGCGCGACGCCCGAGCGGGTGGTGCTGGGCGGCATGGGCGACAGCGGGGTGATGGCGGCCGGCATGCGGGCGGCGATGTTCGAGGACTCGATCCGCAACGGCGAGAAGGCCGCCGATCCGAAGGCCGGCAAGATCATCCAGGCCCGCATCCGCCAGGGCGGCTTCGTTCCCGAAGCGCTGCTGGGGGTGCTGTCCAGCTTCGTGCCGACCACGGAGGACGAGCTGCGCAAGCTTGACCGGCCCATCCTCGCGGTCTGCGGCGAGCTGGACCAGGACAACGGCTCCCCCGAACGCCTGGCCGAACTGCTGCCCCGGGGCGTGGCGCAGCGCGTCCCCGGCACGCACCTCAGCGCCGTCGCAGAGCCCGCGCTGGCCGAGGCGATCGTGGCGTTCCTGGAGGGCTAGCGGTCTTCGAGCGCGTGGATGATGCGGAGGACGACGACCTCTCCCTCATCCACCAGATACTGCATCACATAGCCAGCTCGTCCAAACGGGACGAAGAGTTGGCGCATGGAACCCAAACGCGCGCGATAGCCCCGCTCGGCCATCTCGCTTAAGCTGAGAAGCCCCGCCTCGATGGCGTCCATTGCCCGCTTGGCCGCCGCAGGATTCCGCTCCTGCAGAAAATCCGCCAATCGCAGAACATCACGCCGTGCCGTCGCCGCGAGGCGAACCCTCACCGCTTGATGGTCCGACGCGACGCCACCTCTCTGCGGAGCTCCTCCATGAACTCATCGACCGAAATCGTCTCGCCTGTCCGCCGATACTCCTCGAGGCGCTCCAGGGCGATCGTCCAATCGCTGTCTACGGGCGCCCGGAACGGCGCACCGCCCTCGGCGACGCCTTCCGGCGGCGGCTTTCGATCGTTGCTCATGCCGGAAGGGTACGCTTCGCAGGTTGGCCCGGCAAGCTCTACCGGAACGGCGGCTCGTCGAAGGAGCGCAACTTACGAGAGTGCAAGTTCGGCCCTTCCGCGCGGAGCAGGTCCACCGTGGCGATGCCGATCTGCAGGTGCTGGCCGATGGCGCGCTCGTAGAAGGCGTTGGCCTGGCCGGGCAGCTTGATCTCGCCGTGCAGGGGCTTGTCCGACACACAGAGCAGCGTCCCGTACGGCACCCGGAAGCGATAGCCCTGGGCGGCGATGGTGGCGCTCTCCATGTCGATGCCGACCGCCCGGCTCTGGTTGAAGCGCAGCGCCGAGGAGGTGTAGCGCAGCTCCCAGTTCCGATCGTCCGTGGTCACCACCGTGCCGGTCCGCAGACGGCTCTTCAGCGTCTCGCCGCTCTCGCCGCTGACATGCTTGGCCGCGTCATAGAGGGCGCGCTGGATCTCGGCGATGCTCGGGATCGGGATGTCGGGGGGCAGCACCGCGTCGAGGACATGATCGTCGCGCAGGTAGGCGTGGGCCAGGACGTAGTCGCCGATCCGCTGGCTGCCGCGCAGGCCGCCGCAGTGGCCGATCATCAGCCAGGCCTGCGGCCGCAGCACCGCCAGGTGGTCGGTGATGGTCTTGGCGTTCGAAGGGCCGACGCCGATGTTGACCAGCGTAATGCCCTGCCCGTCCGCCGTCATCAGATGGTAGGCCGGCATCTGGTGACGCCGCCACGGGCCGTTGGCCACCGCCAGCTCGGGATCGGGCGTGTCCGCGGTGATAAGAATGTTGCCCGGCGCCGACAGGGCGGTGAACCGCGTGCCCGGCTGGCGCAGCTGCTCGCAGCCCCAGCGGACGAACTCGTCGACGTAGCGATGGTAGTTGGTGAACAGGATGTAGGGCTGCACATGTTCGGCGGGCGTGCCGCTGTAGTGCTTCAGCCGGGCCAGCGAAAAGTCGGTCCGCAGCCCGTCGAACAGGGCGAGCGGCCGGGCCTCCTCCAGCACCGGGCTCCACATGCCGTCGGCCAGCTCGTCGCCGATATGGGCCAGTTCGGTGGTCGGGAACCAGCGGGCGATGTCGGCGGCGCTGACGTCCGCCAAGGCCAGGTCGCCGCCGTCCAGCACATAGGGGAACGGGATTTCCTGCAGCGACCGGCCAACGTCGACCGTGGCGCCGAAGTCCTTCATCACCAGGGCCAGCTGCTCGACCAGATAGTCCTTGAACATCGCCGGCCGGGTCACGGTGGTGGCGTAGCTGCCCGGCGTGCCGATGCGGGCATAGGCGCGACTGATGCGCGGATAGCCGTTCTCGCCGCTCCAATGCAGCCGAAGTTCGGGATAGGCGAAGGTCCCATCCAGGCGCGAGGCGGGATCAGGACGGGTTCCGTCGGTCAGGAATGCCTTGAGGGCGCCGCGCAGAGCGGAGACGGAGCGGTCGTATTCTTGGATAAGCCGTTCGACGATGACGGCTGCTTCTTTCTCATGAGTCATGACTGCTTATAGCGACGCTGCGTGAACTTGGCGAGACAGCGCCCCGACACGGCCGGCGCCTTGCTGGCGCCGCGATGCGGGGCCACATGTCAGGCCATGAACAACTCTGTACGCACCTTCATGCTTCTGGCCGGCCTGACGGCGCTGTTCGTCGTGGCCGGCTACTTCATCGGCGGAACCGCGGGGATGCTGATCGCCCTGGTCCTGGCCGGCGGCATGAACCTGTTCAGCTACTGGAACGCCGACAAGATCGTCCTGAAGATGTACGGCGCGATCCAGGTCGACGAGAGCCACCCGGAGCCGCTGATCCGCAACTATGTCGCCGACACTCTGGCGCTGGCCGACCGCGCGGGCATGCCGCGCCCGAAGGTCTACGTGATCCAGACCGAACAGCCGAACGCCTTCGCCACCGGCCGCAACCCTCAGAACGCCGCCGTCGCCGCGACGGTCGGCCTGCTGCGCCTGCTGGACCGGCGGGAGATTCGCGGCGTCATGGCCCACGAACTGGCCCACGTGAAGAACCGCGACACCCTGACCATGACGGTCACCGCCACCATCGCCGGCGCGGTCTCGGCCCTGGCCAACATCGCCTTCTTCTTCGGCGGCGACCGCGACCGGCCGGCCGGGATGATCGGGACCATCCTGATCGCGATTCTCGCCCCCATCGCCGCCGCCCTGGTGCAGATGGCGATCAGCCGCGGCCGCGAGTACGAGGCCGACCGCCACGGCGCCGAGATCAGCGGCGACCCGCAGGCCCTCGCGGACGCCCTGCGCAAGATGGAGGCCTACGCCCATCGCACCATCAACGAGACGGCCGAGCGCAACCCGGCGACGGGCCAGATGTTCATCATCAACCCCCTGGCGGGCAAGGGCGCGGACAACCTGTTCTCGACCCACCCCAACACCGCCAACCGTGTCGAGGCGCTGATGAAACTGGCCGGCTCCGCACGCCCGCGGACGACGGGTTCCGCCGTCCCGCCGACCCCGACGCGCAAGGGTCCCTGGGCCTGATCCCGGCGCCGCGCGCCATGCCTTTCTCAAGAAAAGGAATGGGCGCTGCGCCCCAGCTCATCCGCAAGTGCATGGACTAGCGGCGATTTCCCCGCCAGATAGGCGACCTCTTCACGGTGGGGAAATCCGTATGAACCGACTTTTCACCTTCCTGATCGTCGCCTCGATGGTGCTGGGCGTCGGCGTGGGCTGGGTCTGCCACGTCACCCTCGACGCCGAACAGGCGGCCCAGGCCGCGACCTGGTTCAAGGTGGGCACCGACGTCTTCCTGCGCCTGATCAAGATGATCATCGCGCCGCTGGTGTTCTCCACCCTGGTGGCGGGCATCGCTCACATGGGCGACGCGGCCAGCGTCGGACGCGTCGGCGCCAAGACGATGGGCTGGTTCATCACCGCCTCGATCTTCTCGCTGCTGCTGGGCCTGGTCATGGTCCACATCCTGCAGCCCGGCGTCGGCCTGACCCTGCCGATCCCCGAGACTGCCTCGACCGGCGTCGACGCCTCCAAGCTGACGCTGCAGGAGTTCATCACCCACGTCTTCCCGAGCTCGATCTTCGACGCCATGGCGCGGAACGAGATTCTGCAGATCGTGGTCTTCTCGATCTTCGTCGGCGTGGCCGTGGCCTCGCTGGACGACAAGGCCCCGGCGATCCTGGGCCTGGTCGAGCAGATGGCCGCCATCATGCTGAAGGTCACCGGCTACGTCATGAAGGCGGCCCCGCTGGCCATCTTCGCCGCCCTGGCCGGCACCGTCACCAAGTACGGCCTCGATATCCTCGGCATCTACGCCAAGTTCATCGGCGGCTTCTATCTGTCGCTGGGCGTGCTGTGGGGCCTGCTGGCCCTGGCCGGCTTCATCATCGTCGGCCCGCGCATCCTCAAGCTGCTCGGCATGGTCCGCCAGCCGACCCTGCTGGCCTTCGCCACCGCCAGCTCGGAAGCCGCCTATCCGCGCACCCTGGAAGAGCTGCAGAAGTTCGGGGTCAACAAGAAGGTCGCCTCGTTCGTCCTGCCGCTGGGCTACTCGTTCAATCTGGACGGGTCGATGATGTACTGCACCTTCGCGACCCTGTTCATCGCCCAGATCTACGGGGTCGAGATGAGCATCGGCCAGCAGATCACCATGCTGCTGCTGCTGATGGTCACGTCGAAGGGCATGGCCGGCGTGCCGCGGGCCTCGCTGGTCGTCATCGCCGCCACCCTGGCCTACTTCGACCTGCCGGAAGCGGGCATCGCCCTGATCCTGGCGGTCGACCACCTGCTCGACATGGGCCGCAGCGCCACCAACGTGGTCGGCAACTCGGTCGCCGCGGCGGTGGTCGCCAAGTGGGAAGGCCAGTTGGGCGACGGCGAGGAAGAGCCGGAAGCCAAGCCGGCCGCCTAACGCGGGTTTCTAAAAGAAACTTGCCTTCCGTGCGGGTCACGCGCTCATCCTGACGATCGTCCTTTCGAGGAGATCATCGGGATGAGCGTTTCCGTTTCCAGAGACGGCCCTGTCACCATCGTCACCATCGAACGGCGGGAGGCGCGCAACGCCGTCGACGGCCCGACCGCCCTGGCCCTGTACGACGCCTTCAAGACCTTCGACGCCGACGAGACCGCGAGCGTGGCGGTGCTGACCGGCGCCGGCGGCAACTTCTGCGCCGGGGCCGATCTCAAGGCCGTCGGCACGGACCGGGGCAACCCGGTCAAGCGCGCCGGCGACCTGGGTCCCATGGGCGCCACCCGCCTCTCCCTGTCCAAGCCGGTCATCGCCGCGGTCGAGGGCTTCGCCGTCGCCGGCGGCATCGAGCTGGCCGCCTGGTGCGACCTGCGGGTCGCGGCGCGGGGCGCGACCTTCGGCGTCTTCTGCCGCCGCTTCGGGGTGCCCCTGATCGACCTGGGCACGATCCGCCTGCCCCGCCTCATCGGCCAGTCGCGGGCCATGGACCTGATTCTGACCGGCCGGCCGGTCGGCGCCGAGGAGGCCCTGGCCATGGGCCTGGCCAATCGTGTCGTCGACGACGGCAAGGCCCTGGACGCGGCGGTCGAACTGGCCCATCAGCTCGCCGCCTTCCCGCAGGCCTGCCTGCGGAACGACCGCCGTTCGGCCCTGGACCAGTGGAGCCTGGACTGGGACGCCGCCACGGCCCGTGAAATCGAACTCGGCCTAGAGACCCTGCAATCGGGAGAGACCGCCGCCGGCGCCGCCCGCTTCGCCGGGGGCCAGGGCCGTGGAGGACAGTTCTGAGATGACCGCACCCACCCTTCTCGACCGCACGGGCGGCGACAACTCCGCCCTGATGACCCAGGGCCAGAAGGGCATGCTGCCCGACCTGCTCGGCCTGGAGTGGGAGATCGTCCGCAACGGCCTCGTCCGCGGCCGCTTCACCATCCAGCGCCATCACCTGGCGCCCAACGGCTTCCTGCACGCCGCCAGCGTCATCACCCTGGCCGACAGCGCCTGCGGCTACGGCGCGATGAGCTCGCTGCCCGACGGCGCGACCGGCTTCACCACCATCGAGCTGAAGACCAACTTCCTGAGCACCGCGCTCGAGGGCGTCGTCGCCTGCGAGGCCCGCATGGTCCACGGCGGCCGCACCACCCAGCTCTGGGACGCCGAGGTGAAACATCAGGACACGGGAAAAACCATGGCCCTGTTCCGCTGCACCCAGGCCGTCCTCTGGCCCAAGCGATAAGGCTCCAAACGGCCTCTTGCGCAAACGGGGCGGCATCGCTAGGTTCCGCGCCTTCCCGCTCAGGAGGCCTTCGGCCTCCACACCCGGCGTAACGGAGAGGTGGCAGAGTGGTTGAATGTACCGCACTCGAAATGCGGCGTGCCTTCACGGGTACCGTGGGTTCGAATCCCACCCTCTCCGCCATCGCCAGCTGACCCCGCCGACGTCCCGGACCGGGGTAGGACGTTCCCCATGACTCATGCCGAGAAGGCCCTGGCGCTGGCGAACCAGGGCATCGCCTTCGACGCCGCGGGAGATCATAAGCAGGCCGCCCAGCGCTGGGAGATCGCCTCGGACTACGCGAACGCGCACCTCTCGGGCGAGGACATCGACTACTGGATCAAGAGCGGCTTCGGCGCGGCGTTGTACGAGATCGGCGCCTATGAGCGGAGCATCGCCGTTTCGCTGGTCGCGCTGGATTGGTGCTCGCGCCTCAACCAACCCCTGCCCGCGCTGACGATCGCCAGATGCCATCTGAAGCTCGGCGACCCGCAGGCCGCCGAGACCTACCTGGCTATGGCGCGCGCTCTGGCGGGCGACGAGGTGCTGACGCGCCTGACCCCGGACGAACGCCTGATCCTCGACCCGCGCTAGTAGCGTCGTCGGCCGGTCACCCGCGCCATGAAGGCCTCAGGGCCCTCCACGCCCTTCCAGTCGTCGATCCGCGCGGTCAGGGCCTCGATTTCCTGCAGAACATGCGTGACCGCGTCACGATCGCCACGCCCCGCGCGCAGGCCCAGCAGGGCCCGACGGTAGAGCAGCAGCCCGGCCAGCGGCCGACGGCCTTCCAGACGCGCCGCCCACGCGATCAAGTCCTCCGGCCGGCCCTCGATATCGCCGGGACGCTTCTCGACCATCGTCGCCGCTTCGGTCAGGGCCGGCCACTCCATCAGGAACGCCAGCCCCGCCGCGAACCGCGGATGGGCGGCCGCCAGAGCCGTGGCGCGGTCGACAGCGATCACGTCGTCGAAGTCCGCCAGGCGCTTCAAATGCGCCCGCAGCATGTCCGGCGACAGGGTGCGCTCGAAGGCCGCCCAGCGCTCGGCCTGGGCCGTGCTCTGCCGACCTGACGCCTCCAGCAGGTCGATGTGGGCGGCGCGCCAGGCTTCCTCGCCGGCGTCGGGCGCCAGGCGGCCGAACGCGGGCGGCGTCCCCCGTCCGGCCGGGTCCGAAGCCTTCAGGGCCGCCGCCGCATCCTCGATCCGCCCTTCGGCGAGCAGCCGGACGGCGATGGCCGCCCCGGTCGCCGGATCGGACAGCAGCCGCGGACTGACCGTCTCGATGAAGGCGTCGACGTCGCCGGCCTTGTCGGCCAGGGCGCGCAGCACCTGTCCGGACGGCGCGAGGGCGGGCCGCGCTTGGCGTTCGCGGTTCACGGCGTCGAGCACCGCCTTTGCGAAGGGCTGCCCCAGCGCCGGCAGCGCCACCGTCAGCCAGGCGGCCCAGGTCGCCTTGGCGCGCAACAGGATGTCGGCCAGCGCCGGGGCAGTCGCCATGGCCGCCTCCGGCGCGGCTTCGCCCAGCACGGCGATGTCCGCCGCCGCCTCCAGGAACACCGGCGCCAGTTCGCCCTTCGGGTCCTTAACCCGCAGGCCCAGGTCCTCGGCGAGGTCCAGGAACGCCCATAGCCGGACGAAGGCCGCGGCGGCGTCCAGGGCGCCGAGCCGCTCGGCGATCATCCGGCGCAGGACGTGCAGATCGAGCACCAGCTCGCCGCGCTTGCGCCAGGACACCCGCGCCTTGCTGGCCGCCAGGGCCGACAGCCGCTTGTCGATCTCGGCGGCCAGGTCCGCGGGACCCACCGCCGCCGCCAGCTCCATCCGCAGACGACGCTTGAGATTCGGCTGGCTGTCGCCCAGCTCCATCAGCAGCGCGGCGAGACGATCCGCGCCAAGCATCTCCAGATTCGCCTGGGTCAGACGCTTGGAGGCCGCCGCCGAGGGTTTCTTGCTCATGATCCTGACATCGACGACCCGGCCGCCCGGGTCAACGGCGACAGGCGGCCGCGCCCCACCCCGTCGCGCGAGCGCGACAGCCTCGAATATCCTCCGCCTACGGCGCGTTCCGCCGCAACCATAGCGAAACTGTCACAAAACTCGTTCAGGAGGGGTGTGCCTTCGCCCCGCGCGCCATGCGCCCTGTCCGGAGACTACCCCCTATGCGCACTCTTCTCACCCTCGCCGCCGCCTCGACGGCCGTGCTGGGCCTCGCCGCCTGCGGCGACAACGCCGGCAAGGCGCCCGCCGCCAAGTCCGGCGCCGCCTCGGCGTCCCGCAACGCTCCGTGGGCGGCCGGCTCGTCCACCGTCTTCCCGTTCGCCTCGCGCGTCGCCGAGAACACCGCCCGCACCAGCGGCGGCGCCCCGGCCAAGATCGAGTCGCTGGGCACCGGCGGCGGCATCAAGCTGTTCTGCGCCGGCACGGGCTCGGCCTACCCGGACATCGCCAACGCCTCGCGTCCGATGAAGAAGTCCGAGTTCGAGCAATGCGCCGCCAACGGCGTGAAGGACATCATCGAGATCAAGGTCGGCTATGACGGCGTGGTCATCGCCACCGCCCGCAGCGGCGCCGACTTCAACGTCTCGCTGGAGAACATCCACGACGCCCTGGCCGCCGAACTGCCGGAAGGCTCGGGCTTCGTCCCGAACAAGAAGACCAAGTGGAGCGAGGTGGCCGCCGGCCTGCCGGGCACGCGCATCCAGGTCTACGGCCCGCCGCCGACCTCGGGCACCCGCGACGCCTTCGTCGAACTGGCCCTGGACGCCGGCGCCGCCAAGAACCCGACCCTCAAGGCCCTGAAGGCCAGCAACGAGGACGAGTTCAAGAAGCGTGCGGGCACCCTCCGCTCCGACGGCGCCTGGATCGACGCCGGCGAGAACGACAACGCCATCATCGGCACCCTGACCAAGACCCCGGGCGCGGTCGGCGTGTTCGGCTACTCGTTCCTCGACAACAGCCGCGACCAGGTGAAGGCGATCTCGATCGGCGGCGTCCAGCCGACCATCGCCACCATCGCCGACGGCTCCTACCCGCTGTCGCGCTCGCTGTTCATCTACGTCAAGAAGTCGAACCTGGACGTCACGCCGGGCCTCAAGGCCTTCGTCAACGACTTCATCTCCGACGCGGCCAGCGGCAAGGGCGGCTACCTGCAGGATCGCGGCCTGATCCCGCTGACCGACGCCGAGCGCGCCGCCCAGAAGAAGGTCGTCGCCGACCAGACCCCGATGGCGGCTCCGGCGAAGTAATCCAGGCTTACGCCTGAAATGAACGACGCCTCCCCGGAGCCATCCGGGGAGGCGTTTTCTTTTTCCGTCTACATCATCCCGGAAGCCTCGCAGAGGCTGTCCGGGACCCAGCTCCAGCGCCGCGTGGTCGCCTGGGTCCCGGCTCTTCGGCCGGGATGACAACCGAGTGAGCGCTCAGGCAGCCGCCCGCCGCGGCGCCGGGTTGGTGAACCGCATCACGCCGTCGTCCACCGCGCCGTAGCGCAGCGCCATCAGGTCGCGGGCGTAGTTCTGGTGCAGTTTCCAGGGTTTCTTCGCGCCCTGTTTGGGGAACCTGTCGATCGAGCGCTGGACGTAGCCCGACGAGAAGTCCAGCCAGGGCTCCTCGCCCATCGCCGGATCGTCGTTGCGCGGCGTGCACTGGCGAAGGCCCTGCCGATCCATGTGATTCAGCAACCGGGTCACATACTCGCAGGTCAGGTCGCACTTCAGCGTCCAGGATGCGTTGGTGTAGCCGAACGACGAGGCCATGTTCGGCACGTCGCTGTACATCATGCCCTTGTAGTTCAGGGTCTTGGCCGGATCGACCTTCACCCCGTCGACGATGAACTCCATGCCGTTCAGCACCTGCAGGTTCAGGCCGGTGGCGGTGACGACGACATCGGCCTGCAGCTCTTCGCCCGACGCCAGCTTCACGCCGGTCTCGGTGAAGGTCTCGATCGTGTCGGTGACCACCGAGGCGGAGCCGGCCTTGATCGCGTCGAACAGGTCGTTGTCCGGCACCAGGCAGAGCCGCTGATCCCAGGGGTTGTAGCGCGGGGTGAAGTGCTTCTCGACGTCGTAGTCGGGACCCAGGTGCTCGCGGACCATGCCGATGATCCGCTCCTTGGTCTTCTCCGGCCGCTTGCGGGCCATGTTGTAGAAGAACATGCCGAACAGCACGTTCTTCCAGCGGGTGATCTGATAGGCGGTCATGGCCGGCAGCTTGGTCCGCAGCCAGTTGGCCACGCTGTCCTCGGCCGGACGCGAGACCACATAGGTCGGCGAGCGCTGCAGCATGACGACATGGTCGGCGTCCTTGGCCATCTCGGGGACCAGGGTGACAGCGGTGGCGCCGCTGCCGATCACGACGACCTTCTTGCCGCTGTAGTCCAGGTCCTCGGGCCAGTGCTGAGGATGGACCAGCGCGCCCTTGTAGCGCTCCGTTCCCTTCCAGTCCGGCGTGTAGCCGGCCTCGTAGTTGTAGTAGCCGCCGCACAGGAACAGGAAGCCGCAGGTGAAGCGGACCACCTCGCCCTCGCCGCGCACCGCCTCAACGGTCCAGACGGCGTCATCGGTGGACCAGGAGGCGGTCTTCACCCAGTGGCCGTAGCGGATGTGCTTGTCGACGCCGTACTCGGCCGCCGTCTCCTTGACGTACTTGAGGATCGACGGCCCGTCGGCGATGGCCTTGGCTTCCTTCCACGGACGGAAGCTGTAGCCGAGGGTGTACATGTCGCTGTCGGAGCGGATGCCGGGATAGCGGAACAGATCCCAGGTCCCCCCCATGCCTTCGCGGCCCTCGAGAATGACGTAGGACTTGCCCGGACTCTTGTCCTGGAGGTGGTAGCCCGCCCCGACGCCGGAAAGCCCAGCGCCGACGATCAGCACGTCGAAATGTTCGGTCGCGCCGCCCTTGGTCATGTGTCCGTTCCTGCCCGTTTTTCTATGTTGACGCTGATCATGTACCGAACACCGTCGTTTGAACAGCCGTTTGGACGTTACGTCATGCGACGCGACGTCGCCCGGTTGCGGCGGCAGGATGGGCGCCCTAACCAGACAATCTGAGTTCATTTCTCCCGGGGGAGGCGTTTTCATGCGCTCACGTTCGTTGTTCACGGCCTGCGTGGCCGTCCTGGCCTTGGCCGCGGCGATGCCGGCGGCGGCGCAGACGGCTCCGGCCGGCGCCGACGCCTACCAGCTGCCGCCGGCGCCGATCCCGCAGATCATCGACGCCCAGCCGACGCCCAGCGTCAGCGTCGCCCCCGGCAACACGGTCATGGCGCTGTTCGGCCGCTCGAACCTGCCGCCGATCGCCGAGATCGCCGAACCCGACCTGAAGCTGGCCGGCTTCCGGATCAATCCGCGCAACAACGGGCCCGCCAACAGCCGGGTGAGCTGGCTCAAGTCCCTGACGCTGCAGGACGTGAAGTCGGGCAAGACCCGCGAGGTCGCTCTGCCCGCCGGCGCGCGCTACATCTCCCCTGCCTGGTCGCCGGACAGCCGCTCGCTGGCCTTCCTGATGGACGCGCCCACGGGCCTCGAACTGTGGGTGGCCGACGTCGCCACAGCCACGGCCCGCCGCCTGACCGGTCCCTCGGTGAACGCGGCGTTCGGCGGCGGCTACAGCTGGCTTCCGGACAGCTCCGGCCTGATCGTCCGCCAGGTTCCCGACGGCCGCGGCGCCGCGCCCCAGGCCGCCCGCGCGCCGACCGCCCCGCTGGTCCAGGAGAGCATGGCGCGCGTCGCGCCGGTCCGGACCTACCAGGACCTGCTCGGCGACGGCGAGGACGAGGCGCTGTTCGAGCACTACTTCACCAGCCGACTGGTCATCCAGCCGCGCGACGGCGGCCCCGCCCGCGTCGTCGGCGAGCCTGGCGTCATCTCGTCGGCCTCGGCCTCGCCCGATGGCCGCTACATCCTGCAGACCCGCATCAAGCGGCCGTTCAGCTACATCGTCCCGGCCGGCCTGTTCCCGACCGATATCGTCGTCACCGATCTGACCGGCAAGACGGTCCACACCGTGGCGGCCCTGCCGCTGCGCGACGACATCCCGCCGCCGTTCGACGCGGTCGCCAAGGGCCCGCGCGCGGTGCAGTGGCGCGCCGACGCCCCCGCCACCCTGCTCTGGGCCGAGGCCCAGGACGGCGGCGACTCCCGCAAGCAGGCCGACGTCCGCGACGCCGTCTTCCTGCAGGACGCCCCCTTCGCCGCCCCGCCGCGCAAGCTCATCGATCTGAACGAGCGCTTCAGCGGCGTGACCTGGGGTCGTGAGGACGTCGCCGTCGTCCAGTCGATGTGGTGGAAGAACCGGCATGAGACCCGCTACCTGGTGAACCCGTCGGATCCGGCCGCCAAGCCCCGCGTGCTGGTCGATCGCAACTACCAGGGCCGTTACGACGACCCGGGCGACGTGATCACCAGGACCGACGCCGGCGGCCGGCAGGTCATCCACTTCACCCCGGACGGCAAGGGCGTGTTCATGACCGGAGAGGGCGCACGCCGCGAGGGCGAGTTCCCGTTCCTGGACCGCATGGACCTTGTCACCGGCAAGACCACCCGCCTGTGGCAGGCCAAGACCCCCTACTACGAATCCATCGTCGAGCTGCTGGACGACGCCGGCGAAACCCTGCTGACCCGCCGCGAAAGCCGCACCGAGGTTCCGAACTACTATGTCCGCAAGCGCTCGGGCGGGACGCCCCGCGCCCTCACCGCGTTCAAGGATCCCGCGCCGCAGTTCGCCGGCGTGACCCAGCAGCTGGTCACCTACAAGCGCGCCGACGGCGTCGAGCTGAGCGGGAATCTGTACCTGCCGGCCGGCTACGACCAGAAGAAGGACGGCCCGCTGCCGCTGGTGATGTGGGCCTATCCGACCGAGTTCACCGATCCGAAGATCGCCGCCGAGGTGGTGGCCGAGGACAATCGCTTCGTGCGGCCCGCCGGCTCCAGCCACCTGTTCCTGCTGACCCAGGGCTACGCGGTGCTGGACGACCCGAAGATGCCGATCATCGGCCCGGACGGCACGGCCAACGACACCTATGTCCAGCAGCTGGTCGCCAGCGCCCAGGCCGCCGCGGACAAGGTGGTCGCGATGGGCGTCGCCGATCGTGACCGCCTGGGCGTCGGCGGGCACAGCTACGGCGCCTTCATGACCGCCAACCTGCTGGCCCATTCCGACATCTTCCGCGCCGGCGTCGCGCGGTCGGGCGCCTACAACCGGACGCTGACGCCGTTCGGCTTCCAGGCCGAGGAGCGCACCTACTGGGAGGCGACCGACATCTACACCCAGATGAGCCCCTTCACCCATGTGAAGAAGATCAACGAGCCGATCCTGCTCATCCACGGCCAGGCGGACGACAACTCCGGCACCTTCCCGATCCAGAGCGAGCGCTTCTACGCCGCGCTGAAGGGCAACGGCGCCAACGTCCGCTACGTCGTGCTGCCGCTGGAGGCGCACGGTTACCGCGGCCGGGAGTCGGTCCTGCACACGCTGTGGGAAATGACCCGCTGGCTGGACCTCAATGTGAAGGCGGCCAAGCCGCGGACGGAGAAGTAGCCATGGCCGGACCCTATACAGACGACGACTGGATCGTCGGACAGTCCGAGGACGACGACGGCGTCCTCATCGTCCGTTGCCGGTCGCGCCTGCCTGAGCCGGATCGGCGCGCGGCCTGGCCGCACCTGGTCCTGGTCGGCTGGAGCTACGAACCGGAGCCCGACGCCGGCCTGCCCTCCGAGCGCGAGAACGCGCTGATGAACCGCTTCGAAGAGGCCGTCAGCGCGTCCGTCGAAGAGGCCGGGCGGGGCGTGCTCGTCGCGTCCATCCTGGGCGGCGGCGCCCGCGAATGGCGCTACTACGCCCAGGATCCGGACGCCTTCATGGACGTGCTGAACGCCGGCCTCGAAGGGCACCCCGAGTATCCGCTCGACTTCCGGGCCTTCGAGGACCCGGAATGGGACGCCCTGGCCGAGGTCCTGCCGGACGAGGCTTGATCGGCCCCGTCAGTAGACCAGATTCAGCCCCGCCACGACGGCCGCGCCGGTCAGGAAGATGATGATCGCAATGATCTCGTAGCCCTTGAAGAGAGGGCCCGTCGGCGAACGCATGTTGATATTCCCCCGCTTGTGCCGTTGTGGCGCAACGCGGAAGATGCAGGGCAAGGCGCACGCCAAGCTGGAGGGATCGATGCGGTTCGAGCGACGGGAGTTTCTGTTCGGGGCGGCGGCGCTCCTGGCGGCGCGGCCGGCGTTCGCGCAGGCCCCGCTGACGGTGTTCGCGGCGGCGTCGCTGCAGGAGTCGCTGACGGCGGCGAACGAGGCCTGGGCCAAGCGGAACGGAACGCCGGCCCGCCTCAGCTTCGGAGCCTCCTCGGCGATGGCGCGCCAGATCGAGAAGGGCGCCCCGGCCGACCTGTTCCTGTCCGCCGACGTCGACTGGGTGGACTGGCTGGCCGAGCGACGGCTGATCGTCCCCGCCTCCCGCCGCGATCTGCTGTCCAACAGCCTGGTGCTGATCGCCCCGGCCGCCTCGAAGACCAGCCTGAAGATCGCCAAGGGCATGCCGCTGGCCAAGGCGCTGGGCGGCGGCCGGCTGGCCGTGGCCGACCCCGCCGCCGTGCCTGCCGGGAAGTACGCCAAGGCCTCGCTGACGGCTCTGGGCGTCTGGGGATCGGTCGAGAAGAACCTGCTGCCGGCCGAGAACGTGCGGGCGGCCCTGGCCTATGTCTCGCGTGGCGAGGCGCCGCTGGGCGTCGTCTACGCCACCGACGCCAAGGCCGACCCGAAAGTCCGCGTCGTCGACACCTTCCCGGCGGCGACCCATCCGGCGATCGTCTATCCGGGCGCGGTGCTCTCGGGCTCACGCAATCCGCGGGCGGCGGCCTTCCTCGGCTACCTCCAGACGCCGGAAGCCGCCGCGATCTTCAAGCGCTACGGCTTCGGCGTGCTGGCGCGGCCGGCCTGATCAGTAGCCGACCTTGGCCGGCCACTGCAGGTAGCCGTCGCGATCCCGGCCGGCGAGCGGATAGTCGTACGGGCGGGCCTGGGGCGGCGGCGGGCGGCGGCGATCGTAGTCGCCGTAGTCGTAGCCGCGGCGGTAGTCGTCGCGATAACCGCGGCGGTAGCCGTCGTCGCGATAGCCGTGGCCGTAGCGCTCGCGGTGGCCGTACGACTCGACCGGGCCCAGGTAGCGCTCGGAATAGGTCTCACGCTCCTCGACCGACACATAGACGGCGGCGCGGGTGTCGGCGTAGCGGCGATAGTGCTTGCGAGGCTTCACATGGCGAGCCTTGCGGACCGCCGGACGCGGCGGCTCGGCCCTGGCCGGGCACTGGCAGCAGCAGTCGTGGCGGACCTCGATCACCTGCGGCGGCGGCGGGGCGGCCGGGGCGGCGGCCGGCGGCGGTGGCGCGGAAGCGGACTTGCCAGGCGCGGAGGCGGGAACGCCGGAACCCTGGCTGCAGGCGGTCACGAGGAGCGCGCCCGCGGCGATCAGCGGAATACGAAAGGACATGGACGGCCTCTTGGGGGGAGCGGCACGGTCGATCAGAACCGACACGATACCCCCTGGAAACGCCGCCGTGCGTCCTATTCTCCCCGAGCGCGAGACTTAACCATGACCCATTCGCGGATCAGGAGCGTTAGGCCCGCGCCCACGGCGATGCCGATGGTGTTCGCGAGCGCGTCGCGGACGTCGCCCTGACGGCCGTACGGCATGGCGGCCTGGATCAGCTCCACGACCACGCCGAAGCCGAACAAGGCCAGCGCCACCAACGGTATCCAGCGAGGAAAGGCGGCCGCCCCGGCGAGGGTGAGCACGGCGTAGGCCGCGCTGTGCTTGAGCTTGTCCCAGACGTTCGCCAGCGGCAGCTCGTCGCTCGGAGCCAGGGATAGCCAGAGAATGATCGCACAGCCGAGAATGAAGATGGCGATACGGAGAGGACGGGCGAGCATGGAACCTTCGGGTTGCGCGTCGATGGGGGGCTGTCTAGCGTCCGCGCCGCGAAAAGAGGAGCGGTCGTGACGGTTTCTGCGGTGATCTGGGACTTCGGCGGGGTGATCACCTCCTCGCCGTTCGAGGCATTCAACCATTATGAGGCGGAAAAGGGGCTGCCGCGCGATTTCATCCGTGGGGTGAACGCCGCCAACCCCGATCACAACGCCTGGGCCCTGTTCGAGCGCAACGAGATCGACGCCGCGGCCTTCGACGCGAAGTTCCTGGAGGAGTCGACCGCCCTGGGCCACTCGGTGCGCGGGGCCGACATCCTGCCGCGGCTGTCCGGCGACATCCGCCCACGCATGGTCGCGGCGCTGGAACAGTGCAAGGCCAACTTCAAGGTCGGCTGCATCACCAACAACGTCCAGACCGGCCACGGCGCCGGCATGTCGGGCACCAGCGAGAAGGCCGCTCAGGTCGCCGGGATCATGGCGCTGTTCGACGTGGTGATCGAAAGCTCGAAAGCCGGCGTCCGCAAGCCGGATCCACGCATCTATCAGATGATGTGCGAGCAGCTGGCGGTCGATCCGGCCGACTGCGTCTACCTCGACGACCTGGGAATCAACTGCAAGCCGGCCGCGATGCTGGGCATGCGGGCGATCAAGGTCGGCGGCGTCGACCAGGCCCTGGCCGAGCTGTCGGCCTCGACCGGCCTCATCTTCGAATAGCCAGAACAGGACAGGGAACGAGACCATGACCAAGCGCACGGGCCGGGTCGCCGGCAAGAAGGCCTTCATCACCGGCGCCGCTCAGGGGCTCGGCGCGGCGATGGCGCGCCGCCTGGCCGAGGAAGGCGCCCTGGTCAGCCTCGCCGATCTCAACCATGACGGCGTGAAGACCGTCGCGGCGGAGATCAACCAGGCGCATGGCGAAGGAACGGCCTTCGCCTTCCCGCTGGATGTGACCCGGGAAGACCAGTGGATCTTCGCCCTGGAGGAGGCCGACGCGGCCATGGGCGGCCTCTCCGTCCTGGTCAACAACGCCGGGATCAGCAAGGGCGGCCATCTGGAGCAGTGCAGCCTGGAGGATTTCCGCGAGGTGATGGCGGTCAACGTCGATAGCGTCTTCCTCGGCGCCAAGCATGCCCTGAAGTACATGCGCGCGCACCAGCCGGGCTCGATCGTCAACATCAGTTCGATCGCCGGCCTGATCGCCAACCACAACGGTCCAGCTTACAACGCCTCCAAGGCCGGCGTCTGGCTGCTCAGCAAGAACATCGCCCTCTATTGCGCCAAGCAGAAGCTCGACATCCGCAGCAACTCGATCCACCCGACCTTCATCGACACGCCCATCCTCGATCCGATCCGACAGGCGTTCGGCAAGGAGGAGGGCGAGGCCAAGCTCGGCCGTCAGATCCCGCTCGGCCACATCGGCGAGACGCTGGATATCGCCAACGCCGTGCTCTACCTGGCCAGCGACGAGAGCAAGTTCATGACCGGCGCCGAGCTGAAGCTGGACGGCGGCATCAGCGCGATGTGAGGTCGACGCCCCCTACCGCGCGTCCTCCAGCGCCAGGCCCGCGCCGCGCTCGGCGATCATGATGGTGGGCGTGTTGGTGTTGCCCGACGTGATGGTCGGCATCACCGAGGCGTCGATGACCCGCAGCCGCTCCAGCCCGATCACCCGCAGGCGTTCGTCGACCACGGCGGCGTTGTCGGACGGCAGCCCCATCCGGGCCGTTCCCACTGGATGGAAGATGGTCGTGCCGATGTCGCCGGCGGCCCGGGCCAGGGCGGCCTCGTCGTCGCCCACGGCGGGGCCCGGCAGATGCTCCGCTGGCGAGAAGCGCGCCAGGGCCGGCTGGGCCATCAGGCGGCGGGTCACGCGGATCGCGTCGGCCGCCACCCGGCGATCCTCGAGCGTGGCCAGGTAGTTCGGCGCGATCCGCGGCGCATCGCCCGGATCCGCCGAGCGCAGCCGGACCGTCCCGCGCGAGGTCGGGCGCAGGTTGCAGGCCGAGACCGTCACCGCCGGAAACCGATGCAACGGCTCGCCGAACCGGTCCAACGACAGCGGCTGGCAATGGAACTGGATGTTCGGCCGGTCGTGCTCCGGCGACGAGGTCGTGAAGATGCCCAGCTGCGACGGCGCCATGGTCAGCGGCCCGCGCCGGAACAGGGCGTACTCCGCGCCCATCAGCCCTCGCCCGACCAGAGAATGGTAGGTCTCGTTGAGGGTCTTCACCCCGCTGACCCGGTAGATCGCGCGCTGCTGCAGGTGGTCCTGCAGGTTCCGCCCGACGCCCGGCCGGGCGGCGACGACGGGCAGGCCCAGGTCGCCCAGCCAATCCGCCGGGCCGACGCCCGACAGCTGCAGGATCTGCGGCGACCCTATCGCGCCGGCCGCCAGGATCACCTCGCCCCGCGCCCGGACGTCGAACGCCCTGCCGCCGCGGCGGAAGCGGACGCCGACCGCCCGCCGATCCTCGAACAGCACCCGCTCGACCTGGACGCCCGTCTCCAAGCGTAGGTTCGGCCGCGCGAGCGCCGGCTTCAGGAAGGCGCGCGCCGCCGACCAGCGCAGCCCGCGCCTCTGGTTGACGTGGAACAGGCCGACGCCCGTGTTGTCGCCCGTGTTGAAGTCGGACGTCGCCGGGACGCCCATCTCGATCGCGGCCCTCTCGATGGCGTCCAGCACGGCCCAGCGGACCCGCGGCGCCTCGACCCGCCACTCGCCGCCGACGCCGTGGTCGTCGCTTTCGCCCAGGAAGTGATCGTCCAGCCGGCGGAACACGGGCCGCACCTCGTCCCAGCCCCAGCCGGCCAGGCCCAGCTGGCGCCAATGATCGTAGTCGGCGGCCTGGCCGCGCATGGAGATCATGGCGTTGATGGCGGAGCTGCCGCCGATGACCTTACCCCGCGGATACTTCAGCGTTCGCCCGTTCAGGCCCGGCTCGGGCTCCGTTTCGAACAGCCAGTCGGACCGTGGATTGCCGATGGCGAACAGGTAGCCGACCGGCACATGAAACCACATCCAGTCGTCCCGGCCGCCGGCCTCCAGGACCAGAACCCGACGGCGCGGATCCCGAGACAGCCGGTTGGCCAGCACGCATCCCGCGGAGCCGGCGCCGACCACGATGTAGTCGTACTCGCCCTCGAACGGGATCGTTTCCTCGGTCATGCCCTTCCATCGGCGACGACACGCCGTTCGCCAAGCCCCTTTGGCCGGGACGAACGATGGTCAGTTGATCAGGATCGTCCCGAGCAGGAACTTCGCGCCCTTCTGGCCGAGGGTCTGGTCGGTCAGCCGCTGCAGTTCGCGGGCCAGGTAGTCCGCGTCGGGGAGGCCGCCCGTCGGCAGCCCGGCCGCGTAGGCCTGGACGAAGCCGGCGTAGGCGGCGCGCAGACGCGGCTCCGACGCGGTCGCCCGCTGGCGCATCTTGTCGTCCGAGGTGTCCAGCCCGCATTCGACGGTGATCACGCCCCGGCTGCCGTCGCGTCGCACGATGGTCGCGACGATCGCCTTGATCTGAACGAAGCCGGCTCCGCCGCCCTTCTTGCGCTCCTCCCCGCCAGCGGCCGAGACGGCGGCGGGGATCAGGCTCAAGGCGGCGGCGATGACGAGACGGCGATCCATGCGACGCTCTTGCCGCATCATGGTTGACGGGCCGTTTACGATTTCAGTCGAAGCCTGACCGTGGGGCGTCCTCGCATCAGGTTCGGAGGAGCGCGCCCGCTTGGAGACGCCATGTCCAGCTTCGCGCCCGACACCCTGGATCTCGACGGGAAGGTCATTCTCGTCACCGGCGGCACCGGCTCGTTCGGCCGACGCTTCGTCGAGACCGTGCTGGCCCGCTTCAAGCCGCGGAAACTGATCGTCTACTCGCGCGACGAGCTGAAGCAGAGCGAGATGCAGCAGGATCTGCGCGAGCGATTCGACGCCGAGGCGATGAGTCGGATGCGGTTCTTCCTGGGCGATATCCGCGACCGCTCGCGCCTGACCCTGGCCCTGCGCGGCGTCGACATCGTCATCCACGCCGCCGCCCTCAAACAGGTGCCGGCCGCCGAGTACAATCCGTCGGAGTGCATCCACACCAACGTCATCGGCGCGGAGAACGTGGTCTGGGCCAGCCTGACCAATCGGGTGCAGCAGGTGGTCGCCCTGTCGACCGACAAGGCCTGCAACCCGGTCAACCTCTACGGCGCCACCAAACTGGCGTCCGACAAGACCTTCGTCGCGGCCAACAACCTCTCGGGCGACATCAGCACCAAGTTCTCGGTCGTTCGCTACGGCAACGTGGTCGGCTCGCGCGGCAGCGTCGTGCCGCTGTACCGCCGGCTGCTGGCCCAGGGCGCGACCGAGCTGCCCGTCACCGACGCCCGCATGACCCGCTTCTGGATCACCCTGAACCAGGGCGTGCAGTTCGTGCTGTCGTCGTTGGAGATCATGCGCGGCGGCGAGATCTTCGTGCCCAAGATCCCGTCCATGGCGATGCCCGACCTGGTCCAGGCCATGGCGCCGCTCGCCAAGATCAAGATCGTCGGCATCCGTCCGGGCGAAAAGCTGCACGAGACCATGGTCAGCGCCGACGACGCCCGCCAGACGATGGAGCTGGCCGACCGCTACGTGATCGAACCTTCCTTCGTCGAATATACCCGTGCGCCCTTCGGGCCCGTCGACGGCGCCAAGCCGGTCGCCGAGGACTTCGCCTACGCCAGCGATGGCAACCCCGACTGGCTGACCGCCGAGGGCCTGCGCCGCATGCTGGAGGAGACCGGCGCGTGACCCCCCTTCCCTTCCTGCCCTATGGCCGACAGACCATCGAAGATGACGATGTCGCGTCGGTGGCGGAGGCGCTGCGGGCGGACTTCCTGACCACGGGTCCGACGGTCGGCCGGTTCGAGGCCGCCTTCGCCGAGACGGTCGGCGCGCGTCACGCCGTCGCCTGCAGCAACGGCACCGCGGCGCTGCACATGGCCATGATGGCGGCGGGGATCGGACCCGGCGATATCTGTATCGTCCCTTCGATCACCTTCCTGGCCACCGCCAACTGCGCGACCTACGTCGGCGCCGACGTCGTCTTCGCCGATGTCGATCCCGACAGCGGCCTGATGACGCCCGAAACCCTGGCGGAAGCCTTGTCGCGCGCCGACGGGCGCCCCGTGCGCGCGGTGCTGCCGGTGCACCTGCGCGGCGACGTCTGCGACCTGCCGGCGCTCGCCGCCTTGGCCGGCGCGGCCGGGGCGATCCTGGTCGAGGACGCCCCGCACGCCCTCGGCTCCAGCCTGAGACGAGGCAACGAAGTCCATCGCGTCGGCGACAACGCCTTCTCGGCCATGGCGACCTTCTCGTTCCACCCCGTGAAGACCATCGCCACGGGCGAGGGCGGCATGGTGACCACCAGCGACGACGTCCTGGCCGAGCGCCTGCGGCTGGCCCGCAGCCACGGCATGGTCCGGCCGGCCGGGGCCGCGCCGTGGATCTACGAGATGCCCGAGCCGGGCTACAACTATCGCCTGCCGGACGTACTCTGCGCCCTGGGGCTGTCTCAGCTGGCCAAGCTGGAGCGGTTCACCGCGCGCCGGCGGGTCCTGGCCGCCCTCTACGAAACCGCCCTCGCCCCGTTGGCGCCGACGGTGCGGCTCGCGGCGCGACCGGAGCATTCCGACCCCGCGCTGCATCTGCTGACCGTGCTGATCGACTTCGCCGCCGCGGGAATCGAGCGGGCGCGGGTCGTCGCCGACCTGGCCGAAGCCGGCATCGGCTCCCAGGTCCACTACATCCCCGTCCATACCCAGCCCTACTGGCGAACACGCAACGGCGCGCTGGACCTGCCCGGCGCCCAGGGCTGGTACGACCGCTGCCTCAGCCTGCCGCTGTTTCCGGGCATGGACGACGGCGATGTCGAGAGGGTGGTCGCGGCGCTGGCTCGGGCGCTGCGCCTCTAGGCCGCCAGGCCCGCGGTCTGCATCAGGCCGCGCATCTGGGCCAGCGCCTCCGGCGACCGGGTCAGTTCCTCGCGGATGCCCGGCGCCTTGACCAGCTTCAGCGCCTCGGACCGCGCGCGGTCCGCCGCCGGGCCGAGCGGCGCCGTCTCGCCGACCGCCATCCGCAGCAGCAGGTTCAGGCGATGCACCGCCGGCGCCGAAGCCTTGGCGAGAGCGGCGACCAGCTTGCCGTCCGCCTCGACCATGCCGGCGACCTCGCCGATCTTGCCACGGATCGGATCGGCGTCCTCGGGGGCGAGCCCCGCGCGCAGGACCGATTTCTGCAGCGCCGCCAGGGCGACCAGCTTGGCGACCGGCGAATCCGGCCCGTAACGCTGCTCTTTCTCGAACCGTAGCGACGAGACATTGGCGTTCAGCCACCGCGCCGCCTGCCGCTTGTTGGCTCCGCCGGTGACGTTCTCGGCCAGCTTGATCAGGATCTCGATCTCCTCGCGCGAGGAGCGGTTCATGCCGAGCAGCGCATCGACGAAGTCGCCCGTCACCAGCGCTTTCGACCGTTCGGTGAAGGCGTGATGGATGTCCTCCATCGACAGCACACGGCCGCCGGCGGCGGTCAGGGCCATGGCGAGGCCGCGCAGAAGCTCGATCTCGGCCTCGGCTTCCCCCGGCTTCAGCCGGCGCGGTCCCGTCAGTTCGCGCAGCACCCGCTGGGCGATGGCCGAGCGGCAGGCCTCGAAGTGCGGACCCGCCAGCCAGTTCGCCAGGCGGGCGGCAGGGGGTTCGAGCGCCGGCATGACGCGCGCCACGGACGCCTCGATGCCAATCAGCGCTTCCACCGAGTCCGCGCCGGCCAGGCGGGTCATGGCCGCCAGCTGGCCGCCCAGGTCCAGCTCGACGCCGAGCAGGTCCATCATCCCGGCCCGCGAGCCGAGGATCTCCGTCAGGGGTTGCTCGATCACCGCCAGGGCCACGTCCCGGGCCTCCGGATTCAGCGGCGCGGAATCGGCGAGATCCAGCAACAGGCCGACCTTGTCGCCCCAGCCCCGCGCCGGCGCGATCGAGGCCGCCACCCCGGCGCCCAGCAGGTAGCTGCGCTCAGGCTCCTTGACGAGACGCTCGGCGGCCTTGGCGAAGCCTTCCTTGTCGATGTCCGGGAGATTGCCCTTCCTGGCGTCCTTCAGCAGCCGCTCGATGGCCCGTTCGGCCAGGCGCTGGAAGGAGCGCATGATCTCGTGGACCCCGATCCCCCGGGCCTGGGCCTCGGGCACGGCGATCTTCTGGATGGCGTGCTGCAGCTCGACGCCCTCGGCCTCCAGCTTCTGGACCAGGTCCGGACGGTGGAGCAGCTCGAACGGCGTCGCCTTCTGGCGCGTCAGCCAACCATCCAGCAGCCGGCCGATCCGCTCGCGCGCATGGCAGGTGTAGAGGTCGCCGGGGCTGACGCAGAGCGGCTCGCTGTCGTCTCGTTCCTTCCTGGGCTTGGAGCGATCCGGCGCGCCGCGCTCGAGGATGGTGACGGAGCTGAACTCCATCGTCTCCTCGTTGAGGATCTCCTTGGTCACGCGCACGGCCGCGACCCGACCCTCGGCCAGGGCGTCCTCGGCCGCTTCGATCACACGCGCCCGATCCTCGGTCGCGATGTCGAGCGTCCAACCGGACCCCGGTCGACGTCGGACGAACAGTTCGTAGTGCACCCGCCCACCCATGGAACCCGATCTATCGAACAAGGTTCTAAGGCGGCGTTTACGGCGCACTGCCCCATTGACGCCACGCTGACAGGGGAATTCCTTGCGGTGGGACATCGCCACGCTAGGTATGACGCGACGCGGGCGACCAGATAGAAGGACTTCGATGGCCAAGATCACCCTGGTGGACGACGACGAGAACATCGTCGCCTCGGTTTCGCTGGCGCTGGAAAGCCACGGCCACACGGTCAATGCTTGCTATGATGGAGCCGCCGGGCTCGAGTCCCTGCAGACGTCGCCGCCGGACCTGGCGATCCTCGACGTGAAGATGCCGCGCATGGACGGCATGGAGGTTCTGCGCCGTCTGCGCCAGACCTCCGACCTGCCGGTCATCATGCTGACTTCGAAGGACGAGGAGATCGATGAGATCCTCGGCTTCAACCTCGGCGCGGACGACTACATCCACAAGCCGTTCAGCCAGCGGCTGCTGCTGGAGCGGGTCAAGGCCGTGCTCCGTCGGGCCGACGTTCAGGACGAGGACCTGGCCGCCGCGGGGCCGATCGAGCCCAGCGCCAAGGCGATGAAGCGCGGCAAGCTGACCCTGGACCCTGAGCGGCACGACAGCCTGTGGGACGGCAAGCCGGTCCGCCTGACCGTCACCGAGTTCCTGCTGCTGCAGTCGCTGGCCCAGCGCCCCGGCTTCGTGAAGAGCCGCGACAACCTGATGGACGCCGCCTACGACGATCAGGTCTATGTCGACGACCGCACCATCGACAGCCACATCAAGCGGATGCGGAAGAAGTTCCGCCAGGTAGACCCGACCTTCGACGCGATCGAGACCCTGTATGGCGTCGGATACCGCTACCGCGAGTCCTGAGTCCGAGGCGTCGCCCCGGCGCTGGTTCCTGCCCCGCGGGTCGCGGCTCGGCCGGCTGATCATCGCCCTGAATCTGCTCAGCCTGGCCATCCTGGTCGGCGGGGCCCTGACGCTCAACGAGATGCGGCGGGGCCTCGTCAACGCGCGGATCGACAGTCTGATCACCCAGGGCGAGTGGATCGCCCACATCATCGACGACGCGGCCACGGTCGGCGAGCCCGAGCCGGCGCTGCAGCCCGAGCGCGCGGCCCAGCTGCTGCAACTGCTGCATATCCCGCGCAACCAGCGGGTCCGCCTGTTCGACAAGGACGGCCGGATGATCGCCGACTCCTATTTCGTCGCCGACCGCGTCGAGTGGAAACCGTTGCCGCCGGCGCGCAAGCCCGGCCAGGCCGCCCCCTCGAGCGAGCGGACCCGCGCCGAGGAACGGGCCGACCGCGCCCTTCAGGCCGAGCTGGCCGCCGCCCACGAGGGCGAGCCCGTCAAGGGCCGCCGCGTCTCCGAGACCGGCGAGCAGGTGATCTCCGTCTCGCTGCCGATCAAGCGCGTCCGCGCCGTCGTCGGCGTGCTGACGCTTGAGGCGGGCGACGTCGACCAGATCATCGCCCGGGAGCGGGCCAACCTGATCCCCTTCATCCTCATCGCCACCGGCGTGACCCTGCTTTCGTCGCTGCTGCTGAGCCTGCTGGTCGCCCGTCCGATCCTGCGACTGGCGCGGTCCGCCGACCGGGTGAAGGCCGCTCGCGCGCGATCGATCTCACTGCCGGACCTGGCCCGTCGCGACGACGAGATCGGCGACCTGTCCCGCTCGCTGGAGTCGATGACCGACACTCTGTCGGAGCGGATGGACGCCATCGAGCGCTTCGCCGCCGACGTGGCGCATGAGATTCGCAACCCGCTGACGTCGATCCGCTCGGCGATCGAGACGCTGGATCTGGTCAAGGACGCCAAGGCCCGCGACCGCCTGATGGGGATTCTGAAACAGGACGTCGGACGGCTGGACCGGCTGGTCACCGACATCTCGAACGCCTCGCGGCTGGACGCGGAACTGTCGCGAGACGAGCCGCGCCCCATCGACCTGGGCCGCCTGCTCGGCGACATCGTCGCCGTCTACGATTCGGCGGCCAAGCCCGGCGACGTCACCGTGCGCCTGACACATCCGGACCAGACGATCTCGGTCGCCGGTCGGGATGGCCCGCTGGGCCAGGTGTTCCGCAACCTCATCGACAACGCTCGCTCCTTCAGCCCCGCCGGCGGCGAGGTCCGGGTGACGCTCAGCCACGAGCGAGGCGTGGCCAGGATCCTGGTCGAGGACGACGGTCCCGGCATCCCGCCCGACAACCTGGAGACCGTCTTCGAGCGCTTCTACACCTCGCGGCCCAAAGGCGCGGCGTTCGGGGGCAATTCGGGGCTCGGCCTGTCGATCGCCCGCCAGATCGTCGACGCCCACGGCGGCAAGGTCCATGCCGAGAACCGCAGGGGCGAGGACGATGCGGTCGTCGGAGCGCGCTTCACCGTCACCCTGCCCGAGCGCCGCCCGTGATCCTGCACGGCGGCCTGGCGGCGCTGCGCCTGGACGGCGAATGGCGGGGCCTCCTCCTGGTCGGTCCGTCCGGCTCGGGCAAGAGCGACCTGCTGCTGCGGGCGAGCGAGGCCGGCTTCCGGCCGGTCGCCGACGACCGGGTCGTGATCTGGACCGTCGGTGATCGCCTCTACGGCCGTGCGCCCGACACGCTGCGGGACCTGATGGAGAGCCGAGGCCTGGGCGTGCTGCCCGCGGCGACGCTGCCGTTCAGCGAGATCGTTCTGGCGGTGCGCTGCGAGGCTTCGCCGGAGGCCGTCGAACGCTTTCCACAGGGCGAGACCCTGAGCCTGCTCGACCGAAGCGTGCCCCTGCGCCCCCTGTGGCCTTTCGATCCCTCGGCGCCCGCGAAATTACGTCGCGCAATGCAGCATCTTGGATACGATCATTAACGGGCGTATCTAGGCGCCTTCGCGGTGTGGCCGACCTTCCGTCGGGCATGGGGATACCCGGATTTGATCATGACAAGGCGTTGGGCCCGGAAATGATAGGGCTCGTGATCGTAACCCACGGTCGGCTGGCGCAGGAGTTCGTCTTCGCCATGGAGCATGTGGTGGGCCCGCAGGAAGCGGTCGTCCCCATCTGCATCGGCCCCGACGACGACATGGAGAAGCGCCGGAAGGACATCCTGAAGGCGTGCGCCCAGGTCGATTCCGGCAAGGGCGTCATCCTGCTGACCGACATGTTCGGCGGCACGCCGAGCAACCTGGCCATCAGCGTGATGGAGCAGACCCGGGCCGAGGTCATCGCCGGCCTGAACCTGCCGATGCTGATCAAGCTGGCCAGCCTGCGCACGCGGCAGAACCTGGAAGAATGCGTGCACTCGGCCCAGGAAGCCGGCCGCAAGTACATCTCCGTCGCCTCCTACGTCCTGGCGGGCGAGAAGTGACGACGAAGCGAACGGTCGAGATCGTGAACGAGCGAGGCCTGCACGCGCGGGCCTCGGCGAAGTTCGTCAAGATGGCCGCCGGCTACGACGCCGAGGTCCAGGTCAGCCGCGACGGCCAGACCGTCGACGCCCGCTCGATCATGGGCCTGATGATGCTGGCCGCCGGCATCGGCTCGACCATCGAGATCAGCGCCACGGGCCCTGAGGCCGCCGCCGCGGTCGAAGCGCTCAGCGACCTGGTCGCCGCGCGCTTCGACGAGGAGCGGTAGCCCCGCTCCCCCGCCCTAGGGAACCGGATTGCCGTCGGCGTCCACCACGGTCACGGATCCGAGACCCGCGGCGCGAACCTCCTTCTCGATCTTGGCCCGGTCGCCGACGATCACCCAGACCGCCTGGTCGGGATGGATCGCCTTGCGCGCGGCCGCCGTGGCCTCCGCGGCCGTCACGTCCCGCACCCGCTTGGGATAGGTCGTGAAGTGATCCGCCGGCAGGCCCAGGGTGACGATCTGGCCTAGGCTGCTGGAGACCGCCGAGGCGGTTTCCCAGAAGCCGGGCAGCGAGCGCACGAGATCATCCTGGGACTTGGCCAGTTCGGAGGCGGTGACCGGGCGCGAACCGACGATGTCCGCGAACTCCTTCTTCATCTCGACCAGGGACGGCCCGGTCTTGTCGGTCTGGACCGAGGTGGAGGCGACGAAGGCGCGCGGCCCGATCGATCCGTTGACGAAGCTGAAGGCCCCGTAGGACCAGTGCTTGTCCTCGCGAAGGTTCATGTTCAACCGCGAGACGAACGCCCCGCCGAAGGTGTTGTTCATCACTTCGGTGGCCGGCTGCTCGGCCTCGACGCGCGGCGCCATCGGGAAGGCCGCCGTCAGCACCGACTGGACCGCGCCCGGCTTGTCGATCAGGTAGACGCCGGGCTTCGGCGCGGCCGGCGGGATCTCGGCCCGGGCCGGAGGCGGCGCGGCGGTCCAGGTCCCGAACCGCTTCTCGAGCAGGGGCAGGATCTGTTCCAGCGTGGTGTCCCCGACCACCACCAGGGTCGCGCCCTGCGGCTTGATCCATTGCTGATGGTAGGCCGTCAGCGCGTCGCGGTTCAGCGCGTCGATGGTCTGCTCGGTGATCAGTCGTCCGTAGGGGTGGTCGACGCCATAGACCCGCGGGAACAGTACGCGGTTGGCCATGGCGTTCGGCTGCTGGCGGGACTGCTTGAGCGAGGCGATGCGCAGCTTCTTGAGCCGGTCGATGTCGGCCTCGCGGAAGGCCGGGTTGCGCAGGATGTCGACGAACAGGTCCAGCGACGGCTCCAGGCGCGGCGCGAGCGCCGACAGCGAAGCGTAGTTGTAGAGCATGCCGCCGGTGGTCGAGATCTGCGCGCCCAGTTCGGTCTGCTCGCGGCTGATCGCAATGGTGTCGCGGGTCGCCGTGCCCTCGTCCATCATGTCCAGGGTCATGCCGGCCAGGCCCGTCCGCGACGAGGACGTAGTCGGCATGATCAGCGTCAGGTCGATGGTCGGCACGGCCGTGCGACGGGCGAACACCACATCGACGCCGTTGGTGAGTTTGGCCCGCTGGTAGCTGTCGAACACCGGCGCGGCGATCTGGCCCACGGCCGGTCGCGGCGGCGCGGCGGCTGATCCCGTCTCCCGCGCGGTGAAGGGCGTAATCTGCAGCGAGAACACGCCGTCGGTCAGCCAGCGGTTCCCGGCCGCCTTCAGGTCGGCGACGCTGGCGCCGCGGTAGCGGTTCAGGGACTGTTTCCAGGCGTCCGGCGAGCCGTGGAACACTTGGCTCTGCGCCAGCAGGTCCGACTTGCCGCCGAAACCGCCGATCCGCTCGACGCCGCGGATGAAACCGTCGACGCGGGAAGTCTTGATCCGCGCCAGTTCGGCCTCGGTCGGCCCCTCCTTCAGCAGCTTCGCCAGTTCGGCGTCCACGGCCTTCTCGACGGCGTCGATGTCGCCGCCGGGCTTCACCGTCACGACGATGCCGAACGTCGAGCCGAGCTCGCCCTCGGAGACGTAGGCGCTGACCGAGGTCGCCGTCTGCTCCTTCAGGACGAAGCGTTCATAGAGGCGGGCGCTCTTGTCTGACGCCAGCACGTCGGACAGCAGCGCCAGATAGTCCGTGTCGGCCGCGCCGGCCTCCGGCACGTTCCAGACCTTGTAGAGGCGGGGCTGCGGGACGCGATCCTGGGCCGTCGCGCGCTGTTCGCCGGTGCGCTTGGCGGGCCAGGCCGTCTGGCGCGGCACCGGCGGACCGGACGGGAGATCACCGAAATAGGCCTCGACCTTCTTGCGCGCTTCCGCGGGCGAGATATCGCCGGCCAGGACGAGCGTGGCGTTGGCCGGGCCATAGTATTTCTTGAACCAGGCGTGGACGTCCTCGAGCTTGGCGGCGTCGAGATCCTCCATCGAGCCGATCACGGTATGGCCGTAGGGATGGTCCTGCCGGTAGGTGTTCGTGGTGATCAGGTCCCAGGCGACGGCATAGGGCTCGTTGTCGCCCTCGCGCTTCTCGTTCTGGACGACGCCCCGCTGCTCATCGAGCTTGGCCTGGGTGACCGCTCCAAGCAGCCGCCCCATGCGATCCGCCTCCAGCCACAGGACCTGGTCCAGGGCCGCGGTCGGCACGTTCTGGAAGTAGTTGGTGCGATCGGTGTTGGTCGTGCCGTTCAGGTCCGTGGCGCCGACCTGCTCCAGCGCCTTGAACCAGTCCTCGTCGGCGTTCTCCGACCCGTTGAACATGAGATGCTCGAACAGGTGGGCGAACCCGGTCCGGCCCTGCGGCTCGTCCTTGGAGCCGACGTGGTACCAGACGTTGACGGCGACGATCGGCGCCTTGCGATCCTCGTGCACGATCACCGTCAGGCCGTTCGGCAGAACGAACTTCGTGTAGGGGATGTTCACGTCCGGCAGCGGCGCCAGCGCGGGCGCGCCCTTCGCGGCGGGCCTGGCCCAGCTATCCGCCGGCGCGACGACGCCGAACGCGGCGGCCAGGACGGCGGCCGTCAACACGCTCTTGTACTTCATGAGTCCCCCCGGGATGAACGCGACACACGCATCGGTCGCATCCACTCTGGCCCGGGGGCGTCGCCGGGATCAAGCCTGGGCGGGGCTTCCCATCGGGCGCATGCCCAGGTCGCGCATCAGGACGCTGTCCTCGTCCATGCCGGGCAGCGGCGTGGTCAACAGCTTGCCGCCCACGAAGATCGAGTTGGCCCCGGCCAGGTAGCAGAGGGCCTGCAGTTCGCGGCTCATGTCGTCGCGGCCGGCCGACAGGCGAACCATCGACTTGGGACAGACGATCCGGGCGACGGCGACGGTGCGCACGAACTCCAGCCCGTCGATCTCGCCCTCGCGCTTGATCTTGTCGCCCAGCGGCGTCCCGCTGACCGGCACAAGGCCGTTGATCGGCAGGCTGTCGGGATGGGCCGGCAGGGTGGCCAGCTGATGCAGGAAGCTGGCGCGGTCCTCCCGGCTCTCGCCCATGCCCACGATCCCGCCGCAGCAGGTCGAGATGCCGGCGTCGCGCACGTGCTGCAGCGTTTCCAGGCGATCGTCGTAGGTCCGGGTGGTGACGACCTTGTCGTAGTACTCCCGCGAGGTGTCGAGGTTGTGGTTGTAGTAGTCGAGGCCCGCGTCCTTCAGCGCCACGGCCTGCTCGGCCTTGAGCATGCCCAGGGTGACGCAGGTCTCCATGCCCAGCGACTTCACCTCGGTGATCATGGCGGCGACCTTGGGCAGGTCGCGATCCTTCAGATCGCGCCAGGCGGCGCCCATGCAGAACCGCTGCGCCCCGCCGGCCTTGGCCGCCTTGGCGGCCGTCACGACGGTGTCGAGATCCATCAGCTTCTCGGCCTTCAGCCCCGTCTTGAACGAGGCCGACTGGCTGCAGTAGCCGCAGTTCTCGGCGCAGCCGCCGGTCTTGATCGACAGCAGCTGGCTCAGCTGCAGCTCGCTCGGATCGAACCAGCGCCGGTGGACCTGGGCGGCCTGGAAGACCAGCTCCATGAACGGCAGCTCGAACAGCGCCTCGACCTCGGCGCGCGTCCAGTCGTGGCGCGGCAGGGCGGGGTCGGCGAAGCGGACGGGAGCGTTCATGGGGCTGGTCTCTCCATACAGGCCGTTAGGCGCCGCCCTTGTAGACGCGGCCGCCCTTCATCACAAAGCCGACTTTCTTGAGCGACGTCACGTCAGCCAGCGGATCAGTGTCGATGGCGATCAGGTCGGCCTGCTTGCCGGCCTCCAGAGTCCCGATCTGATCCGACAGGCCGAGCAGATCCGCGGCGTTCACGGTTGCGGCCTTGATCGCCTCCATGGGGGTCATGCCGAACTTGACCAGCATCTCGAACTCGTCGGCGTTGCGGCCGTGCTTGGACACGCCCGCGTCGGTGCCGAAGGCGATGCGCACGCCGCGCGGGACGGCCTTGCGGACCGACTCGCCGGTGATCTTGATCCGCCAGTCGACCTTGGCCCGAACCTCGGGGCTGTAGGCGTTGGGATCCTTGGCGATCCGCTCGATGTAGCCGTTCACCGTCGAGAGCGTGGGGACGTAGTAGGCCTTGGTCTTGAGAAACAGCTGGATGGTCTCCTCATCCATGGTCGTGCCGTGCTCGATCGAGTCGGCGCCGTGGCGCAGAGCCAGTTTGATGCCGTCGGCTCCGTGAGCATGGACGGCGACCTTCTTGCCGTAGAGATGAGCCGTGGCGATCAGCGCCTCGGCCTCGTCGTCGAACATCTGGGCGCCCAGGCCGGCGCCGATGCGGCTGTTCACGCCGCCGGTGGTGGCGATCTTGATGACGTCGACGCCGCGGCCGACCTGGAGACGGACGGCCTCGCGGCACGACTCCGGCCCGTCGCACACATTGGCGTGCGGGATCGCCTCGCGCAGCTCGTCCCGGAAGCCCAGACGGCCGTCCATGTGGCCGGAGGTGGTCGAGATCGAGGTTCCGGCGTCGACGATGCGCGGACCGGTCATCCGCCCGGCGGCGATGGCGTCGCGCAGGGCCAGGGTGACGCCGTCGTCGTCGCCCAGGTTCCGCACGGTGGTGAAACCGGCGTTCAGGGTCTTCTGGGCGTTCCAGGCCGCCTCATAGGCGAAGTCGGCCGTCGAGTCGGTCATGCTCGCCAGCTGCCCTTCGACCCCGGCGCGGTCCGAGATCAGGTGGACGTGGGAATCGATCAGGCCCGGCAGGACGAACTTGGTCGACAGGTCGACTACCTTGGCGCCGGGGAATTCCGAGCCGGCGACGAAGCCGTCGCGCACCGCCTCGATCTTGCCGTTGCGGATGATCAGGCTGGCGTTGCGCCGCGGGGCCTGGCCAGGCCGGTCGAGCAGCGTGCCGGCGTGGACGATCACCACCTCGTCCGCGGGCTGGCGGGCCGAGGCCGACACGGACACGAGCCCGGCGGCGGCGATGGCGGCGGCCGCGAGCAGGCCTTTCTTCAACATGGGAACTCCCCCTCGTACTGATTATTGGTTCGCACCCTAGAGAGGCCGGCGGGTTGCGGGAAGCGCCGGAAAGCGTCACAGCCGAGGCCATGACCACGCCGAACCGAGAGATCGAGCTGAAGTTCCTGCTGGACGCGGCAGCGGCGCAGGCCGTGCTGGCCGCCCTGCCGCCCGGCGAGACGGTCGTGAAGGATCTGGTCGCGATCTACTACGACACCGCCGACCATGCGCTGAGCCGGGCCGGCTTCGGCCTGCGGGTCCGCCGGTCCGCCGGGAAGCGCGTCCAGACCCTGAAGTCCGCCTTGGGCGAGGACGGCGGCCGCGACGAATGGGACTGGCCGGTGACGACGGACGAACCCGACCTCGCCCTGCTGGCGACGACGCCGGCCCCGGTCAGTCCCGATACGGTCCTGACGCCGCAATTCACGGTCCGCAGCCGGCGCACCATCCGCCTCGTCCAGGAAGGCGGCGGTGCGATCGAGCTGGTCATCGACGACGCCGAAGTCTCCGCCGGAAACCGCCGGGACGCCTTCCTGGAACTCGAGCTCGAACTGATGTCCGGCGATCCAGCCGATCTGGCGCGCCTGGCCGAACGCCTGTCGAGGGTCGCCACACTGACGCCCAGTTCGGTGACCAAGGCTGAGCGAGGATTTGCGCTTCTGCGATAGAGGTCGGGGGGCTTCGTGCGTCTGGCAGTCATGATCGCGGCGATGGCCGCCCTGGGCGCGCTCGGCGCGGCCCGCCCGGCTCCGGTGGAATACAGCCTCGCTCCG
The DNA here is from genome assembly GCF_002749615.1 of Caulobacter mirabilis. Lineage (GTDB taxonomy): Bacteria > Pseudomonadota > Alphaproteobacteria > Caulobacterales > Caulobacteraceae > Caulobacter > Caulobacter mirabilis. Next base: position 4,111,462 of record NZ_CP024201.1, read on the forward strand.
GTGTTCGAGGGTGACGCCCTCAAGGCCGTGGCGGTCGAGGTCCGTTTCGTCGGCGAAGCGGATGGCGACACCCGCGTCCGGCTGCCGAATGACTGGGGCGGCGAGACGGAGCTCTACCGGCACCTGTCGCCGGTCGCGGCCGAAGGCGGCGAGGCGACGGTCGAGAGTCCGGGCGTCCTGCTGATCCGCCACGGGAAGCACGCCCGGATCACCCTGCGCTACCAGGTCGCCAACGGCTATCCAGGCGACCCGCCGGCCGGCAATCCGTATCGTCCCGTCATCCGCCCTGCCTGGTTTCACCTGCTCGGCGAGGCCGTCTTCGCTGAGCCGGAGGACCGCTATCAGGCGCCGGCGCGCTTCCGCTGGCGGGACTGGCCGAAGGACTGGACGATCGCCTCGGATCTCGACCACGGCGGCGGACGCAGGCTGCAGGTCGGCGACGTCCTGCAGAGCGTCAGCGTCGGCGGTCCCGACTTCAGGATCGTCACCCGTCCGATCGACGGCGGCAGCGTGCGCCTGGCCATGCGCGGCCAATGGGACTTCACCCCCGACCGGTTCGCCGATCTGGTCTCCAGCGTGTTGGACGCCCAGCGCCGCTTCTGGGGCGACAAGAAAGGCCCCTACTTCGTCACCCTGATTCCGACCGACGGCGCTCTGACGCAGGTCTCGATCGGCGGCACGGGGCGCGGCGACGCCTTCGCCATGTTCGCGACCGCGAACGCCACGGACAGCGCCCTTCGCTATGTGATCGCGCACGAACACATCCACACCTGGGTTCCGCGCGCCCTTGGCCGCATGCCCAAGGAGGACGAGGCGGGCTCCTACTGGTTCAGCGAGGGCTTCACCGACTTCTACACCTACCGCACCCTGCTGCGGACCGGCGTCTGGAGCCTGGAAGACTTCGCCAGGTACGCCAACGAAAGTCTCCTGGCCTATGAGGTCTCGCCGGTCCGGGCAGAGCCCAACAGCCGCATCCTCAAGGATTTCTGGACCAACGCCCAGGTCGGCAAGCTGCCCTATCAGCGGGGCATGCTGCTGGCCTTCTACTGGGACGCCAAGATCCGGACGGCGACCAACGGCGCCAAGGACCTGGACGACGTCGTCTTCCTGATGCGCCGCTGGCGCGAGGCGGCCAAGACCAGCGACGAGGTGGGTTACGTCAGAGAGGCTTTCGCCAAGGCGATGAACGAGGTCGCCGGGCTGGACGTCGCCCAGGATTACGCCCGCTACGTCGACGCCGGCGAGCCGGTCGTCCTCCCGGCCGACCTGTTCGGGACCTGCGCCCGGATCGCAAGCGAGAACCGGCGGGTCTTCGAGCGCGGATGGGATCCGGAGGCGACCAGCAAGGCCGGGAACGTGGTCACCGGCCTGAAGACGGATAGCCCGGCCTACGCCGCCGGCCTGCGCGAGGGCATGAAGATCGTCCGTCGAGAGGCCGGCGTCGTCGGCGACGCCCGGATCGAGTACGCGGTCCGGATCAAGGAAGGCGACGGCGAGCGGGTCATCCGCTTCATGCCGGAGGGCAAGGGCAACTTCGCGGCGCGGGAGATCGTGATCGCCCCGAGCCTGGACGAGACCGCCCGCAAAGCCTGCGCCGCCCGGATCGGCGGCGCCTGAGCCGGACGTCGCAACCCGGACATAAGGATATCTTTATATCCGAGTTGCGACGGACGCGGCGTCCGGCTATAGAACCGGCCACACCGCAGAGGAGCTTCCGCGTGACCGAGAGCATCGTGCGCGACCTTTCGCTGGCCGATTGGGGCCGCAAGGAAATCGCCATCGCCGAAACCGAAATGCCGGGCCTGATGGCCGTCCGCGAGGAGTTCGGCAAGGATCAGCCGCTGAAGGGCGCGCGGATCGCCGGCTCGCTGCACATGACGATCCAGACGGCCGTCCTGATCGAGACCCTGAAGGCCCTGGGCGCCGACGTGCGCTGGGCCTCGTGCAACATCTTCTCGACCCAGGACCACGCCGCGGCCGGCATCGCCGCCACCGGCACCCCGGTCTTCGCCGTGAAGGGCGAGACCCTGTACGAGTACTGGCAATACACCCACAAGATCTTCGAGTGGTCGGACGGCGGCTACCCGAACCTGATCCTCGACGACGGCGGCGACGCCACCCTGCTCTGCGTGCTCGGCCCGAAGGCCGAGAAGGATCCCTCGATCCTCGACAACCCGCAGAACGAGGAAGAAGAAGCCCTCTACGCGGTCATGAAGACCTACCTGAAGGAAAAGCCGGGCTTCTACACCGCCATCCGCAACGCCATCACCGGCGTGTCGGAAGAGACCACCACCGGCGTCCATCGCCTGTACCAGCTGGCCGAAAAGGGCGAGCTGCCGTTCCCGGCCATCAACGTCAACGACAGCGTCACCAAGTCGAAGTTCGACAACCTGTACGGCTGCCGTGAATCGCTGGTCGACGCGATCCGTCGCGGCACCGACGTCATGCTGTCGGGCAAGGTCGCGGTCGTCTGCGGCTACGGCGACGTGGGCAAGGGCTCGGCCGCCTCGCTGCGCCAGGGCGGCGCCCGCGTGATCGTCACCGAGATCGACCCGATCTGCGCCCTGCAGGCGGCGATGGAAGGCTATGAAGTCCAGACGCTCGACGACGTCGCCGACAAGGCCGACATCTTCGTCACCGCGACCGGCAACAAGGACGTCATCACCGTCGACCACATGCGCCGCATGCGGAACAACGCGATCGTCTGCAACATCGGCCACTTCGACTCGGAGATTCAGGTCGCCGGCCTGAAGAACTTCAAGTGGGACGAGATCAAGCCGCAGGTCCACCACATCGAGTTCCCGGGCGGGAACAAGATCATCCTGCTGTCGGAAGGCCGCCTGGTGAACCTGGGCAACGCGACCGGCCACCCGTCGTTCGTGATGTCGGCGTCGTTCACCAACCAGACGCTGGCCCAGATCGAGCTGTGGACGAACCTGAAGGCCTACACCAACAACGTCTTCACCCTGCCCAAGCACCTGGACGAGAAGGTCGCCTTCCTCCACCTGGCCAAGCTGGGCGCCAAGCTGACGACCCTGGCCAAGGAGCAGGCCGACTACATCGGCGTGCCGCAACAGGGGCCGTTCAAGCCCGAGCACTACCGCTACTAGTCTCCGGAAACGGACGATCGGGAAGGGCGGCGGCCGCAGGGTCGCCGCCCTTTTTCGTCAGAAGGGCCGGCGATCGCTCGGCAGGCTGTCGCCCACGGCGCCGTCGCAGCTGGTCTCCTGGGCGTTGCAGACGCCCCGCGCCCAGCCCTGACGCCAGCCGCCGACCCTGCCGGACACCTCCAGACGGACCCATTCGCCGCGACACTCGTTCAGGCCGCGCCAGCGGAACCGATGTTCCCGCCCGCCCACGAACCAGGTCTCCGCCGCCGTGGGTGAGGACGGATCGGGCCGCTCGAAAGCGCGCCCGGCTCGTCGCCGGCGAAGGCCCTTAGCACGGCGAGCGGCTGGAGCATGCGGCGGTCGCCGCGGGACACCCCAAACTCCAGCGCATTCAAGTCGGGAAGATAGAGCCCCGCCTTGTCCGTCTCG